>NZ_JASSUA010000004.1 GCF_030227115.1 Marinobacter sp. SS13-12
TCGAATCGCTGCCTTGTCAACCGCTTTCTGAAGAATTTAAAAACTTGAAATCTTCAGGTAATTCAAACGGTTGCCTTTCAATTTCTGACCCGCCCCAGGGGCGTGTCCCTCGAAAGAGATGCGTATTCTACAGAGCTCACTCGAGGTGTCAACGCGCTTTTGGATATTTTCTCAGAAACCCCGGATTCCGATCAATCCTTGACCAGAACACGGGCAATCTTCTTCTTACCTGCCTGGACAACACAGTCATCACCAGCGGCAAACAACCGTTCGTCCGTTACCTGCTCACCATTAATGTAGACAGCGCCGCGACCGAACACGTCCTTCGCAGCCTTGCCATTGCTCGCCAGGTTGGCCTCCTTGAGCAATGACACAATATGCAATTCACCGCGCCCGGCCAGGGAAACCTCCACTACTGGTACATTCTCAGGGATCTCGCCAAGGCCCACCCGATTACCGGCCGACTTGTGAGCCGTCGCAGCCGCTTCGGCGTCGTGGAAACGGGTAATGATCTCTTCCGCCAGGAGCTTCTTGTACTCCTGCGGGTTGGCGCCATTGTCTACGGCAGCGTGAAACTCCTCCACTTCGGCCAGCGGCCGGAAGCTCAACAATTCAAAGTAACGCCAAAGCAGATCGTCCGGCATGGACAGCAATTTGGTGTACATCTCACCGGGCGAGTCGTTGACTCCTACATAGTTGCCAAGGGACTTCGACATTTTCTGGACGCCGTCGAGCCCTTCGAGTATCGGCATGGTGAGAACGACCTGAGGCGACTGCCCATAATGTCTCTGCAGAATGCGCCCCATCAGAAGGTTGAATTTCTGGTCAGTTCCTCCCAGCTCGACATCGGCCTCGAGTGCCACTGAATCGTAGCCCTGAACAAGAGGATAAAGGAACTCGTGGATGGCAATGGGCTGTTCGGCGCGATAGCGCTTGGTGAAGTCGTCTCGCTCCAACATCCGTGCGACGGTGTACTGGCCGGCCAGGCGGATCATGTCTGCAGCGGAGAGCTTGCTCATCCAGTCGGAATTGAAAACGACCCGGGTCTTCCCGGGATCCAGGATTTTGAACACCTGCTCTTTATAGCTAATGGCATTTTCGGCCACCTGCGCCTCGGTGAGTGGAGGACGGGTAGCGCTCTTACCGGTTGGATCGCCAATCATTCCGGTAAAGTCACCAATAAGAAAAATAACCTCGTGCCCCAGATCCTGAAACTGGCGAAGCTTGTTGATCAGCACGGTATGCCCCAGGTGCAGATCAGGCGCCGTCGGATCAAACCCTGCCTTGATCCTGAGAGGGCGCCCCTCTCGAAGTTTTTCAACCAGCGCCTCTTCGGAAATCAACTCATCCATGCCGCGCTTGACTACGGCCAAGGCCTCATCAATAGATGCCATAAACCACACATCCTCAATTCTGATGGTTTGGGCGGAAGGACGGTTACAGACCACTACAAAAGAAATCTGTGCGTTACCGGCCTCCCTGCTACAGTATTCCTGCTCAGTTTTTAAACAGGGCCGCGTATTTAAGGCGGGGGATTATAGCAACCCTTACCCAGGAAATCCGGTCCGCGTACCACCAACGGTAATGTTTGAAGCTGTCCTGAGCGCATTTTATACGGTAATCTGTTGGTCTATACTTGAACAACAGCTTTAATTAGGTAGTACAACCTACCGGAATGCCGATCAAAACGGATGCGACACGTGCTGAAAATGTTTCCAAAAACACATATTACCATCGCCGCCGCGACCAGCGTGGTCATCGCCGCCGCGATTCTCATGAGCCCAAGTGCCAACGTTGAAGCCAACAGAATGGCCTACGCACTCGATCTCGATGAAGGCACCGTCAGCGAGTCAGGCAGTCGGCCCGCCAAACAGGCGAAGAGCAACGATAAACCGGCTCCTGATTCTGAAGTATCCACAGCCACAAAAGAACCCGAGCTGCCTGAGGCACTTGATACTGCAGCTGCCATCGCGGAGGCCAGCGAGCCTGAGCTGCAATGGCAAGAGTACAAGATCAAGTCCGGCGACACCCTGTCGTCCCTCTTCGGTAAAGCCGGATTCAACGACGGCATCATGCTGTCTGTTATTCATGGCGACGGCGAAGCGGACAAATTACAGCGGCTTTATGCCGGTGAAACCATCTCGTTCGCAACCGATGACGCCGGCGAACTGACAGCGGTTGACCTTCAGCGCAACCTTCTGGAAAGCCTTCGTGTCGAGAAAACCGAAGATGGCTTTAAAGGCGAAACGGTGGTTCGTGAACCCGATGTAAAACCCGCCTTTGCCTCCGGCATTATTGACGGTTCGCTTTATGTAGCCGCCCGGGAAGCCGGTATGTCAGACAGGCTGGCGATGGAAATGGCAGGCATCTTCGGCTGGAACATCGACTTCGTCTATGACGTGCGCAAGGGCGACCGGTTTGAAGTGGTTTATGAAGAGTTGTACCTGGATGGTGAAAAGTTCGACACCGGCAACATTATCTCCGCCCGCTTCGTTAACCAGGGCAAGGACGTCATCGCACTGCAGTACACCGACAGCAGCGGCGATACCGACTACTACAGCCCCGATGGCAGCAGCATGCGCAAGGCGTTCCTGAGAACACCGATCAGTGCGCGGGTTTCTTCATCCTTTAACCTGCAGCGTCGCCATCCGGTGCTGGATGTGGTTCGTCCTCACGAAGGCACAGACTACGCAGCACCTCCGGGAACACCGATCAAGGCAGCCGGTCACGGCCGGGTTCAGTTTGCAGGCTGGAAAGGGGGTTATGGGCGCACCGTTATTCTCAAGCACGGTGACAACATCACTACCCTTTATGCCCACATGAGCCGCCTCGGCAAAGGCATAAAGACTGGCACGCGCGTCAAACAGGGCGACACCATCGGCCACGTGGGTTCATCCGGCATGGTAACCGGCCCTCACCTTCATTATGAGTTCCGGGTGAATGGATCCCCGAGAAATTCCCGGACCGTGAAACTGCCGGATGCCAAGCCGGTACCACAGTCTGAAATGGCCCGCTTCAAAAAGCACGCCAATCAGCAGGTGGCCAAGTTTGAGCTGTTCCGTCAGGATTACCAGCAACTGGCCCTGGCCGCAGACGAATAAAACATGAAAGCCTGGATTGGATTGATGTCCGGCACCAGTATGGATGGCATCGACGCCATACTGGTGTCTTTCCGGGACCGAAACATTCAGATTCACGCCACTCACACCACCGATTATCCTGACGACATCCGCCAGCGACTTGCCAACCTCAGCCAGAACCGCGGCACCCCGGATGACCTTGGAGAGCTGGACCACGCAACCGGCTCCCTGTTTGCCCTTGCCGCAAGCAGTGTCATTGAAAAGTCCGGCTTCCCGTCGACGTCGATTGCAGCCATTGGCAGCCATGGGCAGACGATTCGACACCAGCCAGACGGTTCAGCACCCTTTTCCATTCAGGTTGGCGACCCTACCCTCATTGCAGAACGCACCGGCATAACAACCGTTGCCGACTTCCGACGTCGCGACCTGGCAGCCGGAGGGCAAGGCGCGCCACTGGTCCCGGCGTTCCACAAAGCGTTCTTCAGCGATGCCGCAGAGGACCGCTGCATTCTTAACCTTGGCGGCATTGCCAATATCACCCACCTGCCTGCCAGCGACAAAGCGCCTGTCACCGGCTTTGACACCGGACCATCGAATGCACTGATGGATGCATGGTGCCTGGATCAGACTGGCCGCGCCTATGACAAGGATGGCGCCTGGGCAGATGAAGGCATCGTGGACCAGAGCCTGCTGGGCGATATGCTTTCCGAGGCCTACTTCTCGCGACAGCCGCCCAAAAGCACCGGTACTGAAAAGTTCAACCTGGAATGGCTGAAGGTTCTGTTGAACCGGCACCCGGACCTTCCCGGGGCCGATGTCCAGAGGACTCTGCTGGAACTGACGGCCGTCACCGTGGCACAGCAGATACCCCCCTCACCGGGAATGACCATTTTTGTATGCGGCGGGGGAGCCAGAAACAAGGTGCTTATGCGGGAACTGAAACGAACCTGCAGCCCTTTACGAATTGCTTCTACAGCAGAGTTGGGCCTGGATCCACAATGGGTTGAGCCAGCAGCGTTTGCCTGGCTGGCCAGCCAGACACTGTCAGGAAAATCGGGAAACCTGCCGGAAGTGACAGGCGCAAGCGGGGAGAGAATTCTGGGCGCTGTCTATTACGCCTGAGCTGGTGCGCCAGACAGCGTCGCGTCAGATGGAAAAGGAACTGCCGCAACCACACGTGGAGCTCGCGTTGGGATTCTGCACCACAAACTGTGAACCCTGCAGCCCTTCCTGGTAATCCACGGTTGCCCCCACCAGGTACTGATAGCTCATGGGATCCACCAGTAACATCACACCATCCTTCTCAATAACGGTGTCTTCTTCGTCCTGAGCCTCGTCAAACGAGAACCCGTACTGGAAACCAGAGCAACCACCACCGGTCACAAACACGCGAAGCTTGAGGTCAGAGTTGCCCTCTTCCTCAACAAGATCACGCACTTTGGACACCGCACTGTCACTGAAAAATACCGGTGTCATTGCCTGTTGCTGAACTACACTCAAGTCCGCCTCCGGTTTGCCTGGATAAAATCTGACCTGATTATCGTATTCCTGACTAAAACAATCAACTATTCCTTGTCAGGTACCGCTGTATCACCGTGGTCTTCGGCTTTGGCTTCGTCGGCCACCCGGGCACTGGCCTGGTGCTTGTCGCGGCCAAGCAGCCCGACCGGTTCGTTCTGGTGAACCAGGCTGCCATTCACCGAGGCACCCATGGCCATTTCAATCAGGTTGTAATAGACATTGCCGTGAATCGACGCCTTTTCCGCCAGCTCAAGGTGCGTGGATGCATAGACGTCCCCATGCACTGTGCCATTGACGATCACGTGGGGTGCAACAATGTCCCCTTCCACAGAGCCGACTTCAGACACTCTGAGCACCGCGTCGCCGCCTTCTTCCGCGACCACCCGGCCGCGAATCGTGCCGTCAACGTGAAGCCCACCGGAGAAATGCACGTCCCCCTCCACCGTTGTGCGGGACGAGACGAGGGTATCAAAATGCCCACTGGGGCGGCGGGGTTTCTGTTTCTTCTTGCCAAGCATGTCAGTTCTCCGTTAATTCATCCCAGTCAAATGTACGCTCAGCCTGGGACGATTTATTACCTTCGGCACGTGCCACCACCTGAACCTCAAGGGGTTCAAAACCATCCGGTAGCCGCAACAGGCCCTCAATATCCTGGAAGTATCGATAGCGGAACCTGACGCCGAGGTCATCAATATCGTCGGACAGATCCCGCAGTGCGATTACTTCCTTTTCGTCGTTACGCATGCCGATTACGTTTACCGCAACCACGCCTGCGATATAGCTTTTGTTGTCGCCTACCTGAGTCAGTACCAGTTTGAAGTTGTAAGCTCCGTCCTGACGCGCACGTTGCATAGCCAGTCGGTCAACCTGCAAGCCTTTGCTGGTTTCCGAGGGTGCCATAATGTTTTTATAGAAAGTCAGATCCGCTTTCAGTGATGCGATCTGCGTTTCCAGAGCTACGATGGTTCTGCGGGCCTGATTCAGGGCCTGGGCATCGATGGTTCGCCCCCGCTCGAGATTAACCAGTTGCTGACTCGTTTCCCGGTTCTGCTCCCGCAGCTGTTCAACCTGCTCCTCAAGGCGATCGCGGGACTCCTCCGCGGTGGAAAACCGGAATCCGCCCTGGGCCATGCCCGTCGCGTACCCGAGCACCGCGGCGGTAATGGAGAATGTCAGCAGTATCAGGGTACGGCGAAGCCGGTAGCCCGGGCGATGGCGGATGACAACGTATTCTTCAGCGGGCTTTCTGGATTCACTCACCGGGAGAACCTATGGCAGCAACGCGGGCGCTTCCAGCCCCATGGTTTCCTGCAGGCCGAACATGATGTTCATGTTCTGGATGGCCTGTCCTGCCGCACCTTTCACCAGGTTATCAATAACCGATGAAATGATAACGATGTTGCTCTGTTCCTGCCGATGGAGCGCCATGCGGCACTGGTTGGCACCACGGACGCTGCGGGTTTCCGGGTGGCTGCCAAAGGGCATCACATCCACAAAAGGCTCGTCCCGGAATCGCTCTTCGTACAATGACTGCAAACGATCAAAGTCAGCAGGGTTACGCAGCTCCGCATAAAGCGTGGCTTCGATACCGCGCACCATCGGGATCAGGTGCGGCACGAAGGTGACACCCACTTCGCTGCCAGCGGCCAGGGTCAGCCCCTGGCGGATTTCGGGAAGATGCCGGTGACCGGAGGCACCATAAGCCTTGAAGCTCTCACCGACCTCGCCGTGCAGCATGCCGATCTTGCCCTGCCGCCCGGCGCCACTGGCACCAGACTTGGCATCGGCAATCAGTCGCGATGGATCAACCAGCCCGTTCTCCAGCAAGGGCAGAAAGCCCAGTTGAACTGCTGTCGGGTAACAACCCGGATTGGCCACCAGTTGCGCGGTGCGAATCTCGCCCCTGACCACTTCCGGCAGGCCATAAATGGCCTTTTCTGCCCACTCGGGGCTTTCGTGGGGCATGCCATACCACTTGGCCCAGACATCAAGGTCTTTCAGGCGGAAGTCTGCAGACAGGTCCACAACACGGGCACCCGCAGCCATCAGTTCCGGCATCATGCGCATTGCCACGCCATGGGGGGTTGCGAAAAAGACCAGGTCACAGGCTGCCAGGGTTTCCACATCAGGCTCTGAAAAAGCGAGGTCGTAATGGCCACGCAGGTTCGGATACATGTCGGCAACCGGCATGCCCGCCTCCGAGCGCGATGTAATACAACTCACCGTTACTTCAGGATGAACCGCCAGGATTCTCAGAAGCTCAACACCGGTATAACCGGTTCCACCTACAATGCCTACTTTTATCACCAGTTACTCCAGCTACAAATCAGGTTCCCGAAAGCCCTATAGTCTAACATGATAAACCAATGACTTATTGCAGCCCCATCAGCGCTGGTTACAATATCGTCAGGAAATCACTCACCACCGGAAACCCGGCGTTCATGCGTAGATTCTGGCATAAGATTACCGAGAACCTGATCCCTGTTTTCCGCCGCCGGCTATCCGGTGTGGATGCATTGCCCCAACTGGCGGTTCTCGGGCTGCTGTCCGGGTTGTTTACCGGTGGCGTTATCCTGGTTTTCCGCCTGGCCATAGAGTGGCCGCTGGAATATTTCCTACCCGGTGAAGGCTCTGAATCTTTTGAAGAACTGGACATTCTCACCCGGGCAATCCTTCCTCTGGCCGGCGCTGTCGGCCTCGGCCTGCTGATGCACAATCTCGCCACCCATGACCGCAAGGTGGGTATCGTGCACGTGATGGAACGCCTGAACTACCATCAGGGCTATATTTCAATTCGCAGCGCCCTGGTTCAGTTCGTGACAGGGGTCAGTACAGTGGTCACCGGCCAATCCGCCGGACGGGAGGGGCCCGCGGTGCATCTTGGTGCCGCTTTTTCAAGCCTCATGGGCCAGTGGATGCGACTGCCCAACAACAGCATTCGCACACTGGTTGCCTGCGGGTGCGCCGCTGCCATTTCCGCGTCATTCAACACCCCGATATCCGGCGTTATCTTCGCCATGGAAGTGGTGATGATGGAATACACCATTGCCGGCTTTACGCCTATCATCCTGGCGTCAGTGACCGCTGCTGTGGTGAGCCAGGCCATGTACGGTTCTGAGGTTGCCTTCAGCGTACCTCCGCTGACCATGAACTCATTGCTGGAAATCCCCTGGATTATCGCAATAGCGATCATTATCGGGGTTGCCGCGGCGGCGTTCATACAATTGGTGGACACAACCGGCCGCCACCACCACCGCCCGGTACTGCTACGGCTTACTATTGCGGGGCTTCTCATGGTGCCGTTTGCCATAGTGGTGCCAGAAGTCATGGGCATCGGCTACGATACGGTCCAGTTTACTCTCGACAACCAACTGCCATTCTGGCTTCTGCTCGGTGCCGGCGTTGCCAAACTGATCATCACTTCGGTCACGATCGGCCTTGGCATGCCCAGCGGGGTAATTGGACCCACGCTATTTATGGGGGCGACACTGGGTGGCGCCATGGGCCTGATTGCCGCTCAGGTTTTTCCGGATACCGCTTCCTCCGTCGGCTTCTATGCCATGCTGGGGATGGGCGCAATGATGGGTGCTGTGCTACAGGCTCCACTTGCAGCACTGATGGCTCTGATGGAACTTACCAGAAACCCGAACATCATCCTGCCGGGCATGCTGGTGATTACCACCGCCAGCCTGGTGACCAGTGAAGCCTTCGGCAAGAAGTCACTTTTCCTGACCATTCTCAAGAGCCAGGGGCTGAGTTATCAGAATTCTCCCGTGATCCAGGCGCTGAGGCGGGTGTCGGTGGGGGCCATCATGGACAGGAGCATTCTTCGCACCGAGCGCTTCCTGTCCCGGGAGGAGGCTGGCAAGATTCTGAAGTCCGAGCCCAAATGGCTGGTGGTTGAAGGCAGCAGCGGGCCCACCGCCCTCTTACCCGCCGTGGATCTGGCGCGTTATCTGGAAGACACCAAGCCATCAGCCAACAGCGAGCAGGAAGCGGAAGAAGAAACCCCTGAGCAGATCGACCTTATGGACATTCCCGCCAATCGCCGGGACATTGCCCCGGTCCAATACCAGGCCACACTGGAAGAGGCACTGAATGAGTTTGAGCACACCAGCGTAGAAGCCCTGTATGTTCAACGCCACGTTGCGCCGATGATTCAGCGGGTCTACGGCGTGGTACTGAAAACCGATATCGAAAGCTACTACCAATACCGACGGAGTTAACCAATGCTTTGGGTCAAAGCCCTGCATATTATTGCCATGGTGTGCTGGTTCGCCGGCATTTTTTACCTGCCCCGACTGTTTGTCTATCACGCTGCCTGCGAGGACAAAGCCGGACGGGAGCGCTTCAAGATCATGGAGCGCAAACTCTACCGGGGCATCACTACGCCATCGATGATTGCAACCGTCGTTTTTGGACTCTGGCTCATCAGTTACAATGTGCAGGGGTACATGAGCCAGGGCTGGCTGCATGCCAAGCTGTTGCTGGTGGTTCTGCTGATTGGCTACCACTTCTACTGCGGCCACCTGGTAAAAGTATTCCGTGACGACAGAAACACCCGCAGCCACGTATTCTATCGCTGGTTCAACGAAGTGCCAGTGCTGGTTCTGGTTGCCGTTGTCATCCTTGCTTCCGTTAAACCATTCTGAGGAGCCTGACCATCAAACTGCATAGCCGCCCTCACGTTCTGATTGTTTCCGGCCTTGATCCGTCGGGGGGCGCCGGTATCCAGGCCGACATCCAGGCCATTACCTCACTGGGTTGCCACCCCATGCCGGTGCTCTCATGCCTGACAGTCCAGGACACCCGGAATGTCTACAATGCCACCGCCACGGACCCGGAGATTATCCGCCAGCAACTGGAGTGCCTGGCGGCCGACTCCCCCATTCATGCGATAAAAACCGGTGCCCTGGGCAGTGCCGATGTAGTGGATGTGTTGGTGGATTTTCTGGCCGGGCATCCCGACATTCCGCTGATTACCGATCCGGTGATCAAGGCGGCGGGTGGCGGCGATCTGGCTGACGAGGCCCTGATTACCCGCATGAAGGAGCACCTGTTCCGGCATGCGGAGATCATTACGCCCAACGGTGTTGAGTTGGCCTTGCTCGGCGGCGATGAAGACGAGGCCCGTGCGGCCCACAACCTGCTGGAAGCCGGCTGTCAGTCAGTGCTGGCAACGGGAGGCCACGGTGAAGGCGAGAAAATCATCAACACGCTTTATTCTCACGATCAGGAGCCGTTGTACTTCTACATTGAGCGCATTGGCGGTGAATACCACGGCACCGGATGTACCCTGGCCGCTTCCATTGCTGCCGGCAGGGCGTCCGGGCTTTCGGCCCGGGCCTCCATAGCCCAGGCACAGAATTATGTGCTGCGCGCTATCCGGCACGCACTGAAAGTCGGCAACGGGCAACCGGTACCGGACCGGGGCATCCCATGGGAGAGCTAGACTCACCGGGCACTTTCAGTGCCAGCGCCACGGCCAAGGGGCTGCGACCAGGCCTTTATGCCATCACCGACAGCCAGCTTTTACCGGCAGACAAACTTCTGGCGGCCGTGGAAGCCGCCCTTCGTGGTGGCGCCGTGCTGGTCCAGTATCGGGAGAAGAATGCCCCGCAACCCGAACGTCTCCGGCAGGCCAGGGACCTGGCCGCGATTTGCAACAATGCCCGGGTACCACTGATCATCAACGATGATCCGGAGCTGGCCAAACGTTGCGGCGCCGCCGGCGTTCATCTGGGACAATCCGACGGTTCCCTCGTTGCCGCCAGACAGCAGCTCGGCGAACATGCGATCATAGGGGCAACGTGCCATGCCGATCTGGCCCTGGCGACCAGCGCCGACCGTGATAGCGCCGACTACCTGGCGTTCGGTCGGTTTTTCAATTCGAACACAAAGCCCGATGCACCCGCCGCCGACACCTCGGTACTGGCCCGGGCCCGACAATTCGGCAAGCCGGTTACGGCGATTGGCGGCATTACCACCGACAACGGCGAAGCCCTGATCCGTGCCGGCACCGACCTGCTGGCGGTGGTTGGCGGCCTTTTCGACGGTGACCCGGCATCCATTGAAGAGCGCGCACGCTGGTTTACCCGGCTTTTTGCTGACCATCACCCACTGTTTTCATTTTCCGACCATCAGGAGTCCTGAACCATGACCCAGTCCGAAACCCTATTCGCCGAGGCTCAGAAATACATTCCCGGAGGGGTCAACTCCCCGGTCAGGGCCTTCAAGGGAGTCGGCGGTACACCGCTGTTTTTCAAGCACGCTGAAGGCGCCTATCTTTACGACGAAGACGACCGCCGCTACATCGATTACATCGGATCCTGGGGGCCGATGATCCTTGGCCACGGCAACCAGACCATCAAGGATGCCCTGCACGCCCAGGTGGACCAGGGCATCGGCTATGGCGCCCCTACCGCGCTGGAAACGGAAATGGCGAAGAAGGTCTGTGAGCTGGTGCCGTCCATCGACCTGGTGCGAATGGTGAACTCCGGCACCGAAGCCACCATGAGCGCGGTACGCCTGGCGCGGGGTTATACCAGCCGCGACAAGATCGTGAAATTCGAAGGCTGCTACCACGGCCACGTGGATTCGCTGCTGGTGAAAGCCGGCTCTGGCGCCCTCACTCTGGGAGTACCCAATTCCCCGGGTATTCCCGCCAGCCTTGCGGAACACACGCTGACCCTGACCTTCAACGATATCGACAGCGTTCGGGAAACCTTCGCCAAAATGGGCGATGAAATTGCTGCCATCATCGTCGAACCAGTTGCTGGCAACATGAACTGTATCCCTCCGGTACCGGGTTTCCTGGAAGGCCTGCGGGAAGTATGTGACGAGCATGGCACCGTGCTCATTTTTGACGAAGTCATGACCGGGTTCCGGGTGTCCCTCGGTGGCGCCCAGGGCTTTTATGGCGTAACCCCGGACCTGACGGCACTGGGCAAGGTGATCGGTGGCGGCCTGCCGGTCGGTGCCTTCGGAGGCAAGCGGGAAATCATGGAACACATCTCGCCTCTGGGCCCGGTATACCAGGCTGGCACACTCAGTGGCAACCCGCTGGCGATGTGCGCCGGGCTGGCCACACTGAATGCCATTTCCGAACCGGGCTTTCACGATCGGCTGACAGAGAAAACCAATGCCGTGCGTGACGGGCTTAAAGAGGCCGCGGACAGCACCGGCATTCCCCTGGCCGTGCAAAGCGCTGGCGCCATGTTCGGGTTCTTCTTCACCGATGCGCCCAGCATTACACGCTTCGACCAGGTAATGGCCTGCGACGTGGAACGGTTCAAAAAATTCTTCCAGGGCATGCTGAAGGAAGGCGTCTACCTGGCGCCGTCTGCCTTTGAGGCAGGCTTCACCAGTGCAGCGCTGACTGACGACGACATCCACCAGACCATCGAAGCGGCACGCAGGGTCATGGCCA
This sequence comes from Marinobacter sp. SS13-12, assembly GCF_030227115.1. Classification (NCBI taxonomy): domain Bacteria; kingdom Pseudomonadati; phylum Pseudomonadota; class Gammaproteobacteria; order Pseudomonadales; family Marinobacteraceae; genus Marinobacter; species Marinobacter sp. SS13-12. The sequence continues at coordinate 12,031 of NZ_JASSUA010000004.1, forward strand.
CACTCTGACTCGCAAAGAAATACGACAAACCTCCGCCCCCAACCGCGGAGGTTTGTCGGCCCGAAAGACATGTCTTTCCGGGCCACTTGAGTGAAGCAGGTCACACTTCACCGGTAACAAACCCACCTCGGCCCTTCCTGCCGTTGACTTAGCCCTCCTCATGATCAAATTATGTGCATATCTCATGCAATGAGATGCACTGACTGCGACCATCTAACAATCAATAAAAGAAGTCAGCGCAGGGAAGCACCACACAATTGCCCCGGATCGCCTGCAAGACGGGTATCGGCAAAACCTGTTAGGTCGAGCCGCAGTTTGACAACAAATACAACAGCAAACTGTAGGTGCAACAATGAAACAATGGATCAAGGCATTCACCATGCTGCTTGTGCTGGCATGGTCAGCGCCAACAATGGCCTGGTGGTGGGATTCCACTCCTTCCAACTACACCGACACCCGCTATCCCGTGGTGCTGGTTCACGGCATGTTCGGCTTCGATTCGATCGCTGGCGTGGATTACTGGTATGGCATCGCCGAAGATCTGCGCAAATACGGCGCTGATGTTTACACCACCCAGGTCCCCGCCCTGGACAGCACCATTGCCAGAGGCGAGGCACTCCTTCCTCAGATTGCGTCAATCGCGGCCATTCACGGCAAGGTAAACCTGATTGGCCACAGCCATGGCGGGCCAACGGCACGTTATATCGCCAGGGTGCGGCCTGACCTGGTGGCCTCGGTCACATCGGTGGGCTCACCCCATAAGGGCTCGCCGGTTGCAGACCTGATCTACGGTTCCCCCGCCGAAAGTCTGGCGGCATCGCTGGGTAACGCGCTTGGCAATCTGATTGACCTGCTGTCTGGCGGTGGTTACAACCAGGACCTGAGCTCCAGCCTTTACTCACTAACCACCCACGGCAGCGCCGAATTCAATAATTTTGCGCCGGCGGGTGTTCCCAACACCTCTTGTGGTGAAGGATCCTATGCGGCCAACGGCGTGCGTTTCTATTCCTGGGGAGGTACCGGCGTTCTGACCAACGTGCTTGATCCGTCAGATGCGCTGCTGGGCACCACCAGCCTGGCGTTCGGCTTCAGTGCCAATGATGGCCTGGTCGGGCGTTGCAGCAACCATTTTGGCAAGGTCATCCGCGACAACTATTTCATGAACCATCTGGACGAGGTGAACCAGGCGCTGGGCCTGCATAGCCTGTTCGAGACAGACCCGAAAACAGTGTACCTGCAGCAGGCCAACCGGCTCAGAAACGCCGGCCTCTGAGTAAGATCTGGCCGGGAATGGACGCCCGGCCCTGCATCAGAACCCCATTTCCACACCGATCATCACTTCGCGACGGCTGTAATCGTATCGCTCAATGGTGCTGCGGTTATTGAGCATGCTCCACTCCGCCAGCACCAGCCACGGGCCAGTCAGCCGGTACTCTGCCAGCAGAACACCCCGAAGGCGGTTGTCTGTTCGACGCTCAGAGACCACAGCGTTACCGGAAACCAACTGGTGATTATCCCGGTAGCGGGAATGGCGGATATCGCCTCTGGCACCCAGAGACAGACGGCCTGATACATAATAACGGGCCTCCGCCGACACCAGATTGCGTAACGGCGATACACTGAAGAATTCCTGCCCGGTTGTCAGATCCTTGCGATCGTTGACCTCAAGCTGATACCGGCCACTGAACAGCCAGCTTCCTGCACTTTTCCAGGCACTGACGTCTACCCGCAACATTTCCCCATCGTAGGCGCTGAAACCACTCCCGCCCCGGATAGTGGAAAGCGACCCGCTTGCGCTGCAGTCAACCCCGGACAGGATGGACATGAAAAAACATTGATCGGGCCGATAAACAGCCGCCAAGCGGACTTCCCGCTCAAGAACCTCTCCTCCGAACCACGAGCCCGCGACACTGAGGGTGGACTTGAGCTCACCTGCACCGACACCTTTGAGCAAGGAGGCGCCGGTGCTGAGGTAAGTGTTGTCGAATTCTGTGTTACCGGGATACTGACGTGAGTAGGCGACACCATGCAGGCCAAAGCCGTCATCACCTATGCGAGCGTTGCCTGCCGCCAGGAGATCCGCAAAAACGCCCGCTTGATTACTTGAGGCGTCATCCGGTGTTCCGGCGATGTTGTCGTCATAGCCACCGGCAGCCCAGAGATACCCGCTGCCACTGATATCGCCGAATCGGTCAGCTTCAGGCTCATCAAGCTGACGAAGGGCCAGCACCCGGACCTTTTCCGGCGACTCGGCGCCAGAAGCTTGCTCAAACCATCGACGGGCAGCCTCTGGACGCCCACTCTCCTGCATAACAAGCCCGAGGTTATAGCGGGCCAGAGGCGCATGGGGCGTGTCCAGTAACTCGAGGAAAACGGCTTCGGCCGACTCATACTGCCCGAGACGGAAATAGACCACACCAAGATTGTAAAGCAGTGACGGGGTGCTCAGGCCCGCGTTCCTGGCCCGCTCGAAATGCGCCCTGGCAGCGGTCAGCTCACCCGCGCCAAATGCCGCCACGCCGGCTTCAAAGTCCGGGTTGCCGGCACCTTCTTCTGCCATTGAGAAAGGTGCCAGAATCATCAGGGCAATAAACAGAATGGCTAATGTTATGGGCCGCAAGCCTTACTCCGGAGATAGCGGTGTGATAACCGATACCCTGCACCCGAGAAGTCAGGTGCGAGGACAGCAAAACCGGGAGTATAGCAAGGGACGAAGTGCTTCGTCGCAGGGGAGGAACATTACGATTACGATGGGAATAGAAGCCCGGGTCAGGGTAACTCGGGCTTTTCAGGGCGCCTGGACGCACCTGGTGGCTCTGGCCGATCGGGGCGCTCGCGCTGTTCATTACGTTCGCGGACTTCCTTTGCCCTCTCTGTCGCGGTCCGTGCCGCTTCACGACCCCTGTCCCGAGCTTCACGTGCTTTTTCGACGCCTCGTGCCGCACCGGTTGTATCAGCGGGTTTGCCCGCGTCGCCATTACGGCGTTCAAGGGCAACCGGCTCGCGCAGTTCAATCTCACGGACAACAGACTCCGTCAGATCGTCATTGTCTCTGACCATTCGCATGGTTACATCCAGGTCGTCGTCGGCGACCACGACTACGGGGGTTGCCAGCAATAACCCGAGGCAACCGCGAACAGCCAGCCTGCGCCAAAAACCGGGTGTCATGATGAAGGCTCCTGATCGCCATTCCCTGAAGCGCCGTTCAGGCTGGTGCGGAATGTCTTTGTTCTGCGGCCATCGTCAAGGTGGGCAACCAGTTCGCCCTCACCTGAAAACAGTATGTTGAGTGGCAGATTCACAACATTTTCGCCTTTATCCAGATCCACTTTCCAACTCAGCTTTTGATGGCCGGGGTAACTGGCAACTTCAACGTGAGGGGGCAGTTCCACTGTCAGGGTAACCCCTTCCAGCGCCTCCCTGGAGCTGAATGCCAGCCGTACATTGCGGGCAACTGGGCGGGCAACTGGCTCAGCGGCCAGGGTCTTGTCACCGCCAGCCTGTTCTGCCCCGGAGATCGCCTGTTCGGCGCCAGGCTCCGGGTCAGCCTTCCAGCCAAACCCCAATGCAATACCGATGACCAGGGCCGCCGCGACGGCGCCACTGGCCACAGGCGTGCTCCAGCCATGGCCATGAGAACCTTTCCCGGCTTCTCCGCCTTTTCCAGTGGCCGCCCCCAGAACCCGCGCCTCAAAACCGAACGAAGGAGCTGGCACGGCCTGGCTGTCCTGCAGCGAGTCAAATATTGCCTGTTCGTTGTGCGCGGCGATGGAACAACCCTTACAATCGGCAATATGCTGCTCAATGCGGCTGGCATGCGCCGCAGAAAGCTCGTTCCTGACCCAGGAACGCAGATTGTTTTTGCACTCGTTACACAACATATCCATCACCTCATTGTTCCACACGCCCGACCTGCGGAAAAAGTTCCGGTCGCCCAAGTAATTTTTCCCTGAGCGATGCTCGGCAACGATGAACCCGAGACTTCACCGTACCCACCGGTATTTCCAGCACCCGTGCGATATCCTCCTGACTCCAGCCGTCCACGTCGTGCAACAGCATCAACGTGCGCATATCCGGCGACAGTTCCTGGATCACAGAGTCCATGATGGGCTTCAGGCGACCTGCACTGATCTGTTCGGTCAGCTCCGGCATATCCGCTGCGTAGGAGTCGAGAAACGTAGCCTGCTGCTCCGGCTCCGCCACATCGCTTACCGGCCTGTCCGCGCGGCGGCCCTTGCGCCGCACCTGGTCAATGAAATGCCGATACAGCACCCGGTTAAGCCATGGCCGCAGTTGCTCAATTGACTCCAGTTCTTCAAGACGGGGGTAGAGTTTGACCACCACATCCTGAACCAGGTCTTCGGCATCCTGCTGTTGCCCCGCCAACCGGAAGGCAAAACGGTACATCGCCTCCAGGTGGGGCTGGACCAGTCTTTCAAATCGTTTGGACCGGGAAAGTTTAAAGGGAAGTAGTGACAAATCCGGTACTCATCTGATTAGTCGCCAAAAAGGAGTGGCAGTTTATAACACAACCAACGGCGAAGTATTGATTCATCACGTCGCAAATCCGGACAGCCTTAAACATGAGTAAAGGTTAACAGAAGGAATGGAACTTTTGTTGAAACCCGAACGTTTGGCGGTTACGGCCATTAAACATTCTTTGACCCGGCCAGTATTTTACACATTGGAGGTTTTAATGAATCAGTCGCTGAAATACCTGACAGTCGTTGGTTTTACCGGTGCTCTAGCCGCCTGTGGCGGCGGTGGCAGTAGTAGCAGTACCGGGGAAACGGGCAGCGTAAGCGTTGGTCTCACGGATGCGCCGGTGGACAGCGCGCGGGAAGTAAACATCGAGGTAACGGCACTGGTGCTCCAGCCCTCCGATGGCGAACGCAGCAGGTTCGAACTGGAATTCCCGGAACCTATCAACCTTCTGGACCTTCAGGGTGGCGCGTTTGAAAGCCTGATTTCCGATGAGGAAGTTCCCGCAGGCGCCTATAACTGGATGCGACTGGAGCTCGGCGACGACAACACTGTAGTCATCGATAACGAGACCGGGACCGGTACATACCCGCTGACCACGCCGTCTGCCAGAGGTGTGCAGACGTCAGGATTTACCGTTCCCGCCGGGGGTGAAGTCAGCCTTACCATCGACTTCGATGTGCGCAAGTCGCTGGTTAAAGCTGTCGGGCAGGATGGCTATAAGCTCAAGCCGGTGCTCAGGTTGGTTGATAACGCCCAGGTAGGTACTATCAAGGGCACCATTGGGCAGACTCTATTGGCAACCTGCACAGACGCTAACGCTTATGCTGGGGGTGTTTATATCTTCGAGGAACTCGATGTGACGCCGAATGATCTTGGCAGCGAAAATGAGCCGTTGGTCGTTGCACCGGTAGACACCGAAACTGGCGAATATGATTATACCGCCGCCTTCCTTCCGGCAGGTGATTACACGGTTGCCTATACCTGCGACATGGATGAACGCCAGGATGCTGAAGGCAATATGATTGACGAGGAGCTTGATTTCACTCCCGGGGTCAACGCTGAAGTCATTGAAGGCGAAGTGACTACCGTCGACTTGACTGCCGCCGAATCATAAACAGATGTAATTTCAAGTCGATACCAAGCCCCCGCCATTGGCGGGGGCTTTTTTTAAAGGGCCCCGGCCCGCGCCTCAGCCTGATCCGCCCCCGCCACATTTCCCCTGGCACGACGAATGTCCGCCAGCAGCAACCAGCCTGCCCGCTGCAATGAAGAATCACTGCCCGCCAGCGACAGCCCTTTGAGGGTGAACTGCTCCGCCGAACCCAGCTGATCCAGCGCCACATAGGCCTCCGACAGCTTGAAGTAGACTTGTGCCGAACGCGGCGCAATGCGCTGGGCCCGCTCCAGTTGCGCGACCGCGACCTGGGTATCACCAGCGGCCATCAGGCTGTCTGCGCGCTGGATCAGGCTCCTTGCGGCAGGTGAGAGTGCATCGCCTTCGTCCTGATAGCTCGGCGAGCTGTACTCCGGCTCGCGCACCGGTTCCTCGGGCTGCTCACTCTTGCGCTCCACCCTTGGCTCCTCGCCCCTGTCACTGGTCTGCGGTGGCTCGGGGGCCTCATCACGGGAGGAGGAACCTCCCGCAGGGACATAAATGGAGCCACCACCTGGACCGGAGGCACAGCCGGCCATCGCAAGCGCCAAGGTCATTACACCCGCATATCTCAATGTATTCGCTTTCATTGGAAGAGTCCTTCAAACCAGCCCCGTATACGCCGTTCTATATTACCGCCGCAGGAAACCTCCACATCGGGTTCGCTGCCGGTTATGAACGGCACAAGGCGTGCATTTTCACAGTGTTCGTCAGTCAGGGCACCTTCCGCCGGGTTGACCCAGTGGTACTCCACCCCATCCGGCACAACCGGCGAGAATCCGTGCTGGGGTACCTGGCTCATAAACCGGGACCAGACCGGCAAGGCCCCGGTGGCACCGGTCAACGATGTGGGCCCGTTGTCGTCACGGCCGACCCAGCTAACCGCCAGCAGGTCGCCGCTGAAACCGGCAAACCAGGAATCGCGGCCATCATCGGTGGTTCCGGTCTTGCCTGCAAGGGAGAGCTCCCTGGGCACGGTGCGGTAGGCGGAACGCCCGGTGCCCTCCTGCATGGTTTCCTGCATCACGTACTGCACAAGGTGCACGGCTGCGGGGTCGGCCACCTGATCCACCTTCAGGCTGTAGCGGGACAACGCCTTACCTTCAGCGTCCGTAACCTGGCGAATGGTTCTCAGTGGCGTGTTGAAGCCGGACGTCGCCAAACCCTGGTAGATCTGGGCCACGGTGACCGGTGTCATGGCCACGGAACCCAGCAACATGGAAGGGTACTCGGATATACCACTGGTAACACCAAAGCTCTGGAGCGTGGACTTCACCGCATCGATTCCCACGTCGAGCCCCACCCGGACGGCCGGGAAGTTGTAAGAACGTGACAAGGCTTCGTGCAGGGGCACCAGCCCTCGCTCTTCACCGTCATAGTTCTTTGGCTCCCAGCGTCGGCCATCGTCGAACACCAGGGAAAAGCCCTTGTCTTCCACGGGGCTAATCAGGGTGTAGCGCTCTGGTTGCTGAAGTGCTGTCAGGTAGGTGAACGGCTTGATCAGCGAACCAATCGGGCGGCGGGCGTCCAGCGCGCGGTTAAAGCCAGCATATTGCGGGTCGCGGCCGCCGACAAGCGCCAGTACCTCACCGCTGTCACGGGAAGTAACAACCAGTGCAGACTCCAGCACCGTGTCGGAGCCTCCCTCCATGCGAGAAAGCATGTCCTTGACGGAAAACTCCGCCGCATGCTGAATGGCCGGGTCCAGGGTGGTGAAGATACGCAGGCCTTCACTTTGCAGGTCTTCCTGCTTGTAGTCCCTGGCCAGGTGGCGGCGCACCAGGTCGATGTAGGCCGGGTAACGGTTTTCTGAATAGGAGGCCTTGTCGGTGACGCCAAGTGGCTGGGCGCGTGCCCGTGCCGCCTGTTCTTCACCAATGAGGCCGGTTTCGGCCATAACGTCGATGACCAGATTGCGACGGGACAGCGCTCTCTTCGGGTGACGCCGGGGATTGTAGTAACTCGGCCCTTTGACCATGCCTACCAGTAACGCGACCTGGTGGGCGTCAATTTCACGGATGGACTCACCGAAGTAAAACTGGCTTGCCAGACCAAAACCGTGAATGGCACGGGTGCCTGCCTGCCCCAGATAAACCTCGTTGAGGTAGGTTTCCAGAATGTCGCCTTTCTCGTAATGCAGCTCCAGCAGAACCGACATCAATGCTTCGTTGCCCTTGCGCAGCAGCGTCTGGTCACGGGTCAGGAAGAAGTTTTTCACCAGTTGCTGGGTCAGTGTGCTGCCGCCCTGCACAATCCGGCCGGCGCGGATATTTGCCAGCATCGCCCGGCCAATGGACAGCGGAGCAATGCCGTAGTGATCCCGGAAGTTGCGGTCTTCCACCGCCAATAAGGTATCGGTGAAAAGTACCGGAACGTCTTCAAGCTGAACCAGTACCCGGTCCTCTTTGTGGGCCGGATAGATGCCTCCGATCTGTGCGGGCTCCAGGCGGACAATGGGTGAACTGTCACCCGACAGCACCCTGAAGTCCTGTACCCTGTCTCCGTAGATCGTCAGTGACAGTCGCCGGCGCGGCTCCAGTCCGTCCGTGAACAGAAAGCCACGGGTACTGATCACAAAGTGCCCGCCACTGCGACGATAAGTGCCCGCGTTACTGCCATCACCGGCGCGGTAGCCCGACAGCTCAAGTTCCCGCTGAAGGGCTCCGGAGCTGACACTGGCCCCATCGTAGAGTTCAAGCGGCCTGGCATAGACCCGGGACGGCACCTCAAAGCGGCGGCCCTCAAAACGGGAGGTCACTACGGCATCGAGATAGACCATCCAGCCAGCGAGTAACACCACGCCGATAAAAAAAACACGGAGAAACAGCCGCCAGAACCAGGGCTTGCGGGTGCTTTTGCCTTTGCGACTGTTCTTTTTCGGGGATTTTCTGGGGGGGGCAGATTTTTTCATGGCGGGATTATAACGAATCGGGGCATCGGTGAGGCAGGCCCTCCGTGTGTTATTTCTGTAATCTGCCCGTTATGATAGGCGCATTAAAAATCAACGAGTTCAAGGAACCCAAGGAGAGAGCCGTGAGCGATGCAACATCCGACAACCTGATTCTGGCACTGCAGGATCCGGCGCTGTATGACCACCCGGTGAAAGAGTTTCAGGTTCTCGAGACGCATATCTCCTGGGTAATCCTGACGGGCGACTTCGCCTACAAGATCAAGAAACCCATGGATTTCGGATTTCTGGATTTCTCGACCCTGGAACGTCGCAAACGCTTCTGCGAAGAAGAGCTTCGCCTGAACCGCCGCCTTGCCCAGAACCTTTACCTGGACGTTCTGCCCATTACCGGCTCGGCAGAAGCACCGGAACTGGGCGGCCAGGGCGAGGCGTTCGAGTACGCCATTCGCATGCGCCAGTTCGACCAGAACGACCTGTTCGACGTGCGGCAGGAAAACAGCAAACTCTCGGCCGACCTGCTCACCGGCCTGGCCCGTCAGGTGGCGGACTTCCACGACAAGCAGCCACCGGTCAGCCCCGGCAAGCCACTGGGTACGCCGGACGCGGTCTATGCCGGCATGCAGGAAAACTTTGACCAGATCCGTCCGATGATTGACGACGAAGCGCTGCTACGGCAACTGGACAATCTGGAGCAATGGACCCGTACTACCTTCGAACGCCAGTCTGCCCTGATTGCCCAGCGCTACGATGGTGGTTTTGTCCGCGAATGCCATGGCGACCTGCACCTGGCGAATATCACCGTGTACGAGGGTGAAGTCACGGTATTCGACTGCATCGAGTTCAGCGAGCCTTTTCGCTGGATCGACGTCATCAACGATCTGGCCTTCCTGTTGATGGACCTGGAATCCCGCCGCGAGCCGGAGCTGGCCAACCTGGTATTGAACACCTACCTGGAATATCGGGGCGATTTCGATGCCTTGCCCCTGTTACCACTGTACAAGGCCTATCGCGCCATGGTGCGGGCCAAGATTGCACTGTTTACCATGGGCAATCCGTCGCTGACCGAGGCTGACAAAGAAGGCCTGATGCAGAAGTACCGCGATTACGCCCAACTGGCGGAAGATTACAGCACCATTCCCAACCCTTACCTGCTGGCCACCACGGGGCTGTCCGCCAGCGGCAAATCCCTGGTCAGCAGCTCCATGGCTGCCGAACTGGGTTTGATCCGGTTGCGCTCCGATGTCGAGCGTAAGCGGCTTTTCGGGCTGGGGCCGCTGGATCAGAGCAAGTCGCCCACGGGGGAAAACCTGTATACCGAAGAGGCTAACCATCGCACCTACCAGCGCCTGGCGGAACTTGCCGGCGACCTGCTGGCAGGTGGCATGCCGGTCATCGTGGACGCAGCCTGCCTGAAACAGGCCGAACGGGAAATGCTGGCTGACGTCGCCGAAAGCCGGGGCATGCCATTCGCGCTGATTCACTGTGAGGCGCCACTGGAAAGCCGCCGGGAATGGATCCGCAACCGCGCCGGCGACGCGTCCGAGGCCACCGAAGAGCTGCTTGAGGTGCAGGAAACCTGGTTTGAGCCACTGACCACCGAAGAAAAGACTCACACCATCCACCTGCACACCGACCAGGAACACGTGGCCGAAGCCGTTGCAGACCGAATCCGACAGCATTTCGGCCTGCCCGGAGCATGAACACGAACCACCGGCAGACAGTCTGTCAACGCGGTGACCTTGCCGGAGGTCAGTTCGTAGAATTTTCCCTGAGTGATGGCACCGGCGGGCAGGATGAACAAACCGGCTTTGTCTTCGAGCGGGAAGGCCGGCTCTACGCCTACCTGAACCGCTGCCCTCACCTGGGCATCGGGCTGAACTGGATGCCCGGCCGGTTCATGGACCCGGACAATTGCTTTATCCAGTGCGCCAATCACGCAGCACTGTTCATTCCCGAGAATGGCCAGTGCATTGCCGGTCCCTGCCAGGGCGATACCCTGACCTCGCTGGCGGTAACGGAAGACAACGGCGCAGTTCTGGTCAGGCTTCCAGGATGACCGGCACTGATTCGACCAGCGATACGTCCCCGTCCGGCCCTTCCGGACCCGACAATGCTGCCCTATAGGCCAACAGTTCAACGCCCGCCGCATCTGCTTCACGCAACAGCTCACCGTAGGCCCGGTCGATATGATCCGCCGGCCGTACGCTGCTTATACCGGTATGGTTGACCACAAAAAACAGCACCGCCCTTTCTCCGGCACGGGCCTGAGCCATCAGTTCCCGTAAATGTTTCTGACCCCGCGTCGTTACAGCATCCGGAAAATAACCCCGGCCTTCCTCGCACAGGGTCACGTTCTTCACCTCCACCCAGGCGTCGGCAAGGCTCGGGTGGCCGGACAGGTGCAGATCAATCCGGCTTTTCTCGGCACCGTACCGCACCTCTGCCCGGCAATGCCCGTAACCCGACAATTCCGGCACCGTGCCCTGCTCGATCGCTTCCCGGGCCTGGTTATTGGGCCGTGCGGTATTGATACAGGCCACCTGGTCTGGTGAGGTTTCAACCAGCTCCCAGGTGTATTTCAGCTTGCGCTTCGGGTTGTCACTGGTGCTCAGCCAGACCCTCGCATCCGCCGGCTGACAACCCAGCATGGAGCCGGTGTTGGGACAGTGAGCGATTACTTCATTGCCATCCGGCAACAATACGTCGGCAAGGAAACGTTTATAGCGGCGAATCAGCCTGCCTTCGACCAGCGGAGCGGGTAACTTCATTGATGACTCCATGCTAAAGTTGTTGTTACAAGGCTGGCGCCCCTGAGACTAATCTGCTATTTTCCGCAAATTCCCGTTTCAGGGCGAGTGCTTTTCAGGATTATAAGAGGCCGTATTCAATGGCAAATACTGCAGCACAACCACGCGAACGTATTACCAACTTCACCCCCTATGAAACAAAAAAGGGTGAAGAGTACATGAGTGCTGACATGCTCGAGCACTTCAAGCAACTGCTTCTGCAATGGAAGCAGGAGCTGATGGAAGAAGTGGATCGCACAATGCACCATATGCAGGAAGACGCCGCAAATTACGCGGATCCCAGCGACCGCGCAACCCAGGAAGAGGAATTCAGCCTGGAGCTGCGCACCCGTGATCGCGAACGCAAACTGATCAAGAAGATTGACCAGACCATCGATCGCATCGACAAGGACGACTACGGCTTCTGCGACCAGTGTGGCGTTGAAATCGGTATCCGCCGCCTTGAGGCACGTCCCACGGCGACACTGTGCATCGACTGCAAGACCCTGGCCGAAATCCGCGAGCGCCAGACTGGCATCTAATGCCCGTGTCCTGAGTACGCTGGCCCCCGAACCGGGGCCAGTCGTCACCTATCATGACTGAATCCCGTTACCGGGGCCGCTTTGCGCCCTCTCCTACCGGCCCACTTCATTTCGGCTCGCTGGTTACCGCCGTGGCCAGTTTCCTGGAAGCCCGCAGTCGTGGTGGCACCTGGCTGGTCAGGATTGAGGACCTCGACCCCCTGCGGGAATCCCCGGAAGCCACACAGCAGATCCTGGCGAGCCTGGAGGCCCACGGCCTGCATTCCAATGAGCCAGTACGTTTTCAGTCTGAACGCCATCCTCACTACCAAAAACTGGTCGACCAGCTGCTGGCACAGAGGCTGGCCTACCGCTGCGCCTGTTCCCGCAAGCAACTCAGGGAGCATGGCGGCCGGCACCCCGAGCGCTGCCGTGAAGGCCATGCCGACCCTGGCGAACGTCCCTTTGCGGTGCGCTTTGCGCTTCACGACGAACACAGCGAGTGGCACGATCAATTGCTTGGCCCACAGACTCAACAGGTACAAGCCGAACTGGATGACCCGGTTATCCTCCGCAAGGAAGGATTTTATGCCTACCAACTGGCCGTGGTTGCCGACGATATTGACCAGGGCATCACCCATGTGGTCAGAGGGTCCGATTTGCTGGAGATGACGGCTCAGCAACAGCAGATTTATCATGCCCTGGGCGCTCGCCCACCCCACTGGATGCACATTCCGGTCATTCTCAATGCCGAGGGGCAGAAGCTCAGCAAACAGAACCACGCACCGGCACTGAATGACCGGATAGCGAAACAAAACCTTGAACAGGCCCTCGCTGCCCTGGGTCAGGACCTCAGTTCGTTGTCGGGAGCAGCAGACATCGATACCCTGCTTGACCGGGCTGCAGCCAACTGGGCTCCGGAGCGGATTCACCTGACAGTCCGGTGAACGACATGTTATAAAGCTTCTCACAAACGACAGTGCGGATATCATGCCTGATGTATATCTACCGTCTGGTCTTCCTTCTGGTTCTGGCCATCTACATATTCTCGCCCAACATTCTTGACTGGTGGACATCACCAGAGAATGCCTGGTACAGCCCATACGTCATCTGGGCTGGCCTGATTGCCATTGGCTTCTGGCTGGAATGGCGCCGGGATCCCAATGAGTTTTAGCGCTCCGGGCCTGTTACTGGCCAGCCTTCTGTATCTGATACTGCTGTTCGGTATCGCATGGATTACCGAAAAGGGCGTGCTGCCTCGCAGCTGGGTCCGGCATCCCCTGGTCTACACACTGAGCCTCGGGGTCTATGCCGGCATCTGGGCGGTCTACGCCGCAGTGGGCATGGCCGCGGAATCCGGCTTTGGTTTCCTGGCCTATTACCTGGGCATCAGCGGCGCCTTCCTGCTGGCACCGGTGCTGCTCAACCCGGTCATGAGGATTGGCCGCGCCTATCAGCTTACGTCCCTTGCCGACCTGTTTGCCTACCGCTATCGCAGCCAGTGGGCCGGCACCCTGGTCACCATCTGTTCCGGCGCTGCCATACTCTCCCTGCTGAGCATGCAGATTCAGGCGGTATCCACCTCCGCCAGCCTGTTGGCACCAGACACCTCACCCCGGCTGATCAGCATTCTGTTCAGCATTACCGTGGTGTTGTTCGCCATGCTGTTCGGCACACGGCGCAGCCAGGGTTCGGAAAACCACCAGGGCCTGGTGCTGGCGATCGCTTTCGACTCCCTGGTCAAACTGTTTGCCCTGCTGACCCTGGGCGGCGTAATCCTGTTTGGTGTATTTGGCGGCATGGGCGGGCTGGAGACCTGGCTGGCAGACCAGAGCACACCGGTCAGCTCGATGACCATGAGCATTGATGACGGCAGCTGGCGGGCATTGATGCTGATGTCCTTTGCCGGCGCCCTGGTACTTCCTCACATGTACCATATGACCTTCAGCGAGAACCCGTCGCCCAAGGCACTGGCCAAGGCAAGCTGGGGCCTCCCGCTTTACTTGTTGATGCTGGGCCTGCCGGTGCCACTGATCCTCTGGGGCGGCCAGGCTCTGGCTGCCACCACCGGCCCTGACTTCTACGCCATTGGCATCGCCCAGGCGCTCGGTAGCCCGGCACTGACACTGCTGATGTACATTGCAGGGCTGTCTGCCGCCAGTGGGCTGATGATTGTCAGCACCCTGGCACTGGCGGGCATGGTGCTGAACCATGCCGTACTGCCTCTTCGCACGCCGAAAGACCAGGGCGATATCTACCACTGGCTGAGATGGGTAAAACGCCTGCTGATTGCCGCCATCATCTTTGCGGCATTGCTGTTTCACGAAACCCTGGGCAAGAACCTGGACCTGTCCATTCTGGGCGCTATTTCATTATCGGGCATGCTACAGCTGTTACCGGGGGCCCTTGGCGTCATCTACTGGCCGGAAGGCAACCGCCGCGGGCTGATCGCCGGCCTGGTGTGCGGCCTGTTTATCTGGGTTGTCACCCTGGTGCTGCCGTTTTCCCACACGGCCAACCTGCTGGAATTTCTTGGCGCACCACTGGTTCCGGATTACAGCAACTGGCATATATTCACGTTTGTCAGCCTGACGGTAAACGTTGTCGTGTTTACTCTGATCTCGGTGTTGAGCACCAGCACCGCTGAGGAAGCCGGTGCTGCAGAAGCCTGCTCACTCGGGGCACTTTCCCGCCCCCAACGCCGGGAGTTGCTGGCCACATCCTCGGCCGATTTCGTGCGGCAACTGGCGGTTCCCCTGGGACTAGGCGTTGCCGGACGAGAAGTGGAACGGGCGCTGACCCAGCTCAAGCTGCCCAATGTCGAGTACCGCCCCTACCAGCTCAGGCGCCTTCGCGACCGGGTAGAGGTGAACCTTTCGGGCCTGCTGGGCCCTGCTGTTGCAAGGGATCTGGTCAAGCGGCACCTTGGTTACAAACCCATGGCGAGTGGCGGTACGGCCCAGGATATCCGCTACGTGGAGCGGGCTCTCGGCGACTACCAGAACCGCCTGACGGGGCTGGCGGGCGAACTGGACAACCTGCGCAGACATTACCGGCAAACCCTTCAAAACCTGCCTATCCCTGCCTGTTCCGTGGGTGAAGACGGTGAAATCCTGATGTGGAACAACGCCATGGAATCCCTCACCGGCATTACCGCTGACGACGTCGTGGGTGCACGCCTGATGGCATTGCCGGAGCACTGGCACCTGTTGCTGGACGATTTCAACAGTGGCGAGGACCTGCATCGATACAAGCACAGGCTGGACCTTAAAGGCCGGCCCCACTGGCTGAACCTTCACAAGGCCGCATTGAGCGGCCCTGACCACACCGAGGGCGGCAGCATCATCCTGGTGGAAGACCAGACCGAAACCCGCCTGCTGGAAGACGAGTTGATGCACAGCGAACGGCTGGCATCCGTGGGCCGGTTGGCGGCAGGTGTCGCCCATGAGATCGGCAACCCGGTCACTGGTATCTCGTCACTGGCCCAGAACCTGAAGCTGGAAACGGATGACCCCGACATCCTTTCCACCGCCGACCAGATTCAGCAACAGACCCGTCGCATTTCCACCATTCTCCAGTCGCTGATGAATTTTGCCCGCACCGGCAACCATGCCCATGCCAACCGCTATGAGCCGGTGGCCATTCGCCGCTGCGTGGACGAATCCATCAACCTGCTCTCACTCAGCGACAAGAGCATGGGAGTTCACTATGTGAACGACTGCCCCGAAAACCTGTTGATTCTTGGCGACGAGCAGAGACTGGTTCAGGTCTTTATCAACCTGCTGGCCAATGCCCGTGACGCCTCACCGGTCGGTGGAACGGTCCGCATCAGTGGAAACCTCGACGGCTACTCCGCTATTATCGAAGTCACCGATGAAGGGTCTGGCATCCCGACAGAACAGCTGGACCATATCTTCGAGCCTTTTTACACCACCAAGGCACCCAACAAGGGCACCGGCCTTGGGTTATCACTGGTGTACAGCATCATTGAAGAACACTACGGCAACATACAGGTGGACAGTCCGGTAAATACTGACCTGGGCAGGGGAACCCGTGTGCGCATGAGGTTACCCGCCTACGAACCGGACGCCGGAAACACCATCAGCCAGAACCAGGGGTCGTAAAACAGTTATGTCTCGTATTCTTATCGTAGAAGATGAAGAGATTATCCGTTCGGCGGTTCGCAAGCTGCTCACACACGCAGGCTACGAGGTCGCAGACGCGGGATCAGTAGAAGAAGCAGAAGACAACCACGACCTCACCCAGTTTGATCTGATCATTTCCGACCTGCGCCTGCCCGGCGCCCCGGGGACCGAACTGATCAGGCGCGCGCCGGACACTCCGGTACTGATCATGACCAGCTATGCCAGCCTGCGCTCCGCCGTGGACTCCATGAAAATGGGGGCCGTGGAATACATCGCCAAACCGTTCGACCACGACGAGATGCTGGAAGCGGTGGAAGGCATTCTTGCCAGGCAGCCACAAGCCGCCAGCACTGTTGATGAAAAACCCGGCCGCGGCACCGCCAGTGATCCTGACAGCGACCCGGCAAGCATCATGTTTGGCCATTGCGATGCCATGCAGAGGGTTTTCACCCTGATTCGCAAGGTGGCACCCACTGAAACCACAGTGCTGATTCAGGGTGAATCAGGCACTGGCAAAGAACTCGCGGCCAGGGCACTGCACCTGATGAGCCCCCGCGCATCCAACCCACTGATTTCCGTGAATTGCGCCGCTATCCCGGAAAGCCTTATCGAGTCAGAGTTGTTCGGCCATGAAAAAGGGTCGTTCACCGGTGCTGTTTCTGCCCGCACCGGTCTGATCGAAGCCGCAGACGGCGGCAGCCTTTTCCTCGATGAAATCGGCGAGTTGCCCGCTGAAGCCCAGGCCCGTCTGCTGCGGGTGCTTCAGGAAGGAGAGATACGCAAGGTAGGTTCCACCCAGAGCCGCCAGGTAGATGTACGCATGATTGCCGCCACCCACCGCAACCTCAAGGCCATGACCCGCACCGGCGAATTCCGGGAGGACCTGTTTTATCGGCTGAACGTCATGCAGGTTCGCATTCCGCCCCTGCGGGAACGCCAGGCAGACATCCTGGGCCTTGCCCAGCGCTTCCTGAAACGTCAGGGCGAGAAAATGGGGAAACCCGACCTGAACCTGACGCCAGAGGCCATGCGGGCACTGGAAAGGCATCGCTGGCCCGGAAATGTCAGGGAGCTGGAGAATGCCATCGAGCGTGCCACCATCCTCTGCGACAACGACCTGATCACCCCCTCGCTGCTGGACCTGGATGGCGAAGGTGGTGATGTAAACATCCCGGAATCCCTGGTGGACGGTAACAATGAACAAACTCTCTCGCGGGAGGCCGAATCAACCAGTGACCTGTCGCTTGAGGACTATTTCCAGCACTTTGTGCTGGAAAATCAGGACCGCATGAGTGAAACCGAACTGGCACAAAAGCTCGGCATCAGCCGAAAGTCCTTGTGGGAACGGCGGCAGCGCCTTGGCATTCCCCGCAAAAAGAGCTCAGGCAATTGATCGGAGAGCGCCGAAACTGTCATGTGTTACCGGAAAAGTGTGAACTGGCGCTCAGTTGTTACCCCGTGTTCCTCACGGTAACACCCGCGATCTAAAAAACGAGCGTTCAGTAACACTTCGGACTTATACGTACCCCTCTTGAAAGATTGCAAAATACTAACTCGCTGTTAATAAACAGTTTTCAAAAACTGGCACACGGACTGCACTCTATAGGGCGCACAACAACAAAAACAACAGTGACAACGCAGCGCCAACAACAAGAACAAAAAGCTGTAGAAGACGTTCGGTAACAAAAACAAAAACAGAACGTGAGCGAACTGAGTGTTTTGGGTACTTTGCTTTTTAGTGGTCCCACGGCACGTGCGGGTTGTAGATGTGGAGAAGAATCGTCGCTCAGACGGCACTGCATTTACCTTATAACCTGCCCGGTGTCTCTGACTGCTCTGTGTATTCAAAGCTTTCCGTTTGCACTACTGATGTCCCTGAACTTGGGGATTGACAGTGGGGTAGAAAAACGAAGAAAAATCCCGGTAAAAACAAAAACAATGCAGATCGTCAACGCTTTCAGGGCGGGTTCGTGAAAACGGACCCGCCTTTTGATTATCTGGCCCAGTGGTTTTCCAACCCGGCCAGATCTGCCCCCGACCAACCAGTTTTTGCCGGCTTATGGCGCCAGACATGTGCAAATCCCGCCCAAACCGTTAAACTCTCGCTTTTGCTCACCGCAATAACGGAATTCAATGCTTAAACGACTATTGTCATACGTATCAGGAAACGGGAAGAAAAAGCCCCGCACCTATCAGCGCCAGGAAATTCCCCGGGATCAGCACAACGTGTCCCGCTCGGCCATCAGCGAGCCGGCCAAGAAGGTGCTCAGCCGCCTGAACAACGCCGGCTATGAAGCCTACCTGGTGGGCGGCGGCGTTCGTGACATACTTCTAGGAGGCAAGCCCAAGGACTTCGACATCGCCACCAATGCCACCCCGGAAGAGGTGCACGAGCTGTTCCGCAATTCCAGGTTGATTGGCCGGCGCTTCCGCATCGTCCACGTACTGTTCGGGCGGGAAGTCATTGAAGTCACCACCTTCCGCGGTAACGCCGCGGACGCGGAAGAAGACAGTGACGAAGACGATGACCGCAGAACCAGCGAACACGGCCTGCTGCTGCGGGATAACGTCTACGGCAACCAGGAAGAAGATGCCCTGCGCCGGGACTTCACCGTCAACGCGCTTTATTACTGCATCCGGGACTTCACCGTGGTGGACTTCGCCAACGGCCTGGAAGACCTGAAGAACCGCCAGATGCGACTGATCGGTGACCCGGAAACCCGCTACCGGGAAGACCCTGTTCGCATGCTTCGCGCCATACGCTTCGCCGCCAAGCTGGGTTTCGATATCGAACCGGAAACCGAGGCCCCGATCCGGGAACTGGCGCCGCTGCTGACGCACATCCCGCCGGCGCGGTTGTTTGAAGAAGTACTCAAACTGTTCTCCGCGGGCTACGGTGAGGCCACCTACGACCTGCTCAGCGAGTACAACCTGCTGGCCCCGCTATTCCCGGAAACCGTTCAGGCCATCAACAACGGCCAACCGGACGAACTGATCCGCAAGGCGCTTCGCAATACCGATGCCCGCATTGCCCAGGGCAAGTCCGTTACCCCCTACTTCCTGTTTGCCGCCATGCTCTGGCCCGCCCTGCAGGCAGAGTGGCACAAACGCCAGGATAACGGCGAGCCGGTCCAGCCGGCCCTGCACCAGTCCATTGCCAAGGTTATTGGCCGCCAGGTTCAGGCGACCTCCATCCCTAAACGTTTCTCAGGCCCCATGAAGGAAATCTGGGAACTGCAGATGCGCCTGCCCCGGCGCCAGGGAAAACGGGCCTTTGTGACCATGTCTCACCCGCGCTTCCGGGCGGCCTATGACTTCCTGCTGGTGCGGGAAGAATCCGGTGAAATCGAGCCCGGACTGGGCGAGTGGTGGACCGAGTTCCAGGAATTGGACGAGCGCGGCCAGGAACGCATGCTGACTCAACTGGGCAGCGACAGCCCCAAGAAGCGTCGCCGCAAGAAGCCTGCAAAGAAGGCCTGACCATGGCAGCCACAGACGCCTTTATCGGGCTTGGCAGCAATATGGCGGATCCTTCCGCACAACTGGCCGGCGCTGTCGCCCGGCTGGCAGCGCTGCCAGACACCGAGCTGGTGGCGCAGTCGGCTTTCTATAGCAGCCGGCCGGTTGGCCCCCAGGACCAACCCGATTTCGTGAACGGCGCCGCCTGGCTGCGCACGGAGCTCACGCCGCTGGAACTGCTGGACCAGCTTCAGGCCATCGAGCGGGCCCATGGCCGCAAACGGATCCGGCACTGGGGTCCGCGAACGCTGGACCTGGACCTGCTCCTGTACGGCAACGAGACCATCAACAGCGAACGCCTGACAGTGCCCCATGCCGAGCTGGCGAACCGGGACTTTGTGCTCCAGCCGTTGCTGGACCTGGACCCCGAGCGGGTCCTGCCGGACGGCCGCAGCCTCGCGGACCTGAGACAACAATGCCCGGACAACAACCTGCAGAAACTCAATCCGGTGGCGCGGGCACCCTTCCCGTCCGGCTGATACCAATGGCTCGGTGTGCGGCTATTGCCTCAGACACACCCCCGGATTACCCTTAAGACCTGATTGCCGGCATACCCCGGCCCGGTTTTAGCCCATCCACCCACAAGGCAAGGATTCTATGGCTGTTACCATCAATACCCTGCGAGACTGCAAGCAGAAGGGCGAAGCCTTCTCCGTTCTGACATCCTACGACGCCACCTTTGCACAGATCGTCAGTGAAGCGGGCGTTGACGTTATCCTGATCGGCGATTCCCTCGGCATGGTGCTGCAGGGGCACGACAGCACGCTGCCGGTCACCATGGATCAGATGGTGTATCACGTAACATCCGTCGCCAAGGGCAACCGTGGCTCACTGATCATGGCAGACATGCCCTTCATGACCTATGGCACTGTCGAGGCTGCCCTGGAGAACGCCGCGGATCTGATGCGCGCGGGGGCACACATGGTCAAACTGGAAGGCACCGACTGGATGAAAGACACCATCCACGCCCTCAGCGAACGGGGAGTTCCGGTCTGTGCCCACCTGGGTCTGACCCCGCAATTCGTCAACAAGTTTGGCGGCTACAAGGTCCAGGGCCGGGATGAAAAGCACGCCGAGCTGATGATCGAACACGCCTGCGAACTGGTTGCAGCCGGTGCGGATGTGATCCTGCTGGAATGTGTTCCTGCGCCACTGGCCGCCCGCATTACCCAGGCAGTGCAGGCACCGGTGATCGGTATCGGTGCTGGCTCGGACACTGACGGCCAGGTGCTGGTTGTCCACGACATGCTGGGCATGACCACTGGCCGCAAGCCGCGCTTTGTGAAAGACTTTCTGGCAGAGTCCGGATCCGTAAAAGGCGCCATCGAAGCTTACGTGGCCGCTGTTCGCGACCGCTCATTCCCCGCCGAGGAGCATACGTTCAAGGCATGAGAACCGTACATACTCTGAAAGAACTCCGGGCCATGCTTCGCGGTTATCGCCAGCAGGGCAAACGCATCGGGCTGGTGCCCACCATGGGCAACCTGCATGAAGGCCATATCTCGCTGGTCAGAAAAGCACGGGAAGCCGCCGATATCGTGGTCACCACCATCTTCGTGAATCCCATGCAGTTTGGCGTCAGCGAAGATCTGGACACCTACCCACGCACATTGATTGAGGATCAGGAGCGGCTGGATGCCGCTGGCAGCACCCTGGTGTTCACCCCCTCCATTGAGGAAATCTACCCGGAGGGGCTGGCAAGGCACACTCGCGTTATCGTGCCGGAAGTCAGTGAAGGCCATTGCGGCGCCAGCAGGCCCGGTCATTTTGAAGGCGTGGCAACGGTGGTCACCATGCTGTTCAACATGGTCCAGCCGGACATCGCCGTTTTCGGAGAGAAGGATTACCAGCAGCTGGCCGTTATCCGCAAACTCACCCGGGACCTGATGATACCGGTAGAAGTCATTGGCAGCCCGACCATCCGCGATGACGACGGCCTGGCAAAGAGTTCCCGCAACGGCTTCCTGACGGAGGATGAACGTGCGATTGCACCCATCGTGTATCGAACCCTGAAAAACACAGCGGAACAGATCCACAACGGTCGCAGCGATTTTGTAGCACTGGAGCAGGAAGCCAGCGACGCGCTCAGCGAGGCCGGCCTGCGCCCGGATTACTTCAATATCGCCAACAGCCTGACCCTCAAACCGGCCAGCGCAGACGATACCGAACTGACACTGCTGGTGGCAGCGTTCCTTGGCACGACACGGCTTATCGACAACCTGTCTATCACCCGTTAACCACCCAGACTGACGAAAGGATTCCACTATGTCCCAGGGCTCTGCTCCACTCACCAGCCGGCCCGAGTGGCAGGCACTGACAAAGCATCAGGCGGAACTGGAAAACACCCACATGCGGGACATGTTCTATGACGACCCTGACCGGGCCAGCCGCTTCTTCATCCGCGGTGGCGGTCTGTCACTGGACTATTCCCGCAATCGCATGACCGATGACACCATGACACAGCTGATGGCTCTGGCCAGAAGCTGTGGTGTGCCGGAGCGCACCGAGGCGATGTTTCGCGGCGACCACATCAATGTGACGGAGAAACGCCCGGCATTACATGTTGCCCTGAGGGACAACAGCGGCGACCCCATTTATGTGGACGGCACCAACATCACGCCGGAAGTGGAAACCACACTGAACCGCATGGAACAGTTCGTGGACGATGTGCTCAGCAAGCGCTGGCAGGGCCACACCGGCAAGCCTTTCACTGACGTGGTCAGTATTGGTATTGGCGGCTCCTTCCTGGGCCCCAAACTGGTGTCTGAGGCCCTGCGTCCCTACTGGCACGGCCAGTTGCAGTGTCACTACGTGGCCAATATAGACGGCACCCAGATTGCCGAGGTACTGCGCCGGGTAAATCCGGAAACCACCCTGTTCCTGATCCAGTCCAAGTCCTTCCGCACCCAGGAAACCCTCGAGAACAGCAAGGTAGCCAGGGCCTGGTTCCTGGACAACGGCGGCAGCGAGAACCAGATCGCCAAGCACTTCGTGGCAGTCACCGCGAACACGCCGGAAGCGGTCAGCTTTGGCATGTCCGAAGACAATATCTTCCCCATGTGGGACTGGGTTGGCGGGCGCTACTCGCTGTGGTCCGCCATCGGCCTGCCGGTCGCGCTGACCATTGGCATGAAGAATTTCCGCGCGCTGCTGTCCGGTGCCAACGCCATGGACCAGCACTTCCGCACAACGCCGCTGGAGCAGAACCTGCCCGTGGTGATGGCCATGCTGGGGCTCTGGTACAACAACTTCTGGGGCGCTGAAACCTACTCCATCCTGCCCTACGACCACTATCTGCGCAGCCTGCCGGCGCACCTGCAGCAGCTGGACATGGAAAGCAACGGCAAGAGCGTTACCCAAAGCGGCGAGCCGCTGAACTATCAGAGCGGGCCGGTGATCTGGGGCGGGGTCGGCGCCAATGGTCAACATGCTTTCCACCAGTTGCTGCACCAGGGCACCCGGCTGATTCCGGCGGACTTCATTATCCCCCTGGAAACCCACAACCGGGTGGCGAGCCATCACGTCACCCTGTTCGCCAATTGCCTGAGCCAGTCACGGGCGCTGATGTCCGGCAAGAACCTGGACGAGGCGAAAGCGGAACTGCAAGCCGAAGGCATGAGTGCTGACGAGATCGACAAGCTGGCCCCCCACAAGGTGATCCCCGGCAACAAGCCCAGCAATACCCTGCTGATGGACAAATCAACTCCGCAAACCGTGGGTGCCCTGATTGCACTCTACGAGCATCGCACCTTTGTGCAGGGCATCATCTGGGATGTGGATTCATTCGATCAGTGGGGGGTGGAACTGGGCAAACAGATGGGCAAAGGCATTCTGGACCGTCTCACCGGGAACACTGCGGAAAGCTCCGCGCCCAGCGACAGCTCGACGGACAATCTGATCCGAATGTTCCGCTCACACCACTCGTCCTGAGGCAGGACAGCGGACTTACCTGGCAGTGGCCCGCGAAATCAACCGGCCCTGCCAGGCAAAATCTACCGGCCAGAGTTTCTGGTCACGATCGTAAGCCTGCCACAGCGCGTCGTAACGCTTGCCACAAACCGGATGAATATCGGCCGGCGCAATTTCCGCCAGTGGCATCAGCACAAACGCGTTCTTCAGAATTTCGCCACGGGGCAGCTCCACGCCATCGATCCGGCCCACCTCGTCGTCGTAGGTGAGGATGTCCAGGTCCAGGGTTCGGGCACTGAATTTGGGCACATCACGCCGCCGGCCATTATCCGCTTCCAGTTGCTTGAAACGGGCCGACAGTTCCGCCACGGTAAGCCCCGTATCGACACCCACCACCAGGTTGTAGAAGGGCGAGCCGTCAAAGCCGACGGATTCGCTTTCGTAAACCGAGGAGATCAGCAGTTGGTCAAACCAGCTATCCAGCGCATTCAGGGCCGCGGTGATATAGCGCTCGCGGTCGATGTTGCTGCCGATACTGATATACACCCGTGGCATCAGCAGCTACCCCGTTCGATCTTCACACCAACGGCCGCTGCCGCCGGCACCGCACCGGGTTTGCGCAGCGCCAGCTTTAACCAGCGCACGCCGAACTCGCTCTGCAATAAGTCAGCGATGCCTTCGGCGGCGGTTTCCAGCAAGCGCGGGCGGGCCTGGACCAGGTAGTCTGAAACCCGCTCACTGACCAGCGCATAGTCGAGCGCATCGCTGACGTTATCGGAGGCTGCAGGCACCCGGTTGTCCCAGGCCATCTCCAGATCCACCAGCAGCCGCTGGCTGACTTCCCGCTCCCAGTCGTAAACGCCGATGATTGCCTCAACGGCCAGACCTTCGATCAGTACACTATCGGTCAAGGATGGCGCTCCCGGGCTTACACTCTTTGCTGATTGAATAACAGGCAGGCAGCGGATACTGTGTAATTTCTGACCTGCACCGTCGTGGGGCCGGCATTTTCTCACAAATGACCAGCACGCGTCTTTGCGTCTTTACCACTTTGCCAGTGAACACCGCTGATGAGTTATCTGAGTGACCCGGTACTGACAGTTCTGCTCTGCGCCCTCGCCTATCTGGCGGGCTCAGTGCTGTTTGCGCTGCCGGTCTGCCGGGCATGGCACCTGCCTGACCCACGAGCCCTGGGCTCGGGTAACCCCGGCGCCACCAACGTCTACCGTGCTGGCGGCTGGCCACCGGCGGCAATGACACTGGTGCTGGACGCGGCCAAGGGATGGCTGCCGGTATGGCTGGCCCACCAGGCAGACCTGACCATTCTCTCCCAGGCCATAGTGGCGCTGTGCGCGGTAACCGGGCACATGATTCCGCTGTTCTATCGCTTCAAAGGCGGGAAAGGCGTGGCCACGGCGCTGGGGGCGGGCCTGGCACTGGCGCCGGTCACCACACTGATGCTGGCCGCCATCTGGGCGCTGGTGATGTGGCGCTGGAGAATTTCCGCGCTGGCTTCCATCATTGCCATTGTCAGCGGCCCGATTATCAGTGCGCTGATCGAGCCGGACACCCTGCCGTTGTTTGGCCTGCTGGCGATACTGATCGTGGTGCGCCACCGCAACAACCTGATTCGTATGGCCCAGGGCCGGGAACCGGGGTTCTAGTCCACGAGCCCGTTCGCCCGCGGCTCACCCACCGGCGGCAGGGTGTTCATGGGCCAGCGCGGCACCGCCACGATCCGGTCACCATCCTGCTGCCCCGCTTTCATGCGCTGACAACCGGCATAGGCAATCATGGCGCCGTTATCGGTGCAGAACTCGGGGCGGGCGTAGAATACACCGGCGCGAAGTTTGTCCGTCATTTTCTCCAGCCCTGCCCGCAGCCGCTTGTTGGCGCTTACACCACCGGCAATCACCAGGCGTTTGCTGCCGGTCTGTTCCAGGGCGCGGCGGCACTTGATGGTGAGGGTGTCCACCACTGCTGCCTCGAAAGCCAGAGCGATGTCTGCACGGGTCTGCTCATCCAGGCCACCGGCCTTTTCTGCGGCTGTCACGGTATTGAGAGTGAAGGTCTTCAGCCCGCTGAAACTGAAATCCAGCCCCGGCCGGTCGGTCATCGGGCGCGGGAAACGATAGCGCCCTGGCGTGCCCTTCTCTGCCAGCGCCGCCACCCTTGGCCCGCCAGGATAGTCCAGCCCCAGCATCTTGGCGGTTTTGTCGAACGCTTCACCAGCCGCGTCATCCACGGACTCACCCAGCATTTCGTACTCGCCAATGCCATTGACCAGAACCAACTGCGTATGCCCACCGGAAACCAGCAAGGCGACAAAGGGAAACGCCGGGGGATTCTCCTCCAGCATTGGCGCCAGCAGGTGGCCTTCCATATGATGAACTCCCAGCACCGGCACCCCGAGCGCAAACCCCAGGGCATGGGCCACGGACCCGCCTACCATTAGCGCACCCACCAGACCCGGGCCCGCCGTATAGGTAATGCCCTCGATATCGCTGCGAACCTTGCCGGCGTCTGCCAGCACCTGGTCGCACAACGGCAACAACTTGCGAACGTGGTCGCGGGACGCCAGTTCCGGCACCACACCGCCGTAGTCCGCATGCATGGCAATCTGACTGAACAGGGCATGTGCCAGCAGGCCCTGTTCACTGTCATACAGGGCAACACCGGTTTCATCACAGGAGGTTTCAATACCGAGAATCAGCATAAATAAGGGCCACAACTCCAGGCTGGTAGAATACAGCGAAGCATTTTAGCAGAAACCCGAAAGCCCCCGTCAGTTTCATCGAACAAACATTGACCTTGGCCATGGGCAAGCGCTATCATTGCCGGCCTTAAATAAGCACTGGTCGAGTTTTAGCCAATCTGGCCAGGTATCGAGTCGATTTGACAGACCGGTCGATCAGACAAAACAGAAACCGAATCAATCAGGTAGGTGATTTTCGAATGCCAGCTGTTAAAGTGAAAGAGAATGAACCGTTTGACGTAGCCCTTCGTCGCTTCAAGCGCTCCTGCGAAAAAGCAGGCGTGTTGTCGGAAGTACGTCGCCGTGAGCACTACGAGAAGCCGACAGCCGTGCGTAAGCGCAAGGCAGCTGCAGCCGTCAAGCGTCATCTCAAGAAGCTTCAGCGGGAACAGCGCAAGTTCGAGCGTCTGTACTAAGCTTTACCCGGACGCCGCTTGACTGCAAGCCTATAATCGCCTGTATAGCCGCAGGTTGCACAGAGCGATACCCAAATGCCGCCGAGGCCTGGCTTCGGCGGCATTTTTGGCTGTACTTGCAGGCCCGGCATTTTCCGCGCGACCGGAGACATCATGAGTGGACTGATCCCACAACGCTTTGTTGAAGACCTGCTCGACAGGATAGACCTGGCCGAGCTGATCGGATCACGTATCACCCTGAAAAAGGCCGGCGGCAACTACAAGGCCCGCTGCCCCTTCCATGATGAAAAAACGCCGTCTTTCAACGTTCGGCCGGACAAGGGCTTTTACCACTGCTTTGGCTGTGGCGCCCATGGTGATGCCATCAGCTTTGTTCGCGAGTTCGACGGCCTGGGGTTCACCGACGCGGTCGAGGAACTGGCCCGGCGAGCCGGCATGGAAGTGCCCTACGACCAGAGCGCGCGCCAGGAAATGCAACAGGCGCGAACACTGACAGATGCCCTGGATTATGCCAGCCGCTTCTACCAGGCCGCGCTCCGGGGCCAGCAAGGTGAATTCGCCCGGGACTACCTGAAACAACGGGGCCTGGACGACACCATTATCGAACAGTACATGCTGGGCTATGCCCCCGGCACCGGCACAGCACTTTTTGACAGCGCCAGCAAAGACCTTCAGGGGCCACTGATTGAAACCGGTACCGTCTCCGACCGTTACGGCCGGCCACGGGATTTGTTCCGCAACCGGGTGATGTTCCCGATCCGCAACAGCCGCGGCCGGACCATTGCCTTTGGCGGACGCACCCTGGGTGACGACAAGGCCAAGTACATCAACTCTCCGGAGTCTGATGTCTTTCATAAAAGCCGCGAGATTTACGGCCTTTACGAAGCCAAGCAGTCGATCCGCCAGCTGGACAAGCTGCTGGTGGTGGAAGGGTATATGGATGTCATTGCCCTGGCGCAGAACGGCATCCACTTCGCAGTGGCGACACTGGGCACGGCGACAAACCAGGACAGCCTGTCAGCCCTGCTGAAACAGGTGCGCCATCTGGTGTTCTGTTTCGACGGCGACCAGGCCGGTTACCGCGCGGCAGACAAGGCGATGGAAAACGCCCTGGAATTGCTGACCGACGGGCTGCATCTGCAGTTCCTGATGATGCCTGACGGTGAAGACCCGGACACGTTGGTACGCAAAGAAGGCGCGGACGCGTTCCAGAAGCGCATCGACGGTGCCACGCCCCTGTCGCGCTACCTGTTTAACCGGCAGAGCGAGGGGCTGGACCTGACGCTGCCGGAAGACCGGGGTGAGTTGAAGGCGCGGGTAGAGCCGCTGCTCAAGAAAATGCCCCGCAGCACCCTCAGGGATGCCATGTGGCATGAGATGCTGAGACTGTGCGGGACCAACCGCGGTGACTGGCAGAACCGCCGCCAACAGAACGGCAAGGGTGGATACGGCGAACGCCGGGTACAGGAACAACGGATTGACGTAAAACTCAGCAAGGATACCCAGCTTTGCCTGGCCCTGCTGGAAGCACCGGACATGGCCAGCGAAATTGCCGAACTGAGCAGGAGCAGCCGCCAGTACCGGCAGGCGGGCCAGTTTGCCGGCTGGATTCTGGAGAACGCCATCGCAAACCGGCGCTCCCTGACTCGCCAACTGGCCACGGACAAGCGGGCCAGGGAACAGTTCTACGGTCTGTTCGACGGCATTGAACACGTGCCGGCACGGGAGCAGACCCTGGCAGGTGCCCGGGAGATGCTGAATCCGAATCAGGAGGTGGCACGCAAGCAACGGCTGGCGTCCCTGCTGTCGGAAAAACGCAGCCTTGCCGACCTCACCGCCGAGGAGCGGCAGGAACTGAAAGCACTCAGCGGCCAGAACGACGACTGAGCTGCACCAGAAACAGGGCCGGCGGGCCGGAAAACGCAAAAACTGCAGCCGGAGACGGCACTGCACTTGAAACTTGCAGTGTTGATCACCATCTAACCATCCGGTGGCAGAGCAATAGCGTGACAGCTATAATGGCTGTTTAACTTTTTTACTTTTACCAGCGAGTCCACAGGGTGTCTATGTCAGGCAATTCGCAGAAATCACGTTTAAAAGATCTCATTGCACGAGGCAAAGAGCAAGGTTACCTGACTTACGCCGAGGTAAATGACCACCTCCCGGAAGACATAGCTGACCCGGACCAGGTCGAAGACATCATTCGCATGATCAACGACATGGGCATTCAGGTGTCGGAAGTTGCACCGGACGCAGACACGCTTCTGATGACCGACGGCGATTCCACCGCCGACGAAGCCGCTGCCGCAGAAGCCGCTGCCGCACTCGCTGCCGTAGAATCCGACGCCGGCCGCACCACCGACCCCGTCCGCATGTACATGCGGGAAATGGGCACCGTGGAACTGCTGACCCGTGAAGGCGAAATCGTCATTGCCAAGCGCATCGAGGAAGGTATCCGCGATGTGATGGCCGCCGTTGCACACTTCCCCGGCATCACCGGCACCGTTATCCAGGCCTACGACCGCATCATCGAGAACGAAGGCCGCCTCAGCGACATCGTATCCGGCTTCCTCGACCCGGACGGCGCCGAGCCGTTCATGGACGAAGACAACACCCCGGACACGTCCAGCAGCTCTGACGATTCATCCGACGACGATGACGATGACGACAGCGAAGAAGAAACCGAGAGCGGTCCGGATCCGGAAGAAACCCGCCTGCGCTTCGAGCTGCTGAAAGAAAAGCTCGACGCCGCCGACGAGTGCCTGGTCAAATACGGCCGTGGCCACAAGAAAACCCAGGAAGCCCTGAACGAGCTTGGTCAGGTATTCGCACCGTTCAAGTTGGGTAACAAGGCGTTTGATGAGCTGGTGAACGTGGTCCGCTCCACCAACGACCTGGTCCGTGAAAACGAGCGTGCGATCATGAAAATCTGCGTACGCGAGTGCAAGATGCCACGCAAGGATTTCATCAAGACGTTCCCGGGCAACGAAACCAGCCTTGACTGGGCCGAGAAGATTTCCAAGAGCAAGAAGCCCTACGCTCCGCTGATTGCCGAGCGCATCGACGAAATCGTCCGCCTGCAGAAGCGCATCGCCAACATCCAGACCGAAGTGGATCTGGACGTTTCCGATATCAAGGAAATCAACCGCCGCGTTTCCATCGGTGAAGCCAAGGCCCGCCGTGCCAAGAAAGAAATGGTGGAAGCCAACCTGCGTCTGGTTATTTCCATTGCCAAGAAGTACACCAACCGCGGCCTGCAGTTCCTGGACCTGATCCAGGAAGGCAACATCGGCCTGATGAAGGCCGTCGACAAGTTCGAGTACCGCCGTGGCTACAAGTTCTCCACTTACGCCACCTGGTGGATTCGTCAGGCCATCACCCGCTCTATTGCGGACCAGGCCCGCACCATCCGTATTCCGGTGCACATGATCGAAACCATCAACAAGCTCAACCGCATCTCCCGCCAGATGCTGCAGGAGATGGGCCGTGAGCCCACCCCGGAAGAGCTGGGCGAGCGCATGGAAATGCCCGAGGACAAGATCCGCAAGGTATTGAAGATCGCCAAAGAACCGATCTCCATGGAAACCCCGATCGGTGATGACGAAGACAGCCACCTGGGCGACTTCATCGAAGACATTCAGGCCCTGTCACCCGTCGACTCGGCTACCGCCGAAGGCCTGCGCGAAGCCACCCGCTCCGTGCTCTCCGGCCTGACCGCCCGCGAGTCCAAGGTGCTGCGCATGCGCTTCGGTATTGAAATGAATACCGACCACACCCTGGAAGAAGTGGGCAAACAGTTCGACGTGACCCGTGAGCGAATCCGCCAGATCGAAGCCAAGGCCCTGCGCAAACTGCGCCACCCTTCCCGCTCCGACCACCTGCGCGGCTTCATCGACGACCAGGGCAACGGATAACACCACAACAGTAGCGGGCGCCACCCCTCACCGGTATAATGGCGCCCGCTTTGTTGCTCCCGCCCGGGAGAAACACCCCGAAAAGCAAACCTTTAAGCAGCATTCGCTGACAAAAGGGCCTATAGCTCAGTTGGTTAGAGCAGAGGACTCATAATCCTTTGGTCCCTGGTTCGAGTCCAGGTGGGCCCACCATTTTTCAATGACTTACACCCCTCAAAACCGTCAACACCAGCTCAGATGTCAACGAAACGTCAACACCCGCCGTATTATTCGTAATGCTTTGACAAGACTTGCTCACGCTTTCGATCGTACCGATCATTCTCTTTGCGCAGCTTTTCCTCAAATTTCCTATACGCCTTGTCGACTTTCTTTTCTAGCTTCCTGCGCTTATCTGTGACTTTCCCTGGTTTATCTTCTTTCTCCGCCTCCCGGCGAAATTCTCACTCTGCCTTATCCAAGTCGCGCTCTAGCTCCCCTTCAAGCTTCGCAACTTTGCGATCATATTCATTATCCAAGCACCGGACTTCACCGATTGATTCATCTCGAAAATCAGAGGGTGCCGGGCGGTAGTTGTCCCTGTCTCCATAGCCACGATCTAGCGGGTCAATTCCCGTTTTACGGCGAACTTCTTCTCTCGCCGTTTCAGCAGTTCGATTGATGACATCGTAGATTATGTCCTCAATGAGACGCTCTCCCGCTGACTAAGCAAATGAGCCAAGTGATAACGAAAGCCCCAAGGTCAGCGAAATAACGAAAACAGACTTCTTCATTGGCTTTGAACTCCCACTACTTAGTTTTGAACACGGATAATTATGATCTCATGAACAGCACGAAATTTGGTTCGAACTTTCTAAAGGAAATCTGGAGCTAAATGAGCATACCGCATAGTGAGCTTGAGATCAGAGTGCCCCAAACTTTCTGCAAAGTCAGAATATGGCCACCGTTCATCACGAA
Organism: Marinobacter sp. SS13-12; assembly: GCF_030227115.1. Lineage (NCBI taxonomy): Bacteria > Pseudomonadati > Pseudomonadota > Gammaproteobacteria > Pseudomonadales > Marinobacteraceae > Marinobacter > Marinobacter sp. SS13-12. The sequence goes on from NZ_JASSUA010000004.1 coordinate 43,499, forward strand.
GTAACTAGCGGAAGTGTGACGGATCACTGCGCACCCGAAGACAGCCCGAGCATTACCATGGAATAACCGATGGATTAGAGAATGCTTTGCATTCATCGAGTAGCCGGTTGATTTGTTATTGGTCTAGGAATGCCCGTTCTGCCTGGTCGATTTCCAAGCCGACTGAAAAAAACCACAGCCTGATAGTAGGTTGAGTCTGTATTGGCCGGATCGTGCCCGACAAAAAATCGGACTACTCCTATTTATCAGATTCTTGATCATCAAGTCGTCGCCCTAGAGCCAGAGAAAGCAACCGCATTTTCTTCTGCGCGTACCACAAGAGGTTCTGAGGTAATAACGGTTCCCAATAACCATATGGACTGAAGTGCACTATCCACGCTTTTCTTATCTCACCAGAGTGGTTGGGCAAGCTACTGTGAAGGGTCTGCGGAAGGTGGATGATTACATCGCCCAGACTAGCTGTAACCTGCACAGCGTCCTCACAGGCTCGGCCGTCTAATTTTGCAAAAAGAGTATGTGCTGTAGCTGACCGTTGATGCCTTAAATTACCAAGTCGATGTGAACCGGGCACGTATTGCATACATCCCATTGAAGGGACAGTATCTTGAAGCGGGATCCAGACATGCACACTCTGCATCTTTTTTACTTTATCTTTGTACGCTTGATCCTGATGCCAATGTACAGATCCGCTCATAGGCTGCTTGTAGATTGCATGATCAAAAGATGGCATTGTGCGCCGACTCAGAATTCGATTTACGAGATCATTACACTCGGCAAGTAATGGCGACCGCTTCAACGCCGGTAGGATCTTGAGTAGGTGATTCATTTCCTGTATCGCACCTAGGTGATCACCGGCTTCCCCATGCTCGAGAAGCGAATTGGTTCGGCCAGAACTAGCGTCAGAAAATGCATAATCCAGGGCGTGCCGAACCTCAATTAAAGCAGCCGTGCTCAGCACTTTTTTGAGATGAATAAATCCATAGCAAGCCAACTGTGTGTATTCCTGCGTGAAAGACTCTTCTGAATTCAATCGCATTAAGTTCATTTGTTTGAAGGCTTCCAAATCCGATACTGCTTACCTGTAAAAAGAGCGAAAACGGCGCCAAGGACGGCAGTTAGAGAAGCAGTTAAAAATCCTATACTACTCAACTTAGTTGTCCTCCTCGTCAGTAGGAATAAACCTAACACCAACACGACGGTAGCTACAGGATAAGAAGCCATAATAACTGCTTCAATGCCAACGTATATCGTGAGCCAAACCACACAAATTGCAGTGAACCAGCGAAGGATTTTATGGCTAAATAACTGCCACGAAAACCAGCCATGCTTGGACATAGCGAGCAGATCGAAGCTTGAAGATATGGTAGACATACCATGCACAATGGTCCGTTGTTTCCGTTCAAACTCATCAACGAACGTCTTTCCCGGAGAGTAGTACCCTTTAACTCTCTCATCGGTCAATGCTCGATACCCGCTTCTGACTGCAATCATCGCAATATCAAGGTCAGAACAGCCTCGCCCCTTAAGCTTCTTGCATAAGTGTTTTCTAGCCGCGAAGTAAGAGCCACTGACTCCTACGCACGAAGAAAGCTTACTCTCGTATCTTCGCAACATCATTTCGAATCGGATGAAAAATGCGCCCAAGGAATACCTGTCTCCCGCGACACAATCCACTGAGCCGACAACACCGACCTTCTTTTCCGAGAAGTTATTCAGGAGTGTGGAAACTGACCCTGGTTTGATTTTTGTGCCAAGGTCAGAAAATATAATGATCTCGCCAGCAGCTTCTTTAACCCCTGCGATAAGTGCAGCCTCTTTTCCTACACGATGCGGCAACTCTATCAATCTCACTCGCGTATCAGCAGCCACAAGCATAGCTGTATTATCAGTGCAACCGTCAGTAACAATGATTAGTTCATAAAATGCAATCGACGGCGCGGTCGCTAAAATATCTTCAATTTTTTCACTGACAGATTTGGCGCCATTAAACACAGCAACGATATGACTGACAGTATATGCACAACGCTCACAGTCAAAAGCTTCGCGGTTGGGCCTTCCAAAGCATTTGCCAAATAAAACCAAAAGCAAAGGGTAAACAAGACACGAATAGATAATGACGCAAAATGCAAAGAAATTAAGCTGGGCCATGGTCAACCTCTTGTTAGTTTTTTCCGAACTCAGCCATGCCTGGACAATCTCGGTCGCCTAACATGCGCCCAATCACGAAACCAATAACTGCTTATAATTTCGGGCAGCACACAATAACGTAGACACTTACAACATGTATTATCGTAGCACATGTTAATTCGATGGATAGCTCAAACAGAGCAGACGTACTTCAAGACTGACAACGCTTCGGAGGTCGCCGGCAAAGTCACCTACCGCTGGGCGCATGAGGGGAAGATTGAAATTGCTTTCTTACAACCGGGCAAGCCCACTGACAATGCGACGGTGGAATCCTTCAATGGGCGACTACGACAGGAGTGTCTGAACGCAAACTGTTTGTTGTCACTGGCGGCCGCCCGGGAGAAAGTCGAAGCGTGGCGGACGCCCTATTACCATGCCAGCCCCCTTTCCTCATTGGAGTGCTCCACGCCCTCTGACTACGCCAGGGAACATGAGGTTTATCCACGGAAACAGCAACCATCGGAGCCGGGTTTTTCCAACTCTGGCTCGACCTAACACAGGGTCAGTAGGCCAAAGCAAAAAAAATTGACGTAGCACGAGGGCAGAAGCTATTTATTTTGGGTATAAGCGCGGATATATTCACAACCACTAACTGCATACCTTGAATTTTCTTTATCTAACTGGGTTATATGGGTGAAAGGTTGGCCCACCACCTCCCATATTCAAATAAGCCGCTGTCCGTTGCTCACCTTGTGGTCGGTACTCACCAGCGTTATCGCACCTTCATCCGTCTTGATCCCCGTCACCAGGCATTCTGAAATAAAAGGCCCAATCTGTTTGGGCGGAAAGTTGGTCACAGCGAGTACCTGCTTACTCAGCAACTTTTCAGGATCGTAGAGATTCGTGATCTGGGCACTGGATTTGCGAATGCCTACCTCCGGGCCGAAATCGACTTTCAGCTTGTACGCTGGCTTGCGAGCTTCCGGGAACTCGCTCACTTCAATGATAGTGCCGATTCGCAGCTCTACGTTCTCAAAGTCTTCCCAACTGATCATGCCTGGGGTTTCCTCGGGCCGGTTAAGTAATGTGGTTATTGTCGGTGGTCTGCCAGCAGGGTTCCGACGGTGAACGCAATGCCCAGCTCCTTCATCAGGACCCAGGGCCGCAACGACCATGACGAATAATTCTTTTTGGCAATATGAAGGGTGTACATCCGTGTCTTCATCCTGCGGTGGAGTGTCTGTTGTTGCTGAATACTTTGGCTTCGTATACAACTAATGTAAGTCCGTTAAAAATAACACAAGGAAAGCATTATGCCCTTCTCTTCCCACCACATTGATGAACTCAACCTGCTTGCCATGTTTGACCTGTCTTCCGCGCAGGAAGGCATCAAGGTTCACCAGCACTCGGCTGCACCGGAGATGGTTGCGGCCGCTGAACGTCTTCATTCCAAGGGACTGATCACGCAGAAGGATGGCGGGTACCTGACGAGCCTGGGGAGTGAGACGGCGGAGCATGCGCAAAGGGTTCTGTCTGTACTGAGCAGTTAACGCTCTTTGAGGATGGACTGGCTTGACGTCGATTTAATTTACACCAGTGAAAAACTGGCCGCCAGGCGCCTCACCCATATGGCTGTTTAGAAGACGGTTTTCGGTAATGGCATTGTTCATGCTTCTTGTCGTCCGCAGAAGTAAGGAATATTAACCGGGAGCTAGGATGATGAACACGAAAGCAAAGCTTTGGTCGCTGATGACAGCCACGCTGGCGTCAGGGCTTATGATGTCAGGCACAGTTACGGCTGCGCCGATTATTTGCACCGACCCAACTATTAATCACATGTCAATGGATGACTCGCAGGCGTCTGCTTGTCTGGATTCCGGTCTGGGTAACATCCAGGGAGACAATGCTGTTCAGGACGATTTCCTGAATGGTGTTGGATCTGACTACCAGTTTATCGAGAAATCCGAAGGTGCCTCTAACCCGACGCCCATGTACGGCCTCACATACAGCGATGCGGGCGATGGAACAGGGACCTGGGCATTCGACAGCAGTGTTTGGGACATTTATGACACCATCGCCATTGGCTTCAAGTTTGGTGGTCAGAATCAGCCAGACACCTGGTTCGTCTATGAACTGGTATCGGATATTTCCTCAGGCGACTGGGTCTACAATGCCGGCGGCGGGCAAGGGCTTTCGCACGTGAACCTGTATGGCAAGGATTCCGTTCAGGTCCCTGAGCCCGGCACACTTGCACTGTTCGGCCTGGGCATTGTTGGCCTCACCCTGGCTCGCCGGAAAACCCGCGCAAGCTAACTTGTCAGCTTTTTATACAGCCAGCACAAGTACCTCAAGGCTCCCCGGCGGGGGAGCCTTTTTTATTCCCCCCAGAAAACCTGCAACAGTTCACAACTCCCCGTAACAGAAAAAAACACTTTCCGGCCTGATAAGACTCTGTATTTCGGTCATTTTTAAATCATCTTTCACTGGCAAGTGGTCATTGCGACATCAAAAGCTGTCAAGAAAGCCAACGTCCCGATAAGACAAGAACACTACACTGCTTTTCGAACAAACGTACCAACAATGGTTGTCAGCCCTGTCACCTCTCCGGTGCACGGCGAAGATCAATAACAAGACCAACGAATGGAGTGTGTTTCATGGTCCCGACCTCCCGCTTTTCTGTGCGCGCTTTGACGCTCGCCGTTGCAGCCGCCTCTGCCGGCTTATCATTCAGCGCCTCTGCCAGTATGGGCAACCTGGGCACTAGCTATGGCGTTATGCCCGTGGATGTTGCAACCGCTCAGTCACTGTCCATGTTCAACGATCAGGTATCGGCTACTTATTACAACCCGTCTTACCTGACTAGCGACGAGCGCGGTGAGCTCACTGGTGGCATTCTTCATGCGGAGCAGGAGTTGCGCTCCAGCCGGTCTGATGCAGACGGCGACATCGTCTCGAACTCACCGAGCCAACATGTGCTGATCGGGATGAAAACCAACCTTGCCTCGCTGACCCGTTTCAAGCACCCGATTTACCTGGGTTTTATTGCCGGTGTTGAGAAATATGGCAAAGAGATGCTGGCCTTCTCTTCCGAAACCTCTGAAACCGGCCAATATCTCCAGTACGGCAAGGAACCCCTGTTCCTGAATATCGGCGGTGCCACCCCGCTCTGGCGTGGCATTTCGGGCGGTTTTTCGGTACGCGTGACTCTGGAGGCGGCCGCACAACTGGACGCAGTGTCCACGCTTGGCGGGGAAACCAGCCGCGAGCGGCTTGCGGTTAACGCTGAGCCTTCCCTTAAATCCATCCTGGGCACCACCATCAAGTGGGGCGATACCTTCTGCCCTGACAGCAGTTGCTTCCTGGATGGCTGGGAGTCGGCGCTGACCTACCGCACCAAGTCCTCCGCTTCCACTTCGGTTGACTCCAACATCATCGTTACCCAGACCATTCCGGATCCGGGCCTGAGCCTCGCGGTTGCCACCATTGATTCCTTCCAGCCGGAAACCATCGCCATTGGCACCCAATACAAGGGTGACGGCTGGCGTGTCGGTGGCAGCATCGAGCAGCAGAACTGGTCGGAGCTGGAAGACGAATTCGCCGGCGACAGCATCAAGGACCAGGAGAATGTCAGTGCCGGCAACCGCATCGGCTTCGACGACACCCTGGTTCCCCGCATCGGCGCCGAATACCAGTTAAGCCGTAATTTTGCCCTTCGCGGCGGCCTGGCTTACGAAGAGTCGCCCCTGAAAACCACCCGCAACCCCGAGCTTAACTATCTGGATACCGACAAGATCGTGGCCGGGCTGGGTATCAGCGCCACCTACGAGCGCACCCGTCTGCTGGCTTATCCGGTGCGCCTGGATATTGGTTACCAGTACCAGCAGTTGCAGGATCGGGATTTCACCATCGTCGACTTTGACGGCAACGAACGCCAAACAACTGCCGACGGTGATATTCATGTAATCAGCGGCTCCATCACCCTGAAGTTCTGAGGAGAGGTTTGCCATGAAATACAATAAGACACTGGCACTGATACCCGCGATGCTGCTTGCGGCCTGCGGGGGTGATGAACAGACAGTCAACAAGCCCGCCAAACCGGGCTCCGTTGTCTATTCCTACCCCGCTGACGGACAGAGCGAGGTCAGCCCGAAAGCCGATCTGGTGTTGCGGTTTTCCAATGCGCTCAGCGACAACGACCTGAACGGCAAAATACGCATTACTGATGGCGATGCAGACATTGCGTTCTCGACGGAGAGCGTCGATCAGGGACGAAGCCTGAGGATCTCGCCGAACGAAACACTTCGTCCTGGCACCGAATACACCATCGAATTCAGCGAAGATCTTGAGGCGGAAGGCAACCGACGTATCGGCACACCCAACGCCAGTGGTGCCGAGGGCATCCAGTTCACCACACGCGGAGCCCTCAGTGGTATCGCCGCCCTGGATAACCTTGATTCCGGGTTCGCCGTAGCGGAGATGATTCCGTCCGCGGACAGCACGTTCAAACCAATGAATTTCTCCACATTCCGACTGCGCCTGACTCAGGCGGTACACCCCGAGTGGAAAGAGCAAGGTGGGGTCATTGAACTCAAGGACAACAATGGTGAGACAGTACCGGCAACGGTACTGGTCAATGGCCGCTACATCACCATCGACCCGTGCCTGGCCGACAGCCCGCAACTGTGTGGCCGTGAAGACGACGTTCTGAATTCCGGCGAGACCTATACCGTTTCTGTCCGGAATCTGCCAGGAATCCATGGTGATACCCTGGGCGAATTCACCGAAGAAGTAACCCCACGGGACACCAGCCCGACCGTTGTGCTTTTCCAGGAAGTTATCGATTCCGGACTGGGTGCCGGTGACGACGAGGCCAGCGCCCGCCGTTCCCGGCTCAATGGCCAGCTCATCAATGGCGTTACCCTGAACTCCGTATTGCAGGGCATCGCCGGGCCATCGCAGCAAACCGGAGGTCTGTTCGCGGAACTGGCCTATGCGCCCGCTTTCGAAGCCGATGAGCCCCTGCCCCTGCGGGTGCCAAAAGGCAGCGTGCTGAACAGCACCAGCCTGGATGTGAAGATTAACGGTAGTGTGCCTGTCATCGACCCGGCCACCGGCGAGATGCAGCAGACCGGCAACATCAAGGTCACCATGCTGTCGGATGCAACCGGTTATCTGATGCCCAACCCCTATACCGATGACATGAACGCCCCGCGCCACGTCAAACTGTTCATGGACGTCTCCATGAATACGGAAGAGGCACAGCCAAACGCCTCCCTGTCACAGGACCTGCTCGGCGTGGAGCTTACCGGTATTGCCATTGTCGAAGACGGCGTGCTGACCATCGACGCCATCGGCATGGTTGAACCCAACCTGCTGGGCCAGGAATTCACCGACTCCACCATCGCTTTCCGCATCGAGGCCGCGACCGATTCCACATCCGCCCTCAACGCCGCAGACCAGCGCGATGAGGAACTGGCGGACACCACTGGCCCGCAACTGGTGAGCTGGATGCCGGGGCCGGAAAATGCTGTGCCTCCTACCCGCCAGGACATGCAGCGTCCGGGTGATCCGGTAATTCTGAACTTCGATGAGCCGCTGGACGGCGCAACCATTGCCGACGGCATCGTTCTGGACGAAGGTGGCACCCCGCTGACCACGGGCGAGGGCACACTCAAAGCCAAACTGGACGGAACTGCCCTGGTGCTGAATCCGGAAGGTGGGCTGAAGCATGGCGTTACCTACACCGTGCAAATCAGCAACGCACTGACAGACTTGACAGGCAATGGTGCCATGTCTCAGGACCTGACCTTCGCGCTACCGGATTTGGAAGACGGCTCAGTCACCCAGCGGTCGCCGATTGCACTGACCACCCACCCTGGCTACCCCTGCGTAACAACCGGGGTAAATCTGAGCCAGGACAGCCATGGCCAGTGCGTGGATGCCGCACCTGACGGCCCTCGAGGCGACGAATTACCAATAACTACCATGCCGGAAGACCGACCTATTGTGGTGGTGTTTTCTCAGTCCATGAATCTGGACTCGATCCGTAACGGCGACACCTTTGTTGTTGAGAAAGTGGATGAAAGCGGTGCAGTGGTAGAGGCAGTTTCTGGTCGCCTGGAGAAAAACAACCAGCGCATTCGGTTTTACCCGGACGAGCCATGGGAGATCGACGGGTTTTACCGCTACACGATGGCTTCGACTGATCAGGGGCAATGTCAGACCGGCGCTACATCCAACTTTATCTGCGGTGAGAATGGCCTTGCACTTGAAACCGACCTACTGGTAGATCCGGAAAGGTCTGGTGGCCCGGACATGAGTATTTATTTCCGCGGTACCACGGCAGCCGAAACCGTATTTACTCCGCTGAGAAATCTTCCGATACGCGATACCAACTCGAACTATGTAGTCGATTGCGGAACGTTGGGAGGTGAGGACTGCCTCGAACCTTTCACCCACGAGGCCGACGGTAATGGTGAATTCCTGCCTTCTGCAAACGCGGCGAAACTGGCCGTCATCGGTAAGCAGGCAGATGCGCTGGGCATTGCAGTTGGAGCGAGTGTAGGCTGCCCGGCAGACGAAAGCTGCCCACGCAATAAATTCATCTATCAAACTTACGGTCTGAATACTGAAGTAATAGGTCCTGCGACAGATTCGGAAGGCAACAAGGCTGGAGTCCGCGTTCTGTTGTACCCGACCATGCTTGCGACCAGCTCTGCCAGCGTATTTCTGGAAGGTTTCGGCGAACAGGCAACCGGCCCGCAGATACTACGCATGCGTTACGGAACGCCTACTGAAGATAACCCGATGGGGCTAGTCGAAGGTAAAATCGTGGAAGGTGACGACGGCGGCCCCGTTTTCAAGACTACAGCTGAGCTCACCCTGGATGCGCCAAACCTGCATTTGCCGATCGACGATGGACTGGAACACAATTTGTACAGCAAGGAGTTCACCCTGGTACTGGAAGGACCGATCGTATTCTTTGATGACGGGCGCATGCAGATCACACAAATCAATAGCAATGCACCGCCAATCGATGTCAACGTTAATGTCACAATACCGGGCGTTAGCGAGTTCCTCTCATACTCCGCCTGCATCGATGAACGCGGATTCGCAGGTATATTCACCTGTCTTGTGGATTCATCCACCGAAACCGAGCGTGGTGATATAACCATCCCCCTGGAAATTCCTCCACAGGGCGTTTATCTGAACTTCCTCTCCAACCCCATAAAAGAAATCCCGGCAGAGTACTAACTTCAGGCTCCGCTACTTATGGCCAGCCTTCGGGCTGGCCTTTTTTATGGCCGGTTAAGCCAAGAACCCGTTTTCCCCTCGCTTGAATTTCCTGCTAATCTGGTTTTCTATTGAAACTAACTCCCAAGTTGGACTGGCAATCGGGCAGGGTATTCCGAAACCGTGCGGAGCCAGGGATGGCGGAGCCCGAGCGTACAGGGATGTATTCACAGCGTGTTTCGGAATACCCTGCCCGATTGCCGGAGCACATAGTTAATAAAAATACCGGAGAGAGAACCATGGAAAACGGCACCCACTTTCGTACCTGCCACCTGTGTGAGGCCATGTGTGGCGTTGCGATCGAGGTAAAGGATGGCCATATCGCCTCCATCAAGGGCGATGAGGACGACCCGTTAAGCCATGGCCATATCTGCCCCAAGGCCGTAGCGCTGCAGGACCTTCACGAAGACCCTGAACGGTTACGCAAACCGGTACGCAAAACGGCCGAAGGCTGGCAGGAAATGGAATGGGACGACGCCTTTGACCTGGTGGCAGACCGCCTGCACAGCGTGCGCAAGGAACACGGCCGCAACAGCATTGGCGCCTACCTGGGCAACCCCAACGTTCACAACCACGGTTCGCTGGTGGCAACCATGCCGTTCCTGCGGGCTTTGGGCACCCAGAACCGTTTCTCCGCCACTTCCAACGACCAGCTGCCTCACATGCTGGCCAGCCTGGAAATGTTCGGCCACCAGATCCTGTTTCCCATCCCGGATATAGACCGCACCGATCTGTTTATCTGCATCGGTGCCAATCCCATGGCCTCCAATGGCAGCCTGATGACGGTTCCGGACTTCCGCGGCCGGCTGAAAGCCTTGAAAAGCCGCGGTGGCAAAATGGTGGTGGTGGATCCGCGCCGCACTGAAACCGGCAAACTGGCCGACGGGTTTCATTTTATTCGCCCGGGCACCGACGCATTGCTACTGATGGCAATGGTGCACACCCTTTTTGAAGAAAACCTGGTGAACCTCGGCCACGCGGAACCCTTTACCAAGGATGTGGACCTGATCCGGCTTGCGTCTCTCGGGTTCACACCGGAAGCGGTGACAGAACAGACCGGTATGCCAGCCGCGGAGATCCGCAATCTGGCCCGCCAGCTTGCCACCACTCAACGAGCCGCTCTCTACACCCGCATGGGCACCAGCACCCAGGCCTTTGGCGGCGTCGCCACCTGGCTTGCCTATGTACTGAACATTCTCACGGGCAAACTCGACAGCACCGGGGGCGTAATGTTCACCCAGCCGGCGATCGATCTTGTTGCCCTCGGTGGCTTGGCCGGCCAGAGCGGGCATTTTGCCAAGCGGTTCAGCCGGGTGAAGAAGTTGCCCGAGTTTGGCGGTGAATACCCCTCCAGCACCATGGCCGACGAAATACTGACTCCCGGCGAGGGCCAGATCCGTGCGTTCGTAACCGTGGCTGGTAACCCGGTACTCTCCAGCCCTAACGGTGCCCGTCTTGATGAGGCCTTCAGCGGGCTGGATTTTATGGTATCGGTGGATTACTACCTCAACGAAACCACCCGCCATGCAGATGTCATACTGCCGCCAACCGCAGGTCTTGAACGCAGTCACTACGACCTGATTTTCAGCATGTTCGCCGTCCGTAACACCGCCAAGTACAGCCCTGCCCTGTTCGATGCCGGCAAGGATACCCGCCACGACTGGCAGATACTGCTGGAGCTTGCCCATCGCCTGGAGAAAAAGCGCAAAGGCGGGCAACTGCCGGTGCGGGCGGAAATGGGCTGGCGCGCCTTCAAACAAATCGGACCCGACCCGATACTCGACATGATGTTGCGGGCCGGACCCTACGGCGCCGACGTTGGCCGTGTCCGTGGCCTGGTACAACCGGCTATTGACCTGGTCATGGACATTCTCCCGGAGCGCCACCCTCTGCGCGGCCTTGCGAAACTCAGTCCGCTGAACCGGCACTGGCAGGATCTGCCCAAGGGGCTTTCAATCAATGCTCTGAAACAGCTGCCCAACGGGGTAGACCTGGGCCCCCTGCGCCCCTGTATGCCTGGCCGGCTGTTTACCCGTGATGGCAAGGTCAACCTGGCCCCGCGCCGCTACCTGCATGATCTGGACCGCTTGCATGCCCTGCTGTCTGCCCCGCCGGCAGACGGGCTGCTGCTGATCGGGCGCAGGCACGTTCGCAGCAACAATTCCTGGATGCACAATAGCCAGCGGTTGGTAAAAGGCAAAGAGCGCTGTACCCTGATGATGCACCCTCAGGACGCCTCCCGTTGCGGGCTTCAGGCCGGTGATTCGGCCGAGGTTGCTTCGCCTGCCGGCAAGATTGTATTGCCTGTGGAAATTACTGACGACATCATGGCAGGTGTGGTTTCCGTGCCCCATGGCTGGGGCCACCATCGTGAAGGTACCCGGCAGTCGGTCGCCGTTGCACACGCGGGGGCCAGCATTAATGACGTCATCAGCGACGAGCAAACAGATCCGCTGGTTGGTACATCCGTACTTAACGGACAGACGGTAAATGTGAAAGTATGGCGCTCGGAGCGCCCGCGCAAACTGGCCTGAACCCCTGAACGGAGAAATCTATGCCCCCGTGGCTTCAATGGACGCTGATTATTGCCGGCCTGCTGGCTATCGCTTTACTGGTGGCGTTTATCGCTCGCCAGTCCCGTACGCTGCAGGAGGGCAGGAAACGACAGGCCAAAACCGAAGCGTTTCAGAAGGAACGCCGGGAAAGCATGGTGGAAAGTATCCGGGTTCTGGCAATGGCAGTGGAAGAGGATCAGGTGGAATACTCTGAGGCTTGCCTGCGTATCAAGGGGCTGCTGGAGCACGTGGCCCCGGAACTGCTCGAGCAGCCGCCTTTCCGGGTTTTTCAGGAAGTGCATGACCTGATCCAGCACATGCCTACGCACCGGACGCGCCAGGAAACCGAAACCAGATTCGTAGAGAAGATGGACCGTGAAAGACTGGCTGTTGAAGAAAAGCACGCCGATGCCATTCGGCGCGCGGCTACGGCCATCCGCCGCCATCCTTTTTAGTTCAGGCCCACGCCGGCTTCCGACTCCTTGTGGGTCACCGCCGTATCCATTTTTGTAACGTTTTGTAAACGAATATTACCCCTGAAGATTTGATTAGCTTTACAAATCAATCTCTTCACGTGTTACAGGTACATGACACCTCGTTCACTCACCAAACCCGGTCCCGGCGGGCTTTTATTTCCCATCGGATTGGCTAAGTTTAAATCAGAGCGCTGCCTTCACTGACCCTGCAGTGTCTCTGATTGTTTTCTCCTGAACACGTTTGGTTTGATCTGCAACAAGCGGGTGAGCTTGCCGGCCTTCGGGCCGGCTTTTTTGTGGTTACTGGTTCATCATCCCGGCCATGGCCATGATGCTGTCCTTGTTATGGACAAGTTCGTCGAACTGATCCTCAACCTTCTGTGGATCCAGCCCCAGCGACTGGTAAAATTCCGCGGTCACTTCCTCCCCGGCGCCGAGTGCCACACCACGGCGGGTCAACAATTGTCGTCCCAGCCATAACAGTTTTCCGTAAACCGCATGGGGGCCCTCATAGCCAGGGTTTTTCTGGTTGCGAATCGCCAGGCAGACTTCGTCCGGCATTCCCCAGTTCTGCATCAGCTCGGCCGCAATCTGCTCCCGGGTAACACCCAGCAGATAATGCTCGATCAGCGATGAGTCCATATGGGGATTGGCTTCCAGGGCCCGGCACACCAGCTTGAAGTGTGGCGGGAATACCTGAGCCAGAACCAGGTAGCCAAAGTTATGCAGCAGCCCTGAAAGGTATGCCAGGCCAAACACCGGGCGCTCACCACGGGGCATCATGCTGGCCAGTACGCCGGCAGACTGGGCCTGCCAGATGGCCTGCTGCCAGTAGTCGACGTAACCTTCGGGATGATCCTGGGGCTGTTTCAGGGCGCGACCGAGGGAGAGGCCCATGGCCAGGTTCATCACCAGATCGAATCCCAGAATCCGTGACACTGCATCGTGTACCGATCGCACCTGTCCGGCTGCCGCGTAGAACGATGACGACGCCCAACTGACCACCTGGGCCGCCAGGCTGGGATCACTCTCCACAACATCCACCAGATCGCCCATGACGGCATTGGGATTGACCCGCAGATGAATGATCCGTTGTGCGGTTTCGGGCAGTGGAGGCAGCTCCAGGGTATCTTCAAGGCGCTGCTGGATGCGCAGAGTGGTAAATCGCCGGATGGCGGAATGCAACTGGTCCCGGTCACGTTCGGGGCTATCCAGGTTGACGGAAATGGAGTCCGGCGTCACCGAAAATGTCCTCCGCTCGGCAGCGGCGGTAATCGCCTTGAACTCATCGCCGGGCATCACCACGCACAGGTTCTGCTCACCCAACACCAGGGCAACATGAGCCTGCGCGTCAACCCTGGTATCCACCACGGTGGGCCAGCCCGTCAGGGACGGCAACGCCGGCAGTTCAGTGAGGCCGGAGCGTTCCCGTACCCGCACCTGTTCTCGCCGCTTCATCACCCTCAGGTCGCGGCCGAGCTCTTTATTCAGGGCATTGATATCAAGCATATCGCCCCGTCGGCAGATGGCCTGAAGGTTTCCCTGTTCGTCGCTGAGTAGCACCATACGCAACAATTCATCATCCCGGGCCTGACTCACATCACGCAGGGAAACACCGGCCGCTGAATCACCCAGTGCCTGCCGGACCACGACAGGTAGCTCCATAAGTCTCTCCAAAATGTTGACGGTACCGTTCAGGGCACACTGGTTATCGTCCAGTATAGGGTACAAACAACAACCCGACGTTGACTTCAGCCTAGTTTCTGCACGCCTTCGATGCGAATTCGCGCCTGTTATACGTCGCCGTAGCGAATTCGCTCACCCAGCCAGCGGCGAATCAGACCATTCACCAGGGCCGGCTGTTTCATCAGGCCCGGCGCCATTTCCCGCACGGGTTCAATCCAGCCCTTGTCGCGCTCAAAATCCGCCAGGCGGAACTGCATCATGCCGGTCTGGCGGGTACCCAGCACCTCGCCCGGGCCTCGTATTTCCAGGTCTTTCTCCGCGATGACGAAGCCATCCTGGCTTTCCCGAAGGGCCTGCAAACGTGCCTTGCCGTTCAGCGACAAGGGTGGATGGTACATCAGAACACAGAAGCTGGCCTCTTCGCCCCGGCCAACCCGGCCCCGTAGCTGATGCAGCTGGGCCAGCCCCAATCGCTCCGGGTTTTCGATAATAATCAACGAGGCGTTGGGCACATCGACACCCACCTCGATCACCGTGGTGGCGACCAGAAGATCCAGCTCACCGTTCTTGAACTGTTCCATCACCGCCGCCTTTTCCACGGCTTTCAGGCGCCCATGAACAAGCCCCAGCTTCAGGTCCGGCAGGCGTTCCGCCAGCTCCTGGGCAGTCACTTCCGCCGCCTGGCATTGCAACGCCTCGGATTCCTCGATCAATGTGCATACCCAATACGCCTGCCGGCCTTCCCGGCAGGCTTTGCGGACACGGTCGGTCACATCATCACGGCGGCTGTCGGGGATGGCGATGGTTTCGATGGGTTTGCGGCCAGGGGGCAGCTCGTCAATCACCGACGTATCCAGGTCCGCGTAGGCACTCATGGCCAGGGTACGCGGGATCGGGGTTGCCGTCATGATCAGTTGGTGTGGAGCCATGGTGCCACCAACCCCCTTCTCTCGCAAAGCCAGGCGCTGATGCACCCCGAAACGATGCTGCTCGTCTACAATGACTAACGCCAGCCGGCTGAAGGCAACGTCTTCCTGAAACAGGGCGTGGGTGCCAATAACCACTGAGGCATTGCCACTGCCGATGTCCTCCAGGGCTTCCTTGCGGGCCTTGCCCTTGATCTTCCCGGATAACCACGCCACGCGGATGCCCAGGGGCTCAAGCCAGCCGTGAAAGTTCTGATAATGCTGCTCTGCCAGTATTTCGGTAGGCGCCATCAGTGCCACCTGAGCGCCGGCGCCGATTGCCTGAAGCGCTGCCAGTGCAGCTACCACGGTTTTCCCGGAGCCCACATCCCCCTGGACCAGCCGCAACATGGGGACCGTCTGGCTCAGATCCTGACGGATTTCGCTCATGACATGGCGCTGGGCGCCGGTGAGACTGAAGGGCAGAAGGTCGAGAAACCGCTCGGGCAGATCACCTGCAGGAAGCAACGGCAGAGCTTCCCGAGCCTGAACCTGCTGGCGAACCTGCAGCAGGCTGAGCTGATGGGCCAGCAACTCCTCCATCACCAGCCGCTGCTGGGCCGGGTGTCGACCCTCCACCAGCAAATGAACCGGCGCACTGGCCGGCGGGGAGTGCACCAGTTCTACCGCCTCGGTTATACCGGGCAGCTGATAACTGGCCAGCAGCTGTGCCGGAAGCCACTCGCGGATCGGGTAGCGTTTCAGATAGCCCAGCGCCTGCTGGCAAAGGCTTCGTACCCGGGGTTGCTGAATACCTTCAGTGAGGGGATAGACCGGTGTCAGTGTTGCCTCGCCCCGGGCCGGCATGGGCGGTGGATTCACCTGGTACTCGGGGTGATAGAACTCGTAACCGGCCCTGCCCGGCCGCACCTCCCCGAAGCAGCGAACCCGCGCGCCCTCCGTAAGCTGGTTCTTCTGGGCGGCGTTGAAATGAAAAAACCGCATGACCAGGAAACCGCTGCTGTCTTTCAGGGTTATCTGCAGGCTGCGCCGCCGCCCCATCACCAGGTCGGCCTTCATCACCTCGCCTTCCACTACGCCAACATCGCCGATGCGAAGATTGCCCATGGGGATAATACGGGTGCGATCCTCGTATCGGTGCGGCAAATGGAACAGCAGGTCCTGAAGCGACTGGATGCCCAGTTTCGCCAGCTTTTCCGCCAGGGCGCCGCCGACGCCCTTCAGGGTGGTAACCGGGATGTCTTCCAGTGACGTCATATCCTGGCTCAGGCAGTTGCGGCAGCGGCCGGGGTTTCGATTTTCGCTTTTTCGATCACCCGGCACTGGCTGGCTGCCAGCGACAGAACATCAATCGCCTTGGGACGGGGGAACGTCACCCGCCAGGCCAGTGCGACCGTTCGGAAAGGCACCGGTGCTGCGAAAGGCCGAACCGCCAGAATGCTCTCGTCGTACTGCATCGCAGTCGCGGCGGAAAGCGGCAATACCGTGATACCAAGGCCGGAAGCCACCATGTGGCGAATGGTTTCCAGAGAACTGCCCTCGGTCACCAGTGACGGCGCCTTGGCATTGGGGTTGCGGGTAACCGCATCAACCAGCGGCGGGCAGGACTCCAGCACCTGGTCACGGAAACAGTGGCCCGGGCCGAGCAACAGCAACTGCTCCTGGGCCAGCTCCTCCGCCGTCAGGCTCTCCCGCTCGGTGAGCGGATGGCCACCCGGCAGAAGCACCACGAAAGGCTCGTCATAAAGCGGCAGGGTCACCACTTCAGGCTCTTCAAACGGCAGTGCGATGATAATGGCATCAAGTTCGGACTGGCGCAGTTTCTGGCGCAGGGTGGCGGTGTAGTTTTCCTCGATGTACAGGGGCATATCCGGCGCAGCGCGGCGCAGCTCGGGCAACAGATGCGGAAACAGATAGGGGCCGATGGTGTAGATGGCTCCGACCTTCAGCGGTGCATTGAGCTGGTTCTTGCCATCCTGCGCCATGTCGCGGATGACGCCCACCTGGTCCAGCACCCGCTGCGCCTGCTCGATGATGCGTTTGCCGGTTTCGGTGACACGGATACTGTTCTTGCTGCGCTCAAACAGCGGAATACCCAGTTCGTCTTCCAGCTTCTTGACCGCCACGCTCAGGGTAGGCTGGCTGACATGACAGCGCTCGGCGGCGCGGCCAAAATGCCTTTCCCGTGCGAGGGTAACAACGTATCTTAACTCGGTGAGAGTCATGGTGGGCTCCGGTCAGATGTCGTCCAGCCAGGGCGCGATTAACCGCCCTGTTAATTTATTAGCCAAAGCATAAGGATTGATATTGCCTATGGCAATCACTGAACACAAGCAAACGCCACGCATACTGGTCGCCGGCTGCGGCAAACTCGGTGGAGCGATTGCAGAAACGCTGTCCCGGCAGGCTGAGGTCTTCGGTTTGCGGCGCAATCCGGCCCGGATTCCACAGGGGGTTCATGCCCTCGGCGCCGACCTGCTGGAGCGGGAACAGGTTGAAGCGATACTGCCGGATGGTCTCGATATCGTGATCTATTGCCTGACGCCCTCCAGTTATGATGAAGAGGGCTACCGTAACGCCTACGTCCGTGGCCTTGAAAATCTTGTCGCCGCCCTCGGCTCACGGCGGCTGACGCGTCTCTTTTTCGTCAGCAGCAGCAGTGTCTATTCCCAGAATGACGATTCCTGGGTTGACGAGAACAGCCCCACAGACCCTGCCAGGTTCAGCGGCCAGATGGTCCTGGCAGGCGAGCAAACCGCCCTGAACAGCGGCAACCCTGCAACGGCTGTGCGGTTCAGCGGTATTTACGGCCCAACACGGCAACAATTTCTGGAGGCCGTCATGAACGGCCGCATGGACCCCGTGTCCCCTGCCCCGTTCAGTAACCGGATTCACGAAGCCGATGCCGTGGCCGCAGTCTGCCACCTGGTGAACCGGGCGTTGGAAGGAGAGCCTCTGGACCCGTGCTATCTCGCCAGTGACTGTGAACCGGTCAGGCTGGACGAGGTCGTGGCCTGGGTGCGGGAACAGGTGCCCTGTGCGGCCCCTGAGCCTGATGCTCGCAAGGGTGGGCGCGCGGGCAGCAAGCGTTGCAGTAACAAGCGTTTACTGGAATCCGGGTTCCGTTTCCGCTATCCGGATTTTCGGGCGGGTTACCGGGAAATGATCGCCCGGCAGAAATGAAAAAGGCGGCCTGCAGGAGGCCGCCTCATCAATGCACCGGGCTGATATCAGCTCAGCACCATCACCGCTTCCATTTCCACCGGAACGCCCTTGGGCAGGGCCGCCACGCCGACGGCGGCACGGGCCGGATAGGGCTCCTGGAAGTAGGTGGCCATAATCTCGTTCACCGTGGCGAAATTACTCAGATCTGTCATGTAGATATTAACCTTGACGATGTCCTTGAGCTCACCACCGCTGGCCTCACAAACAGCCTTCAGGTTTTCGAACACCTGGCGGGTCTTGGCGGCAAAGTCGCCTGCGGCCACCTCCATGGTCTCTGGCACCAGCGGGATCTGTCCGGAGATGTAGACAGTGTCTCCGGCCTTGACGGCCTGAGAATACGTACCGATAGCCTGCGGTGCATTTTCGGTCTGGATTACGGATTTATTGGTCATGACCTTGGGACCCTCTGTTTCAAAACGCCAATCCTCACCCCTGGACGGCCAGCCTGTCAACACGCCGAAAGTCGCGCCTCGGGCCTGTCGATCAGTGGCCGCCTTAGTGCCTCACCCGGTTTATATGGGTAACCGCGCGAATATTCCTGATCCGCCGCATTACCCTGGCCAGATGCCGGCGCCCGTTCACATGCACCACCAGACTGACAATGCCCAGCCTGGCGTTCTGCTCCTCCACGTTAATGCGCTCGATATTGCCGTCCGCCATGGCCACTGCGTTGGCAAGCTCGGCAATGACCCCGCGCTGGCGCTCCAGTTCCACCCGGAGCTCCACGGAGAACTCGTTGGCAATGTCCTTGGCCCACTTCAGGTGGGTCAGGCGCGATCGGCCCTCATCGTCTTCGGGTAACCTGGAGCAGGTATCCGAGTGGATGACCATGCCCTTTCCGGAATCCATGGCGCCCACCACCGGGTCCCCCGGGATGGGCTTGCAACAGCTGGCAAAGCGAACCAAAAGGCCTTCGGTTCCACGGATGGTGACGGGACTGTTGTCAGCATTATCCATAACCGGTGCCAGAGCAGAATCCGAAGCCTCACCTTCAGCGCTGCCGCTGACCAGTTGCCGGGCAACCAGGTAGGCCATGCGGTTCCCCAGGCCAATATCACTGACCAGATCGTCGAAGCTGTCTACCTGATTGTGACTGACCACAGCCTGAACCTGATGCTCACTGATCTTCGACAGGCTGGTTCCAAAGCCTTTCAGAGACTTCTTGAGCAGGGTTTTGCCCAGGTCCAGGGATTCAGCCCGCTTCTGGTTCTTGAGCACGTGGCGAATACTGCTGCGGGCCTTGCCAGTAACCACGAAACTGAGCCAGGCCGGATTCGGCCGTGCCCCCGGAGCGGTAATGATTTCCACGGTCTGGCCGCTTTGCAGCGGTTGGCTCAGTGAACCCAGAGTGCGATTGATACGGCAGGCTACGCAGGCATTGCCAATATCGGTATGGATGGCATAGGCAAAATCCACCGGTGTGGCGCCACTGGGCAGCTCCATGATCTTGCCCTTGGGTGTGAACACATAGATCTCATCCGGGAACAGATCCACCTTTACGTGCTCGATGAATTCCAGGGAATCGTCCGCCCGCTCACGCATTTCCATCAGGCCCTTCACCCAGCGATCCACCCGTGACTGGTTGACGCTGGTAACATTGGAAGGCTCATTCTTGTACATCCAGTGAGCCGCTATACCATTGTTGGCAATGTGCTCCATCTCCTCGGTGCGAATCTGGATTTCGATATTCACGTGCATGCCGAACAGGGTGGTATGCAGGGACTGGTAGCCATTGGCCTTGGGCATGGCAATGTAGTCCTTGAAACGGCCCGGCAGCGGCTTGTAGAGGCTGTGCACGGCGCCCAGGATGCGGTAACAGTCGTCCTCGGTATCAGTAATGATCCGGAAGGCGTAAACATCCATAATTTCATGGAAGGATTTCTGTTTGAACTTCATCTTGTTGTAGATGCTGTTCAGGTGTTTTTCCCGGCCCAGTATCCGCCCCGGCAAGCTGCGCTCTTCCAGTTTCTCCTGCAGTTTGCCCCGGATGTCATCAATAATTTCCCGGTGACTGCCCCGCAGTTTTGCGACCGCCTTGGAAATGTACTTCGAGCGCATCGGATACAGCGATGCAAATCCCAGGTCTTCCAGCTCGGTACAGATCGAATGCATGCCCAGGCGGTTGGCAATCGGCGCGTAGATATCGAGGGTTTCGTTGGCAATGCGCTGGCGTTTTTCATAGGGCATGGGGCCCAGCGTGCGCATGTTGTGCAGGCGGTCCGCCAGCTTGACCAGTATCACGCGGATGTCCCGCGCCATCGCCAGGGTCATTTTCTGGAAGTTCTCGGCCTGGGCCTCCGCGCGGGTACGAAATTCAATCTGGGTCAGTTTGCTGACACCGTCCACCAGTTCTGCCACGTCTTCGCCAAACTGCTCCGCCAGGGCATCCTTGGGGATGCCGGTGTCCTCGATGACATCGTGGAGCATGGCGGCCATCAGACTCTGGTGATCCAGCTTCAGGCCGGCAAGGATATGGGCAACCGCCAGGGGGTGGGTAATGTAGCGGTCACCGCTTTTGCGCATCTGCCCTTCATGGGCCTGTTCGGCATAATAGTAGGCTCTTCGCACCTGATTGATGCGATTGGTATCAAGATAGGTACTTAGCTCACTGGCCAGCACATCAACCGTTGCCTCTGCCGACACCGCGCCTCCGTGGGGATACTGAATTTCAGGGATAAAAAAACCCGAATGCATGCATTCGGGTCCTTCCGACGTACGTCCGGTAATGCCTATAGGTACACTATAAAACCGCAAGACCAGATTTCAATGCTTTCGACGGGTTAACAGAAAATATTCCCGTCTCGCACCTTACTCGTCATCATCCTCGGTGAGGAGATCACGGGAGATCATGCCAGCGGCGATTTCGCGCAGGGCAATAACCGTTGGCTTATCGTTCTCTTCAGGAACCATCGGCTCGAAGCCCTTGGTTGCGATCTGGCGGGCGCGCTTGGTGGCCAGCATAACCAGCTGGAACCGGTTATCAACGTGTTCAAGGCAATCTTCAACGGTAACTCGTGCCATAACTTCCCCGACAATAGCAATAATGACTGATTTCAGCAGACCGCGTAGTGTAATCTCGCGGGCCCAATTTGTATACAGCTAAAACCCATACTCAACGGCGCTCGGACAACCTGGTCAGCAATCCGGAATACCTGAGCTGCTGCGCCTGCATGCGCAGGCGGTGGCAGCGAACGATCGACAGCAGGTCGTCCAGCGCGACGTTGAACTCGTCGTTAACCACCAGGTATTCGAACTCCACCGCGTGGCTGCACTCGACCGCCGCTTCGTTCAGACGCCGCTCCACCACCTCCGACGTATCCGTTCCACGTCCGTTCAGACGCTTCCTCAGCGCCTCCGGTGACGGCGGCACGATAAAAATACTGACGCAGTCCGGCATCAGACGGCGTACCTGCTCTGCACCTTGCCAGTCAATTTCCAGGATTACATCCTTCCCTCCGGCCAGTGTCTGTTTTACCCAGACCTGGGATGTACCGTAGTAATTCCCGAAAACATCCGCGTGTTCCAGGAAATCGCCGCGGCCAATCATCGCCTCGAAGTCATCACGGCTGACAAAATGGTAGTTAATACCATTTTGCTCCCCGGGACGCATGGGGCGAGTGGTATGGGAGACGGACACGCACAGCTGCGCGTCCTGTTCGAGCATGGCCGCCACCAGGCTGGTTTTCCCCGCCCCTGACGGTGCGGAAATAACATACAGCGTACCCTGCTCAGCTGCCTGATTCATGGTGCAAAAACTCCAAAACCCCGACTGGTTTACAGCAGCAGCGTAGCGTCAAACACCACGACTGCAGCAACAAGGCCTGCGATTATACGGCGTTTGGCCGCCTATCGCACCCGTCCACGGGGGAAGGTACGTTGATCCGGCGTAGCTTCAGTCATGCCAGACACAGCGGTTGCGCCCCTGATCTTTTGCCAGGTACAGACGGTGGTCTGCAATTTCCAGCAAGCGGATCATATCCACCTCATTGTCGCCCGGCACGGCACCGGCGACACCCATACTGACGGTGACATAAGGCGCCGCTTCCGAATGGCTGTGGGGAATGGCCAGCGCATTGACGTCGTGGCGTATTCTCTGTGCGACTGCCCTCGCGCCGTCAAGATCCGTACCGGGAAGCACACAGACAAACTCCTCCCCGCCATAGCGCGCCACAATATCCGTGGGGCGGGTCAAAGCGCCGCTCAACGCGCGGGCCACCGAGCGCAGACAATCGTCCCCTACGGCATGGCCGTAGTTGTCGTTAAAGGGCTTGAAGTAGTCGATATCAATGAAAATCAGCGACAGGGGCTGGCTCAGGTCTGCCGCCTGGTACCAGCATTTTTCCAGGAAGTCATCGAAAAAACGCCGGTTTGGTATGCCCGTCAAGCCGTCAATGGTCGATATCTGATGCAGCGCGTCGCGCTGGTCCAGCCCCTTCTGGAAGGCCTGCATAAGATTGTCCAGCTCCCGCACCAGGCGCCCTAACTCATCACGGCGGGAGTGCGGAGTATTGGGTCTGGGCCATCGCCCTGGCTGTTTCAGGCTCACAGCGGCAATGGCACGATAAATACTGAGCAGGGGCCGGGTGATCAGGAAGTGGAAAACCAGCACCACCAGCACGGCAATGCTCAATGCTTCAACAATACCCAGCAGGAACAGGCGTCGCCCACGCTGCACATAAGACTCGCCAATCGAAGCGGCGGAGAGTACCAGCCGAAGTTGACCAACCGGCAGCGGCTCGGGGGTCCGGGACACGGAATAATCCAGTGACTTCTGATAGTGGGTGACGTCACCGAACAATGCCTGCAAGAGTACCCCGGCCTGCTCGCTGGACGCATCGCCCTTCTCCATCAACACCCGACCGAAGTCATCGCGCAGGGAAACATAACGGACACTGCGGTAATTGTAGAGGCCTTCAACCACCTGGTTGGCCAGATCCGGATTGAGCTGAAAGGCAGCTTCCGCGGCAGACCCTTCAACCAGGTTCAGCAACCGCTCCATATCTTCCCGGGTTTCCGCTCGCACCATCCGGGCGTCCGACACCAGCTGAAAGACCCCGGTGCCCGCACTCAGCAGCAGGGCAATGACGAACGTCACCAGAGCCTGCCGGGTGGTGATACTGTGCCAGCGGGTTACTTTTGCGCCTTTTTCTTCCGGTTTCATTCTCCGTTCCCCAGAACCTGCTGCCGTATCTGGTGGTAACGACCTTCCTCTTTCAGGTGTTCAACCCGGGTTTGCAGTTGTTTCAGGAAACGGGCTGGAACGGACTTGTGGCAAGCAAGATAGATCGCACTGCGCCGAAAGGTAAACAGCCTTTCAAGCCGAACCCCGGCGCTGCCTGCCACGACCTCGGCCACGTCTGGGCCGGTCACCCAAACATCAATAAGGCCGGACGTCAGTCGTTTGAGGTTTTCACTGTCCCGGGATGCATTGATAATCTCAACGCCCTGGTTTGCCACATGAATACTGATGGCATCCTCATGGAAACTACCAACCCTCAGGCCCTTCAATTCCTCCAGGCTGGTCGCCTCGATACTGCGCCCCGGCAGGGCGAAGGCCGCCCACTCTGTCTCTACCAGCGGCCCCACCCAGTGGAACATGGCCTCTCGCTCGGCGGTGCGAGCGGTGGAGTACACGCAGTTCCCGGGCCGCAGCCTCGCCTCGCTGAAGGCCCTCGCCCAGGGCACCAGCAGGAAGTTCACGGGGTGATCTATTGCAGTCAGCGCTTCCTGCAACAGCCTGGTGGAAATGCCGTCTATCTCGCCCTGGTCATTGATAAAATTATAAGGCGGGTATTCTTCTGTGTAGAAGGTGATGGGCTCAGCCGCCTGGGCATGTCCCCACACCCACAAGGCAAGGCATGGAAAAAGCAGGAACTTCAGTTCCTGTCGACAAATCAGGCGGTGCATGCCTCCCTCCTCATTCAATTGGCGGTATCTTGCCCCGGGCGCGAAGGTCGTCAAGTATCTGCTGCAACCGCTCAACAACGGCAGGATCGGTATCGCCGTTGACTGCAAAGTACAGTGGGTCCTCAGACAGGACATAGACAGTCTCGAAATCGTCCGGATCATGCCCATGCTTCCTCAACAGCCAATGCGCCACATCTTCACCATAGGCCCACAGGTTGACCCGGTTGGCGACCAGCATGTTCATCGCACTCTCGTTATTCACAGCCGTGTGCATGCGGGCGGTATTAACACCGGATTCCAGCAATTTCTGGGCACCTATGTCCTCCCCGATAACCACCATACTGAAGTTACCGTTTTGCAGGGCCTCCTGGTTCTGGATCGAGATATTGCTGTCTTTCCTGGCCAGCAACACCACGCGTCCGGCCGCCAGGGGGCCCACCCACTGAAACAGGTCCTCGCGGGCACTGGTACGGGTGGTGGAAAACAGCACGGTATCCGGCGTAAGCAGGGTGGTGTCATAGCCTCTGGCCCACGGCAGCACCCGGATATCCGTGGTTTTCGTAGTGCTTCCGGCGTGTTGCAGCATGGCCTTCAGGATTCCAACGGATGAACCCTTCAGCTCACCTTCGTCCAGGTAATTGTAGGGTGGGTAATGCTCCGTTATGAAGGTGAGCCGATCAAGCTCAGAGGCGGCCCCGTAAAGAGGGCCGAAGAAAAAAATCACCAGTAGGCAGCGACAAAGCTTTGTCATGGGCAGTTACTTCAGTACAGCACAACGCGTGGCCTGTTTTTTGTATGTACCTGGCTGCTACCAGGAACATGTCTTTGTTATCGTCAAGGTAGCACATGCCAGGCATCCTGTACGGATTACCTACAGGTGTGGCCAACAAACCGCTATTGGCCGCAGCCGCTCTACTCCAGGTTCTGTACCTGCTCCCGCATCTGCTCAATGAGCACCTTCAGATCAACGGCAGCCCTGGTCACCCGGGCATCGATACTTTTGCTACTGAGGGTGTTGGCCTCACGGTTCAGCTCCTGCATCAGAAAGTCCAGCCGACGGCCGATGGCATCATCGCCCTGAAGGGTCTCTGACACTTCGGTGATATGGGCGTCCAGCCGGTCAAGCTCTTCGGCCACGTCACTTTTCTGGGCCAGCATGACCATTTCCTGGGCAATTCGGTCAGGGTCAATGTCGACCTTTGCCTGCTCAAAGCGGTTTTTCAGGTGCTCTTCCTGGGCGCGAATCAGCTCCGGCATGCGCTCCCGCACCTCAGCGATCAGTTTGCCCATGGTGGCCAGCCGGTCTTCAAACAACGGGCGCAGACGTTCCCCTTCACGTTCCCTGACTGTCACCAATTCACTCACCGTACGCTCAAACAGCTCCCCCGCTGCCTTGCGGGCAGGACCGTAATCCTGCTCGGTGGAGGCCAGCACACCTGGCCACCTGAGGACATCCAGGGCACTGATGTGGGCCGGATTATCCAGCATCTTGTTGATGTGATTGGCCGCCTCATTCACCGCATGGGCCACATCCTCGTCGATCTCGAACCCCTGCGACGCAGCTTCCGTTGTCTGCAGGCGAATGGCCACATCCACCTTGCCCCGTCGCAGTTGTTTGCGCAGCTGTTCGCGAAAACTGTTTTCCAGTTCCCGAAGTGCCTCGGGTAGTCGGAAGGACGGCTCCAGGTAACGGTGATTGACCGTGCGAATCTCGCAGGTGAGCGTTCCCCAGTTCTCCTGGGTATCCTGGCGGGCAAAGGCCGTCATACTTCTGATCATGGTGACTCCGCGTTTGGAAAGAAGCAGTACCTTCAGTCTAGCAGGGTGACTGCCCGAACATCGAACAGACGTCTCTGGCTGCGTGTTATACTCCGTAATCTTTCGACATTGCAATCGACCAGGACTGATGTCCTGGACACTCACTACTGATACCAGGAACGACTATGAGACCGAGCGGAAGAACGCCGGAACAATCCCGAGATATTCGCATTACACGCCACTACACCCGCCACGCCGAAGGTTCCGTGCTGGTGGAATTCGGCGACACCAAGGTGATCTGCACCGCCTCTATCGAAAACAAGGTCCCACCGTTTCTGCGGGGCGAAGGCAAGGGCTGGATCACTGCCGAGTACGGCATGCTGCCCCGCTCTACCGGCAGCCGCATGGGCCGCGAAGCCGCCCGTGGCAAACAGGGTGGACGTACCGTGGAAATCCAGCGTCTCATCGGCCGCTCCCTGCGCGCCGCGGTTGACCTGAGCGCCCTGGGCGAACACTCGATTACTATCGACTGCGACGTTATCCAGGCTGACGGTGGCACCCGCACGGCTGCTATCACCGGGGGCTGTGTGGCACTTGTAGACGCGCTGAACCATCTGGTTAAAGAGGGCCGGCTGAAAAAGTCGCCTCTGAAGCAGATGATTGCGGCTTTCTCAGTCGGTGTTTACAAGGGTACGCCGGTGCTGGATCTGGATTACCCGGAAGACTCCGAAGCCGAGACCGACATGAATGTGATCATGACGGATCAGGGAGGTTTCATTGAGATTCAGGGGACGGCCGAGGGCGCGCCGTTTGAGCAGGAAGAGCTCGATGGCATGCTGAAGCTGGCCAAGCTGGGGATTTCTCAGTTGTTTGAGGCCCAGAAGGCGGCTTTGGAAGTTTAATTTTCTGGAAGCTGGTTTGTCGGATTACGCCTTCGGCTTTTATGCCCTTCACGGGTAAATCCGACCTACGGTTTGCGGTTAACTCTGGAGTCTGGGCGGTCTCGGGGAGATGGGCCTTCCCGGACCGTCTCCGGCCAGGGACGGCCGGAGTCGAGCGCACAGGGATGTGCTTGTAGCGTGTCCGGGAAGGGCCATCTCTCCGAGACCGTTTATTCCCTACCCTAAAGGCCAATCTCGATATCGTAATCCATGATCACCGGCGCGTGATCGGAGAAGCGGGTGCTGTCGTCAATCCAGCCATCGCGGATGGTCTTGCGGATTCCTGGCGTCAGTAGCTGATAATCCACGCGGATTCCGGCGTTCTTGCGGGAACCTTCGGCCTGCTCGGGCCACCAGGTGAACTGGTTGCTTTGTTTGTTGATATCGCGGAATGCATCAACACAGCCCATTTCATCAAACAGGCGATCCAACCATGCCCGTTCGTGGGGCAGAAAACCGGAGAAATCCAGCGTGTGGTACAGCGGGCTGGCGTCGGTCACGTGATGGGCGGTCTGCAGGTTGGCGCAGAAGATGAACTGACGGCGCTTGCGCAGGGTTTTCTGCATATGGAGGCCGAAGGCTTCCATGAAATCGTCCTTGTGATCCAGCACGGTCAGGTCGTCGTCGCCAATCAGCTCCTCTTCCCGGCCCAGGGCACAGGGGGAGAGCACACAGGCAACGGACACCTTGTCGAAATCGGCCTGGATAAAACGGCCCTCGCGGTCGGCCTGCTCATTGGCAAAACCGTACATGATGGCTTTGGGAAAGTGGCGGGTATAGATGCCAACACCGCCGTCCTCGTTGCGTTCGCCATCAATGAAGTAGGCCTCGTAGCCCTCCGGGATCAGGTTGTAGTCCTCGATCTCGTAGGCCCGCATGCGGTGGTCCTGAACGCAGACCACGTCAGCGTCCTGCCTGGCCAGCCATCCAAAGAAACCTTTTTCAACCGCCTGAGCCAGACCGTTGACGCTGATCGTTACTACCCGCATACGTGTTCCCTGATTCGGTTTGTGTGTATGATACCGGTTTTACGCGTTAATTAAAGATCCACACCCGCCAGAAGCCCTGTCATGCACGACTATCAGCAACAATTCATTGAATTTGCCATTCGCCGTAATGTTCTTCGTTTCGGCGAGTTTACGCTAAAATCCGGCCGCACCAGCCCCTACTTTTTCAATGCCGGGCTGTTCAATACCGGAGAGGACCTGCTTGAGTTAAGCAAGGCTTATGCCGCTGCACTGCAACGCAGCGGGCTGAATTATGACATTATTTTCGGGCCTGCCTATAAGGGCATACCGTTGGCAACAGTGACGGCCATGGCGCTGGCCTCGGAAGGAACCAACAAACCTTTTGCTTTCAACCGCAAGGAAAAAAAGGAGCACGGCGAAGGTGGAAACATCGTCGGCGCCCCCCTGCAGGGCAATGTACTGATTGTTGACGATGTTATCACCGCTGGCACCGCCATTCGCGAATCCATAGAGATTATTAACGGCGCTGGGGCAGAACCAGCCGGGGTTTTGATTGCACTTGATCGCGAGGAGCGAGGTGCGGGCGAACTTTCGGCCATACAGGAAGTCAAAAAGGAATTCGGCATCCCGGTTGTCAGCATTATCACGCTCGGCCAGGTACTTGATTACCTGAAGAACAGGCCGGGATTCGACGAGCACGCCCAAAGGGTTGCTGCATACCGGGATGAGTACGGCGTCTGAAACCGGGCATGGTTTATCGCCCAGCTTTTGTTATGCTTCACGACGACACAACTCGTTTTTACCGGAGCACCAGTCCTTCATCATGAACCGTCTGACCAGGTTTTCAATCGCTGTATCTGCCGTGGCAGCACTGACTGTTGCCACAATTGCAGAAGCCAGGATGTACCGTTACACGGATGAAAACGGCCAGGTTGTCATCAGCAATACCATCCCCCAGGAAGCCACCAAACGGGGCTATGATATTCTCAGCAAAAACGGTCGCGTTATTGAAACGATTGACCCCGAGCCCACGGAAGAGGACATTGCCGCCAGGGAAGCGGAAGAACAGCGCAAGGCCGAGGAGGCACGGCAGCGAGAGCTGGACCGCAAGCTTCTGGAGCGCTTCAGCCATCCGGATGAAGCTGTGCGTGCAATGCACAGAAAAATCCGCGAACTGCAGGGGCTGAACCAGCTCAAAAGAGGCAATATTTCCGTCATCGACAGCCAGCTGGACAATGAGCAGAGTCGGGCAGCAGACCTCGAACGCTCGGGCCGCGACATTCCGGAATCAACACTTGAAAAACTCCGGCGACTGGAGGCACAGATCCGGGATATCGAACGGGAAATCAGTTCACAAAACGCCGACATCAAGGCCTTGCGGGAACAGTTTGAGAAAGATATCGAACGGCTGGAGGAAATAACCGGAAAGGAAAGAACTGTACCGCTGGATCCTGACGAGGCAGAGAAATAGCCACCAGGCGACATAGTGGAACACGAACACAAAAAAGGTCACCTCAGCGGGTGACCTTTTTATTTACCAACCTTCCAGCTGCCAATCAGGCAGTAGCGGAAGTATCCTTGGCCGTGCTGGTGCTATTGCTCTTGCGGGCTGTGGTTTTGCGTGCAGCCGGCTTCTTGGCCTGGGCAGTGGCCTTGGTTGACTGGGCAACGCTGGTCACTTCGTCCGCTGCGTCGGCAACGGAATCTGCGCCTTCAGCCGCTTCTTTTTCCAGCTTGGCAACCAGATCGGCCGCGAAGCTGCCAACACGGCTGTTCAGGCTACGCAGCTGGTCAAACAGGCTTTCACTGTAGCCGTAGTAACGGGTACGCAGGTTCTTTACGCTGTACTCGCGCGCTTCTGACTCCAGCTTTTCAGCGTATTCGAAAGGCTTGGAAGACAGCTTCTTCTGCTGCTCTTCTGCGGCATTGATGCCCTTCTCTACGATATCCTGCAGTTGTTCCTGATAGCTCTTGAGTTTACCCATGATGAATCTCCTTAGATTGTGGATGCATAGTGTTAAAAAGTTGCATCATCGCGGCCAGAGAATCTGTGCCGACTTGTGATTACATGGGTAACACTACGGTTTAAAATTAGAATGTTCATACTAATCCCGAAGCCATTCGTTATTTCGATATGCCGACTGCTCCCTTGATGATTTTTTAAACTTGGGCATAATTTGCGCCGATAATCGAATCGCGAGAAACACCATGCAAGGAAAGACACTCACCCAAGGGACTGCTGGGCAGGTGCGGCCCTGGAAACTATTCGTTCTCTTACTCGTCCTCCTGGGACTGGCTGGCTGCCAGGAAGACTCCGGGGCGTCGCGGGCGGCATCCAGCCAGGCCAATGAGGTGTCGGCGAAACGCCTTGATAACGCCATCACCTCTTTTCGCGACACATTGGGGCAATCGGGAGAGGGTTCCCGAGCTACTGGCGAAACATCCCTGGCCACACCCCCCATTCTGCGCTGGGACGCGCCACTGACCAGGGAAGATGGCTCCCGCCTCTATTCGAGCGATATAAGCGGCTATCGCATTTACTACCGGCTGCGCCACGAAAAAGGGTTTGATGTGATTCGACTACCCGGCAGTGCTGATACTGAATACCCGCTGGAGGATTTTACTCCCGGTGCTTACGAGTTCAGTATCACCACACTTGATGACAACGGCCTCGAAAGCCGGCGCTCTGACACAGTCTTTGTTGACCTGATCTGAACCGTTACCAGCTGAAAATAACCCAACTGGGCACCAGCATGTCGGTTTCATTCTCGCGGATCCAACCACCACCGTCTGCAGGAACCAGGTAATACTCCGGCCCTGCCTCCGGCACGACCTTGATCTCCATCAGCTGGCCGTTCACCCGGTACTCATAGAACACTTCATTCTCACCCGGGCGGATAACAATCTGAGGGCCGTCGGAAGATGGCTGGTAATCAGACACCACCAGCGGTTCCCGAGGCGTCTGGACAACATCGCTGTCGTCCATGCTTTCCTGTGCCATCACAGGCCCCCATAACATACCCAACACAAGTCCCGAGCAGGCGATACGTTTCATTTTCATGTTACTCTTCCATTCTGTTTAAGGACGCCAAAAGCCGCCCTGACACTGCGAACCAATGCCTCCGTGCAGTCAGAGTTGCACAAGCCATTCAACGCTTCAATCAGAATCCGGATCCGTTTTGATATGACACAACAACAGACTCCGCCCGTGGTTCTCGTCGACGGGTCGTCGTACCTTTTCCGCGCCTATCACGCCCTGCCTCCCCTGATGACCAGCAAGGGGCACCCCACCGGAGCCATCAAGGGCGTCATCAGCATGATCCGGAAGCTGGAACAGGATTTTCCCGGCTCGAAAATGGTGGTGGTGTTCGACGCCAAGGGGAAAACCTTCCGCAACGACCTGTACGAAGACTACAAGGCCACCCGCCCGCCCATGCCTGACGACCTGGCCGTGCAGATCCAGCCTATCCACGATATGGTTCGCGCCATGGGTCTGCCGCTGCTGATAGTCAGTGGCGTCGAGGCCGATGACGTCATCGGCACCCTGGCAGACGAGGCCACCAGCAAAGGCATCGATGTTGTGGTTTCCACCGGCGACAAGGACATGGCACAACTGGTGAGCGACCACGTCACCCTGATCAACACCATGACGGATACCCGCATGGACCGGGAAGGCGT
Source organism: Marinobacter sp. SS13-12 (assembly GCF_030227115.1). Taxonomy (NCBI): domain Bacteria; kingdom Pseudomonadati; phylum Pseudomonadota; class Gammaproteobacteria; order Pseudomonadales; family Marinobacteraceae; genus Marinobacter; species Marinobacter sp. SS13-12. Next base: position 75,039 of record NZ_JASSUA010000004.1, read on the forward strand.
GGTGGAAAAGTTCGGCATTGCCCCGGAACAGATCGTGGATTACCTGGCGCTGGTGGGTGACAAGGTGGACAACATACCCGGCGTTAATAAATGCGGCCCGAAAACCGCCGTGAAATGGTTGCAGACCTGGGACAGCCTGGACGAAATCATCGAGCACGCGGACGAGGTCAAGGGCAAGATTGGCGAGTACCTGCGGGAAGCCAGGGAGACACTGCCCCTGAGCCGCGAACTGGCCACCATCAAAACCGATGTGGACCTGGAATTCGGGCTGGAAGACCTGAAGCTGAGAACCCAGGACGACGACAAGCTGCTTGAGCTGTTCCGTGAATACGAGCTCCGCTCCTGGATTGCGGAACTGGAAAATGGTGATAACGACTCCTCCGCCAACAAGGATACCGGCAACACCGCTGGCGGCAGCAACCAGACTGCCACGAGAGAAAAGAAGTACTCGGTCATCACTGACCAGGCAGAGTTGGACAACTGGATGGAGCGCCTCAACAAGGCTTCCCTGTTTGCATTCGACACGGAAACCACCAGCCTGCGCTACATGGACGCCGAAATCGTTGGTGTATCCTTTGCTATCGAGGCAGGCGAAGCTGCCTATGTTCCCCTGGGCCACGATTACATGGGCGCTCCGGAACAACTGGACCGTGACACCGTACTGGAGCAGCTGAAACCGCTGCTGGAAGACCCGAAAAAAGCCAAACTCGGCCAGAATCTCAAGTACGACAAGAACGTTCTGGCCAACCATGGCATCAGTCTGGAAGGTATTGCGGAAGACACCATGCTGGAGTCCTACGTGCTCAACTCGGTAGGTTCGCGCCATGACATGGACTCGCTGGCCATGCAATATCTGGGCGAGCAGACCATCACGTTCGAGTCCATTGCCGGCAAGGGTGCCAAACAGCTGACCTTCAACCAGATTGATCTGGAACAGGCAGGCCCTTACGCCGCCGAAGACGCCGACATCACCCTGCGCCTGCACCAGGTGTTGCGACCGCAACTGGAAAAAACCGGTCGCCTGCGGGAGGTGTATGAAAACATCGACCTGCCACTGGTGCCGGTGCTGTCGCGGATGGAGCAACGGGGCGCCATGATCAGCGCCAGCACCCTGCGCCAGCACAGCCAGGAACTGGCGGAACGCATGGCGGAGCTGGAGAAGGAAGCCCACGACGAAGCCGGCGAAACCTTCAACCTGGGCTCCCCCAAGCAACTGCAAACCATCTTCTACGACAAGATGGGGCTGCCGGTGGTGAAGAAAACTCCGAAAGGCGCGCCGTCCACAGCTGAACCGGTGCTTCAGGAACTGGCCCACGAACATGCCCTGCCCCGGCTGATCCTGGAGCATCGCAGCCTGAGCAAGCTCAAATCCACTTACACGGACACCCTGCCGGAGCTGATCCATCACCGTACCGGCCGGATCCATACCTCTTACCATCAGGCGGTGACGGCCACCGGCCGGTTATCATCGTCAGAGCCCAACCTGCAGAACATCCCGATCCGCAGTGAACAGGGGCGCCGTATTCGCCAGGCATTCGTAGCGCCGGACGGCTACAAACTGATGGCCGCGGACTACTCCCAGATTGAACTGCGGATCATGGCCCACCTGTCTGGCGACAAGGGCCTGCTGACGGCCTTCGAGAAGGGCGAGGACATTCACCGGGCAACCGCCGCGGAAGTGTTTGGCGTTGCCGTGGACGAGGTCTCCGCCGATCAGCGCCGCAGCGCCAAGGCCATCAATTTCGGGCTCATTTATGGCATGTCGGCCTTCGGCCTTGCCCGCCAGCTGGATGTGGGCCGCAACCAGGCCCAGGAATACATCGACAGGTACTTCGAGCGCTATCCCGGGGTACTCAGGTACATGGACAACATCCGCAAGCAGGCCCACGACGACGGCTTCGTCGAAACCCTCTACGGACGGCGCCTCTACCTGCCGGAGATCAACGCCCGCAACAAACAGATGCAACAGGCCGCAGAGCGTACTGCCATCAACGCTCCCATGCAGGGAACTGCTGCAGACATCATCAAGCGGGCAATGGTCAGCGTGGAAGACTGGCTGCTGGCCAATCACGGGGATGACGCACGGATGATCCTGCAGGTTCACGACGAACTGATTCTGGAAGTGCGAGAGTCGGCGGTGAACAAGATCCGCGAAGGCCTGGAAAAGCGTATGTCAGCTGCTGCCAGGCTGGATGTTCCCTTGCTGGTGGAAGCCGGCGTTGGCAATAACTGGGACGAAGCGCACTAGTTCATCCTTCCGGGGTCCGTTTTGGGGCAACAGCTCACCAAAACGCCCTGTTTGCGATCATCGCTTGTGCGCCGAATCGCGTAACCACGCCTTTTCATCAGACGGCATGGAATTCGCAAGGTATTGAGATTGTCGGCTTCTGCCTGATCGGGCAGGAGCCAGGTTGTGACACATCTTTCCCGAGGCCGTTACCATGACATTTCTGGCATCTCAAAGAAGCTGGCTACTGGACCCTGGCCTGCTGAAGCTGGTACACCAGTGCCGGCGCCTGATTCACACCGAATTCGGAGTCAAACTGCATCTCACGGAAGAGCATCTGGAACAGCAACTGGCAGACTACGCCCGTAAAACCCGCTCCAGCCAACTGACCCGCACCTGGGCCGCACTGACTGAGCAGGTTCCCCAGCTCAGAATGGCAGAACCTGAAGAGGATGAGGAAGGCGACAAGCGAACCTATCGTGGACAGGCCCCCGTGGAGGAAGAAACGCCTCGGCCACAGCGATCCAAGCGAATCTATCGCGGCCAGGTGGTCGGCTGACCAGTCTCGGTCAGCCACCTGAAGCTGTGATCAGAACGATTTGCTGACCTGGACGCCGGCACTCCAGGCGTCGAGTTCATAGGTGCCCTGATAGCGTGCTGCTCCGGGCATCGGCTCGTCATTAACGTCGTAATTCCGCTCATCGACGTCCTGATCGTCAAACAGCAACACACCGGCTGCAACGTCAACCGTCCAGCCAGAACGGGCGTCTGCATACTGCGCGCCCAGCGTCAGCCAGTCACGATCACCGGAAGGAATTCGCGCGGTGCGGAAATCGTCGTTCACCGGCGACTCATCCCAGGCATAGCCGGCCTTGAATGCCCATTCCGGAGTGGCCTGCCAGATAGCACCGACATTCGCCTGCCAGGTATCTTTCCAGTTCTCAGACACATGGGCAATCAGGCGATCATCGCCCAGCCCCGGCCCTGCCCGGGAAGAAACCGGGCCGTTATCCTCACGGCTGACGATGTCCAGAGCCTCAAAGCGGCTCCACTTTGCCCAGGTTGCACCGGCCAGGAATGTCACTGTGTCGGTAATGCGGTGGCGAGCGCCAAAGGTGATACTTTCCGGAATTTCCAGCGGAACCGTCGCCTTTTCAGTCACTGTGGACTGACTGAAGGTGAGACCACCAGATCCCAGACTGCCCTGCGGGAAATCGCGGATTTCCGCCTCGCCATCGAGATCCAGCTCGGCTCCGGTCTGTGCAGAGATGCCAAATTGGGTTCGCTCGGAAAGCTCCCAAAGCATCCCGAAGGCAAAGGTGAGCGCAACGTCGTCGCCCTCAACATCCGCATACCCATCATCCAGGGTTCCCGGTGGCAGCCCAAAACGGGCTTCCGTACCGCTGTAATCCTGAAACTTGGTCAGCTTGCCCTCGGCATAAATAATGTTGATGCCCGCTCCCAGGGACAAACCATTGCCATCATTGACGGCAATGGAAGGGCTGAATGCGATGGCGGTCAGCTCGGTCTCGTCAGCGAAAAAGCGGCCCTTGAAGTCATCCTCATAGTCAGCAGCAAGACCATAGGGTGCGTGCAGCCCAAAGCCCACGTCCAGCCAGTTGTTGACTTCGTGGGTCATATAAAAGTTCGGGAGGACGGCCGGATCGGCGATATCACCACCGTTTCCACCGGTAACAGGGCGACCATCGTCACGAACAGCACTGCCGGTGCCTTCTTTGAGTTCCGCGTCGATATCCAGCACGGCAGCGCCAAATGACATATTGGTACCAGACAGCTGGCTCATACCGGCGGGGTTAAAAAACACCGTGGTGGCATTCTCCGGGTTGGCGGCCGTTCCGGCGTTGGCAACGCCCATGGCACTGGCGCTTTGCTCATTCAGGGAAAAGCCGCCAGCCAGTACGCTGGCCGGAGCGGCAGCAGCGGCGATGGTGGCAAAACGGATAGCAGAGTAAAGGTTGGCTTTTTTGTTACGCATAAGTCCTCCGTGTAGCGTTACCACGGAGTATACGCAGGGTGATCTGATGGCCACAATTACCATCCCTACTGGTTCAGGGGCCTAATTGTTTCAGACTAAAGTCTAAATTGGCGATATATCGATCAATCGTCCTGAATCGACAGCTTGTCGACACTCGAGGCCAGCTTGTCCGCGCCCTGGGAATCCGTGCCAAGCTTGATCATCAGACGCAGGTCGTTCGCGGAGTCGGCATGAGCAAGCGCGTCTTCGTACGTAATGGAACCCTCTGCATAAAGCGTGTAAAGCGCCTGATCGAAGGTGCGCATGCCGGTTTCGTTGGACTTGGACATCAGTTCCTTGAGCTTGTGCACCTCGCCCTTACGGATCATGTCAGCAACCAGAGGCGTGTTGATCAACACCTCGATGACGGCTTTGCGGCCCTGTCCGTCCGGTGTCGGAATCAACTGCTGGGCGACAATGGCCTTGAGGTTCAGGGACAGGTCCATCCAGATCTGGTTGTGCTGCTCCGGCGGGAAAAACTGGATTATCCGGTCCAGCGCCTGGTTGGCGTTGTTGGCGTGCAGGGTGGCCAGGCACAGGTGACCGGTTTCAGCAAACTGCACCGAGTATTCCATGGTCTGGCGGGTTCGCACCTCACCAATCAGAATAACGTCCGGCGCCTGACGCAGGGTGTTTTTAAGCGCCACTTCAAAGCTTTCCGTATCGATGCCCACTTCGCGCTGGGTGACGATACAGCCCTGATGCTGGTGAACGAATTCAATCGGGTCCTCAATCGAAATGATATGGCCCCGGCTGTTGCGGTTACGGTGCCCCAGCATGGCTGCCAGCGAAGTGGACTTACCAGTACCGGTGGCGCCCACGAACATGATCAGGCCACGCTTGGTCATGGCCAGTTCCTTGATCACCTCCGGCAGCGCGAGGTCATCAATCTGCGGGATCTTCACCTCAATCCGCCGCAGCACCATGCCGCAGAGGTTACGCTGGAAGAAGGCGCTGACACGGAAGCGGCCGATACCCCGGGCACTGATGGCAAAGTTACATTCGTGACTTTCCTCGAACTCGGCCCGCTGTTTGTCGCTCATCGAACCGTAAACAAACTCACGGGTCTGCTCCGGCGTCAGGGCGTTCTTGGTAACAGGAAGCACCTTGCCGTTCACCTTCATGGAGGGCGGCACACCGGCTGTTATAAAAAGGTCAGAGCCACCCTTTTCCACCATTAAACGGAGCAGTTTTTCGAATTCCATGATCATCTACCTGTGTTTCTGACTTTCGGTGTCCGGGTGCCGGGCGGGGCCTGTTCCAGGGCACGCTGTAAATACGTCCATGTACGCTCGACAAAAACATCCCTGTTTTTGACGTCCCTGGAACAGGCCCCGCCCGGCACCCGCCGAACAATGTGCCAAGCCTTCTACCGCATTTAGAAGTTGTCCGGCATTTTCGCCTTCATTCGTGCCGCTTCGCGGGAAATGAGACCTTTCTTCAACAGTTTTTCCAGGCACTGGTCCAGGGTCGTCATGCCCAGGGAACCACCGGTCTGGATTGCCGAGTACATCTGCGCAATCTTGTCCTCGCGGATCAGGTTACGGATTGCAGAGGTACCAATCATGATCTCGTGGGCGGCAATCCGGCCGCCACCCATTTTCTTCATCAGGGTCTGGGAGATAACCGCCTGCAACGACTCCGACAGCATGGAACGGACCATGGACTTCTCTTCCGCCGGGAATACATCCACCACGCGGTCAATGGTTTTTGCCGCCGAGGTGGTGTGCAGGGTGCCGAATACCAGGTGGCCGGTTTCCGCCGCCGTCAATGCCAGACGAATGGTTTCCAGGTCCCGCAGCTCGCCCACCAGGATGATGTCGGGGTCTTCCCGCAGTGCCGAGCGCAGGGCTTCGTTGAAGCCCAGGGTGTCACGATGCACTTCCCGCTGGTTGAGCAGGCATTTCTTGGATTCGTGCACGAATTCGATGGGGTCCTCAATGGTGAGGATGTGCTCGTAGCGGCTGTCGTTGATGTAGTCGATCATCGCCGCCAGCGTGGTGGACTTACCGGAACCCGTAGGACCGGTAACCAGTACCAGACCACGGGGTACCGATGAGATGTCCTTGAACACCTGGCCCATGCCCAGGTCTTCCATGGTCAGCACTTTTGACGGGATGGTCCGGAAAACCGCGCCGGCCCCCCGGTTCTGGTTGAACGCGTTGACACGGAAGCGGGCAACCCCCGGAACCTCAAAGGAAAAGTCGGTTTCCAGAAATTCTTCGTAGTCCTTGCGCTGCTTGTCGTTCATGATGTCGTAGATCAGCCCGTGGACTTCTTTATGCTCCATGGGCGGAAGGTTGATACGGCGAACATCGCCATCAACACGGATCATCGGAGGAAGGCCGGCCGACAGGTGCAAATCTGATGCGCCCTGTTTGGCCGAAAAGGCAAGCAGTTCAGTAATATCCATAGGGGTCCTCGGAAGGCTTTTTGCTTTTATCCCGGTATGCGCCGGCATCAGTCAGCAGGCCCCGAACAGCTTCACTTGGCATTTCAGTGACCTGCGGGTAACGTGTCACCGTATCAGTGACTGACCGGAGTCGGCGGATTCGCACAATGAGCAGCATAGCAGACAACATCGGGACCGTAACCCGACGCATACAAAAAGCAACATTGAAGGCCGGCCGCAAGGCGAACTCGGTGCGCCTGCTGGCTGTGAGCAAAAAACGGCCTGCGGAGGACCTTCGAACCGCCTTCGAGGCTGGCCAACGTGCCTTTGGTGAAAGCTATGTCCAGGAAGCGCTGGACAAGATGGAGGCCCTGGCTGATCTGGACGCGATCGAGTGGCATTTCATAGGCCCGATCCAGTCCAACAAGACGCGCCAGATTGCGGAAGCCTTTGACTGGGCTCACAGCGTCGACCGGCTCAAGATTGCCCACCGGCTGGATGAGCAGCGCGACAGCGCCCTGCCGCCGCTGAATATCTGCCTGCAGGTGAACATCAATAACGAAGCGTCCAAATCCGGCTGTTCGCTGGAGGATCTCACGGAGCTGGCAGACGCCATTGAGGAGATGCCCAATCTCTCGCTCCGGGGCCTGATGGCGATTCCTGACCCGGACCAGCCCGAAGCGGAATTGCGATCCAGCTTCCGCAAACTGGCCAACGCACTGAAAAAACTCCGGCAGGAAGCACCGGGCTCCGGCCCTCTGGACACCCTTTCCATGGGCATGTCCGACGACCTGGAAATGGCCATTGAAGAGGGCTCTACCTGGGTGAGGGTTGGAACCGCCCTGTTCGGCCCCCGGTAAGCGGAGGCTGACAGGCCCGGTTCCTGTTATCATCACCAGCAGATCGACAATTGACCACTACTGATCCAAAGGCGGAGTGAACCTTGAGCACATCACCAACGATTTCGTTTATCGGCGCCGGCAACATGGCCAGTGCCATTATCGGTGGCATGCTGGACAGCGGCTTCCAGGCCGCCAATATCTGGGTCAGCGCCCCCGATGACAATCACCTTCAGTCCATCCGCAAGCAGTTTGGCGTCAGCGTGACTACCGACAACCGCTACTGCGCCCAGCAGGCGGACATGGTGGTTCTTGCGGTGAAGCCACAGGTCATGGCGGATGTCTGTTCAGATATCGCCCCGGTGGTCCAGAATACCCGCCCGCTGATGGTCTCCATCGCGGCCGGGCTGGAAGCATCCACTCTGGACGAATGGCTTGGCGGCGGTCTCCCGCTGGTGCGGGTGATGCCGAATACACCCTCGCTGGTGGGCAAGGGGGCTGCCGGCCTCTACGCCAATGACCAGGTAAAGGACAAGCAGAAAGCCATGGTCGAGTCGGTCTTCAGCAGCATAGGCTCCGCGCTATGGGTCGACGAGGAGTCGCTCCTCCATGCAGTGACCGCACTATCGGGAAGTGGCCCCGCCTACTTCTTCCTGATGCTGGAAGCCCTTGAAGAAGCAGCAACCGACGCGGGCATCGCCAGCGAAACCGCCCGTGCCTTGGCCATCCAGACCATGGCCGGTGCTGCCGAAATGGCCGGACGTAGCGAACTCGACCCCGGCCAGCTCAAGCGCAATGTCATGTCCCCCGGTGGCACCACGGAACAGGCCATCCATACCTTTGAAGAGGGCGGCCTCAGGGACCTGGTGAAAAAAGCCTATTCCGCAGCCTATAAGCGCTCCGGGGAAATGGCCAAAGAACTTGCCAAGAAACAGTAACCGATAACGGGAGACACGGCTTCATGCTGGCTGACATTCTGATCACCATTCTGCTCATTGCCTCAACGTTTTACCTGACGATTGTGCTGCTGCGTTTCCTGCTGCAACTGGCAAGGGCCGATTTCTACAACCCGATCACCCAGTTCGCGGTGAAGGCCACCAATCCGTTGCTGCGGCCCCTGCGCCGATTCATCCCCGGATGGGGAGGTATCGACGGTGCCTCCCTGGTACTGGCTGTCATCATCCAGGCCATCACCTTTTTCCTGATCCTGTTTGCCATCAACGGCAGCATTCCGGCCATCAACCCGCTGACACTGCTGAGCTGGTCGATACTCAATGTGCTGGACCTGATCGTGAAAATCTACTTCTGGTCCGTCATCGCCGTTGTGGTGGTGAGCTGGATCGCCCCGCAAAGCAACCACCCTGCCATCCAGCTGGTGGCACAGATCACCGAGCCAGTAATGCGGCCCGTGCGTAGCGTGATGCCCTCTCTTGGTGGGCTGGATCTGTCACCCATTATCGTCTTCCTGATCCTCAATGTGATTTCAGTCGTGATCGATCACATGAAAATTGCCGCCGGCATGGGATCCATTGTCGGAATGTAGACTGCCTCCCAAAAACACAATCCGTTACACATACGGACAATAAAGCAACCTTCCCGTGCAGCTGATCCATCTCACTGAATCAGCTGCATTTTTTATGTATAATCCGTCGTTCTGCTGTACATACCCGTGACCGGCCTCGCAGAATTGCCCGGCAGGTGCGGTAACATTAGCTATATTTTCAACGCAGCTTTACCCAACCAAAAGCCAACGCAGTCGCCCGGAAGTCGAGCAGAAGGATGGTCCGATGAACAAGCAAGGTACCCTGTCGCAGCAGGTCGAGGCCTACCACGGCTGGAAGAAAGAGCTGATCAGACAGATCGGCCGTTATCGTTTGTGGCTTCAGGACAACAATCTGTTTTCGGATGATGTCAGCAACCGCATCCGCCACGGGCTGGAATTACTGATCGAAGACGAGCTCACCATTGCCTTTGTGGGAGAGTATTCCCGCGGGAAAACCGAACTGATCAACGCCCTCTTCTTCTCGGAATACGGTCAGCGCATGCTGCCCTCCCAGGCCGGCCGCACCACCATGTGCCCGACCGAGCTGTTTTTCGATCGTACCTCCAACAGCAATTATCTGCTCCTGCTTCCCATCGAAACCCGCACCGGCGAACTTTCTCTGCAGCAACTGCGCAAACAGCCGGAACGCTGGGTCAAACATGACCTGGACGAGCGCGACCCGGAAATCATGCGGGAAGTACTGGCAGAAGTGGCGCGGGTCAAGAGCGTCAGCCCCCAGGAGGCTCGCGGCCTCGGTTTTGATGAAGACATGCTGGAGCATGACCGCAACCGGCCCGGGAACGTACTGGTTCCGGCCTGGCGCAATGCCCAGATCAGCATCCGCCATCCGTTGTTCGAGCGTGGGCTGAGAATCCTGGACACGCCGGGCCTCAACGCACTGGGCTCCGAGCCGGAACTGACCATCAGCATGCTGCCCCGAGCCCACGCCATCATCTTCCTGCTCAGTGCCGACACCGGCGTTACCGCCAGTGACATGACCATCTGGAAGGAGCACATCGATACCGAGCATGCAGATCACCGTGCCGGACGCTTTGCGGTGCTGAACAAAATTGACGTGCTCTGGGACGACCTCCAGGGTGAGAAGCATACCCACGAAGCCATTGAACGGGTGCGGGGGTACACGGCAGACCACCTCGGCATGCGCCAACAGGACGTCATTCCGCTTTCTGCCAAGCAAGGTCTGCTGGCACGGGTGAAAGGCAACGAAGAACTGCTAGAGCGTTCGAATCTTGGCCAGCTGGAGCAGCTGATTATCCAGCGCATCCTGATGCACAAGGAACAGCTGATCACCCAGAGCCTGATCAACGATCTGCTGGGCATGCTGCAGAACAGCCAGGCTGCCATGCAGACCCGGCTCGACGCACTTGAGGAAGAACTGGAGGCCTGCTCCGGTGTCACCATGGACAAGGACGCGCTACGCCGCCTGGCCGACCGCGCCCAGCGGGATTACGATTTCTATTACAAGAAGCTGATCACCCTGCGGTCAAGCCGGCGGCTGATGGACTCCCAGGGCGATATGCTCAAGGGTCTGGTCAGTGAGGACCGATTCGAGGCCCACGCTGACAAAGTCCGCCAGAAGATGTCGAAAAGCTGGACCACCGCTGGCATGAACCACAGCATGGACCATTTTTTCGAATTGCTGGAAAGTGACCTGGCCAATCTCCTCAGCGAAGGCCACCTGGCGGAAAAAATGGTGGGTGCCATCTATCGCCGCTACAACGAAGACACCCGGGCCCGCCACCTGGAGCCGATCCCCTTGCGGGCGGGGCGCCACGTGATTGCCGTACGGGAGTTACGCAAGAAGGCCAAACGGTTCCGAATCAGCCCGAAAAACCTGCTGACGGAACAGTCTCTGCTGGTGCGCCGTTTTTTCAATGTCATCGTCGAGGAAGCCCGCACCCTTCACCAACGGGTAAGAGCTGATGTAGAGCGCTGGCCCGCGGAAGCACTCTTGCCCATCATGCAGTATTCCATGGAGCAGAAACAGTTGCTGGAACACCAGATCCGACGGCTGCGGGACATGGTGCGCAGTGATCGCGACAGCCGCGCCGAACGGGAACGACTGCAGAACACCATTACCGATCTGAAACGGCAGCTGGAACTGGCCGACGCCATGCAACGGCAGATCCGCAAACCGGCACCAACGATGATCCAGCAGAAGGTGGTCAACATTTCCGGCGCTGTCTGAGCAGCGCCGGAAACGGCGGTTGCAGCCGCGCGGGCCGGCCTTTAAACTGCTTGGCTGGCAATCAGCCGGCCATTCCATCGAGCCCACCGTCTTCCCGGGCTCTCCTGTGCGGCCATTGCCTCAATCTTGTTGCAGATAAACCGGACCGAATCAGGAACCTGTCGCGCCAATGCCCGATCCCTTGCCAACGGATTCTGTAGGGATAGTCACCCCTCAGACACTGCACTTCGATACGCCGATTACCCTGGCGTGCAACCGGACACTGGAAAGTTACGACCTGGTGATCGAGACCTATGGCGAACTCAACGCCGATGCCAGTAACGCGGTGCTTATCTGTCATGCCCTCAGCGGCCATCACCACGCGGCCGGCTACCATAGCAAGGAAGATCGCAAGCCCGGCTGGTGGGACAGCTGCATAGGCCCCGGCAAGCCCATCGACACCAACCGTTTTTTCGTTGTCAGCCTGAACAACCTGGGCGGCTGCCATGGCAGTACCGGGCCCGGCAGCACCAATCCACAGACCGGTCAACCCTATGGGCCCGATTTTCCCGTTATCACCGTTCGCGACTGGGTGCACAGCCAGGCCCTGCTGGCCGACCGGCTCGGTATCGAGTGCTGGGCCGCGGTGGTTGGCGGATCCCTGGGGGGCATGCAGGCCCTGCAGTGGAGCCTGGATTATCCTGACCGGCTGCGACACGCCGTAGTCATTGCATCAACCCCGCGCCTCAGCGCCCAGAACATTGCCTTCAACGAGGTGGCGAGGCAGGCCATCACGTCAGACCGGGAATTTCACGACGGCCGCTACTACGAGTACAACACCCTGCCCCGGCGGGGGCTGATGCTGGCACGGATGGTGGGCCACATTACCTACCTGTCCGACGCCTCCATGGGGGAAAAATTCGGCCGTGAGTTGCGGGACCAGGCCTACAAATTCGGCTACGACGCCGAATTTCAGGTGGAAAGCTACCTGCGCTACCAGGGCGAGCGGTTCTCGGAGTCGTTCGACGCCAACACCTATCTGCTGATGACCAAGGCACTGGACTATTTCGACCCCGCCTACGAACACGACAACGATCTGGCAAAAGCCCTGCGCGGCGCCTGCTGCGAATTCCTGGTACTGTCGTTCAGCACCGACTGGCGATTTACCCCGGCAAGGTCGGAAGAACTGGTGAACGCCATGATCTCTGCCCGTTGCAAGGTCAGTTACGCGGAAATAGACGCACCCTGGGGCCATGATGCCTTCCTGATACCCACCCCAAGATACACCGCCATCTTCGAGGCGTACATGGACCGTGTAGCGAGGGAGGCAGGGGCATGAGACCAGACCTGAAAATTATCGAGCAATGGATCAAACCGGGAAGCCACGTGCTTGACCTGGGTTGCGGCGACGGCACCCTGCTGGACTACCTGCAGCGGGAGAAACGGGCCACCGGCTTCGGGCTGGAAATCAATCAGGACCACATCACCACCTGCATGGGCCGTGGTGTATCAGTCATCGAACAGAATCTGGATACCCAGGGGCTTGGAAACTTCGAGGATCACACCTTCGACACCGTGCTCATGACCCAGGCACTGCAGGCCGTTCGCCGCCCGGACATGGTGCTTGATGAGATGATGCGGGTCGGTCGCGAAGGCATTGTAACCTTCCCCAACTTCGCCTACTGGAGACTGCGCTGGTACCTGATGCGTCGGGGCCGTATGCCCGAATCCGAAACTCTGCCGTATAAATGGTATAACACCCCCAACATCCATTTGTGCACCTTCAAGGACTTCGAGGCCTTGTGTTACCGCAAAGGCTTCCGCATCCTGACCCGTACGGTGGTGGATGGTGAGCATCAGGATCGCTGGCTCAGCCGCCTGTGGCCCAACATGTTGGGACAGATTGCCATATACCGGATAACCCGGGAGGATTCATGAACAGAATAATTCACGCCCACTGGTTTGCCATACTGTCACTGGCATGCCTGCTCCTGCTCTCTACCCAGACCCACGCCGGTTCAAAGGATTTCGGTGAATTCCAGGTGCACTGGAGCGTTTTTCCCAGCACCTTCCTGGCACCCGAGGTCGCCAGGGAGAACAACCTGAACCGCAGCAAAAGCATTGGAATCGTTAACATTTCCATAATGCGGGAAACCGAAAATGGCGGCCTGGAGCCAGTGTCAGGGCAAGTGGAAGGCAAGGTACTGAACGACGTGCAGCAGGTGAAATTTCTGGGGTTTCGCCGCATACAGGAAGGTAATGCCGTCTACTTCATCGCGGAATACCAGTACAGCAACGCTGAATTGATGACTTTTCAGATAACCGCAAGGCCCACTGGCAGTAAAGAGGATCTTCCCATTCGTTTCGCCCATACGCTGTTCAATGACTGATGACTGAGACCACAGACCGACTGGTTATAGCCAGCAATAACAAAGGCAAGATTGCCGAACTGGCGGAGCTGCTCAAACCCCTGGGACTAACGCCTGTCGCCCAGGGGACGCTGGGGGTCGGCGAGGCGGAAGAGCCGGCCGTCACCTTTGTGGAAAATGCCATCCTCAAAGCAAGGCATGCGGCCCGCGTCACCGGCTTACCCGCCCTGGCGGACGATTCCGGGCTTGCGGTTGACGCACTCGGTGGCCAGCCGGGTGTTCGCTCGGCGCGCTATGCGGGCGAGTCTGCCAGTGACGACGATAACGTTCGTGCCCTGTTGTCGGCCCTGGAAGGAATCCCTGAAGAGCAACGAACCGCCCAGTTCCACTGCGTACTGGTCTACCTGCGCCATGCCGATGATCCAACGCCGGTCATCTGCCATGGCCGCTGGCCAGGGAAGATACTGGATCAACCCAGAGGGGAAGGCGGTTTTGGTTATGACCCGGTATTTCTGGTACCGGAAACAGGAACCAGTGCCGCGGAACTGTCCCGTGAAGACAAAGGCCGGATAAGTCACCGTGGACGGGCACTGGCCCAGCTCCTGGAACAGCTGGGCGCCGGGGCAGAGTGACCATGGAGCTGCCGGATGACTGGCGGAACAGCGCACTACCCCCACTAAGCCTGTACATTCACGTTCCCTGGTGCGTGAAAAAGTGCCCCTATTGTGATTTCAACTCTCACGCGCTGACCGGCGACATCCCTGAGGACCGCTACCTGAAAGCCATCATGGAGGATCTCGCCAGCGACCTGGCACTGGTTCAGGGCCGCAGCATCCAGACGGTGTTCATCGGCGGTGGCACGCCGTCACTGATGTCATCGAACTTCTATGAAAGCCTGTTCCGCCAGCTACGCGAACACCTCCGCTTCGACGATGATGTCGAAATTACCCTGGAGGCCAACCCGGGAACGGTTGAGCAACGCCGGTTCCATGGCTTTCGGGCAGCAGGAATCAACCGCCTGTCCATCGGCATTCAGAGTTTCAATGCGCAGCGCCTGAAAGACCTGGGGCGCATCCACGATGACAAGGCCGCGCACAAAGCCATTGAGGCGGCCCGTAACGCCGGCTTCGACAATTTCAACCTCGACCTGATGCATGGATTGCCAGGCCAGACACCGGAGCAGGCCATTACCGACCTGGAAACGGCCCTGGCGTGGGAGCCTCCGCACCTGTCCTGGTACCAGTTGACCCTGGAGCCCAATACTGAATTCTTCAGCCGCCCCCCGCCACTGCCGGACGAGGACCACCTGTGGGAGATCTATCGCCAGGGCTCGGAATACCTGCACCAACAGGGTTTCGCAGATTATGAGGTGTCAGCCTGGAGTCGGGCGGGGATGGCATCCCGCCATAACCTGAATTACTGGATGTTTGGGGACTACCTGGCCCTTGGTGCCGGAGCTCACGGCAAAATCACCCTGCGCAACGGTGAAATAAGGCGATTCTGGAAAACACGGCAACCCGAGGCCTACCTGAAGCGGATTGGCAGCCGAACCGCCGGCAACCAGGTGGTCGAGCCTGACGAGCGGCCTCTGGAATTTCTGATGAACGCCTTGCGCCTGACGTCCGGAGTACCGGAAAACCTGTTCACAGAACGTACAGGTTTACCATTGAGCACAGTTGCGGTAAAACTTCAGGAATTAAGAACGGAAAATCTGCTGAAACCGGGACGAATTCAGACGACAGAACTCGGACAGCGATACCTGAACAGCGTGCTGGAGCGCTTTCTCTGATGTCATTGCCGCGTCTTCTGACCCTGCTTCCCCAAAGGCTCAACCTGAGCCTGTTGGCAACAGCGGCCCTGCTGCTTATTCTGGTACTCGTCAACCAGCCGCTGCGGACTGGCTCGGCGCCCCAGGGCATCGTCAGCTTCCAGATGGCAGCGACGGCAGACCAGTCCATGGCCATCATCCGGAGCTGGCGCGAGGGTGGCCTGGTATGGGCCCATGTTTCCCTGTGGCTGGATTTCCTGTTCGTCCCGGCTTACCTGTTCACACTGATTCTTCTGACCAACCACCTGACCCGGGACCGACCGGGCGTTCGGGAGCGCAACGTGGCGCGCTGGGTCAAAGCGCTGTTCGTGGCTGCCGGCACCGGTGATATGGCGGAAAACATCCTGCTGCTGAACAACATGGACCCGCCTACGGATATGCTCAGTCTGTCGGCAACCGTGTGCGCGCTGATCAAGTTTACCGGGCTCATGCTGGGCGCGGCAGGACTGGTGATCATCCGGGCTGCCAGGCGCCACCCGCTGGCCCACGGATAACGCCGCCGGAATCAGACGCCTAGTTTGTGCGGTAGAACACCAGGTCACAGACCCCGTGTCCCAGGTTTTCACCGCGCTTCTCGAACTTGGTCACCGGACGATCCTCGGGACGCGGGGAATACTGGCCCGGCTCCTGAGTGTTGGCGAAGCCTTCCGACTCACTCATGATTTCCATCATGTATTCCGCGTAGTTCTCCCAGTCCGTCGCCAGGTGCAGGATACCGCCCACCCGGAGCTTGTGGCGCAGGCGTTGAACGAAATCATGCTGGATCAGCCGGCGCTTGTGATGCCGCTTCTTGTGCCAGGGATCCGGGAAAAACACCATCACCCGGTCCAGGGCGGCATCGGGCAGGCACAGGTCAATCACGTCGTTGGCATCGATAGCGTAGATCCGGACGTTCTCCAGCCCCCTGTCTTCAATCTCCTTCAACAGGGCACCCACACCCGGAAGATGCACCTCGACACCGATAAAGTCCTGCTCCGGCGCCGCTTCCGCCATATCGGCGAGGGATTTGCCCATGCCAAATCCGATCTCAAGATTCAGCATATTGTCCCGGCCGAACACCTGGCGCGGGTCGATCATGCCCTGCTCACGGGTCAGGCCGTACTTGGGCCAGCTGCGCTCGTAGGCCTTCTTCTGGCCTTCGGTCATTCGCCCCTGACGCAACACGAAACTGCGCACGCCACGGCGTGTGGTAACAGGTGAATCGCCGGAAACATCATCGTGATCGGTCATCTGACGTCCTCAACCGCCCTTTCGCGGTGCCTCTTCAATGGGTTATATCGACAGTTTACCAGAGTGACTTGCTGCAGACGCCACTATACAGCCAGGTATTTGTGCCCGTCAGCCCCTGTTAAGCCCGACCCTCTATACCGAGACCTGCGCATTCCTGGTCTGCTGCCGGTCCAGCTTGCGATAGCCCAGAGCCTCCACCAGGTGACCATTGCCGATACGCTCCTGACCTTCCAGGTCAGCGAGGGTTCGCGCCACCCGAAGAATGCGGTGCAAGGCCCGGGCAGACAGGCCCAGGCGCTCCATCGCCGCGGACAACATGGTTTCACCAGCCTGGTCCACCCGGCAGTAGTGGTGTAGCTCACTGCCGCCCAGGGCGCTATTGACCGCACCCCGTTGAACCTGCCGCTGCCGGGCCTGATTGACACGCTCACGCACCACGGCGCTCGACTCCCCCTCCCCTTCGCGCTGCATCAGCACCTCACCACTTTGCACCGGCACTTCCACATGCAGATCGAAGCGGTCCAGCAACGGCCCGGAAATCTTTGCCCGATAGCGGAGCACCTGTTGTGGCGTACACTGGCACTCGATCGAGGGATGCCCCAGGTAACCGCAGGGGCACGGGTTCATGGCCGCCACCACCTGAAACCGGGCGGGAAAAGTCACCTGCCTCGCGGCACGGCTGATGGCAATCTCGCCGGACTCCATGGGCTCCCGCAGCACTTCCAGCACCCGGCGCCCAAACTCCGGCAGTTCGTCCAGAAACAATACGCCACGGTGCGCCAGTGAGATTTCACCAGGCCGCGGACTACTGCCCCCACCCACCATGGCAACGGATGAGGCGGTGTGATGCGGTGACCGGTAAGGTGGCCGGCACCAGTCCTCGTCCTGAACCGGCAACCCGGCCACCGAGTGGATACTGGCCACCTCCAGGGCGGACTCCGTGGTCAAGGGGGGCAGAATGCCGGGCAGACGGCTGGCGAGCATGCTCTTCCCGGTACCCGGGGGGCCAAACATCAGCAGGTTATGCCCGCCCGCCGCCGCTATCTCCAGCGCCCTGCGCGGAACGTTCTGGCCCCGGACATCGGCCAGGTCCGGACCGGGCCTGGCACTCTGCTCTGCCACTGCAGCCGGAACCGGAGAAATACGGGCCCGATCACACAGGTGCTCACACACTGTCAGCAGATGGGCTGCTGGCAACACGTCGTCCTGGCTGGCAAGCGCGGCTTCGGCGGCATTGGCCTGGGGAATCAGCAACTGGCGTCCTTCTTTACGGGCCGCCAACACGGCAGGGAGCACCCCCTTCAGGGGGCGCAGCGCACCATCAAGGGACAACTCGCCCACACACTCGTATGTCGCAAGGCTTTCCGCCGGAATCTGTCCGGAAGCGGCGAGGATGCCCAGGGCAATGGGGAGGTCGAAGCGGCCACCCTCCTTGGGCAAATCAGCGGGAGCCAGGTTGATTGTGATTCTGCGGGCGGGAAAGTCGAAGCCGGCATTGAGCAACGCGCTACGGACACGCTCCCTGCTTTCACGAACGCCGGTTTCCGGCAGCCCGACAATGGAAAGTGCCGGCAGGCCGCCGGACAGGTGGACTTCAACAGTAACGGATGGCGCGGATACGCCAATGCTGGCGCGGGTATGGACGACGGCAAACATGACAACCTTCCATGGTTATGGGTATTGGCGGCTCAGCCGCCTGACGGGCTTCCTGCCTGTCAGCTGTTCGGGGGCTGCTGCTCCAGCTCGGCCACACGCTTTTCCAGCGCCTCGACCTTTTCACGGGTTTTCATCAGGACCGCCTGCTGGGCATCAAATTCGTCACGGGTTACCAGCTCAAGGCGCGACAGCACGGTCATTACCGTCGCCCGGGCCTGGGCTTCGAAGTCCTCACGGGCGGCACGGGCCATATCGGGAACAAACTGGCCGAACTGACCCTGAAGCTGGGTAAAGAAATCCTGTGGACCTTTCACAAATCACCTCGCTGGCTTGAACACTTATAAGCTCTGTTGAACTCTCCAGAACCCGTCCGGAACTGGCACCGGTACGAAGGTCGGAAGTGTAACACATTGCCTGCCCTGCCATACTGTACCCTATCGGCAGTATAATGCCGCTGAGGCAGCTTTTAATGATTGCACCTGACTTGTGCATCATTATGGTTCGCTTCCGACAGGCCAGCCCCGAAATGGTGCAGCCTGACGGTCCATTTTGGATCAGCATATACTCAAGATACTGATATTATTGTTATTTTTTGCGTTGGCACACACGATGCTAAAAGCCTTGTACGCAATCCGCACAATTGGTGTGCGAGGTGGCAGCATCCCGACCTCAACAACGGACCGAAGAGTTCCAGGCGTTGAGACGGCTTTACCAAGGAGAAAGCAATGAAACTTGTGACAGCGATCATCAAGCCTTTCAAGTTGGATGATGTCCGTGAGGCACTATCCGAGATTGGCGTACAAGGCGTAACGGTCACTGAAGTCAAAGGCTTCGGTCGCCAGAAGGGTCATACCGAACTCTACCGTGGCGCAGAATACGTGGTGGACTTTCTGCCCAAGGTCAAGGTTGAAGTTGCTATCGGCGACAACCTGCTGGACCAGGTCATCGAATCCATCACCAAGGCCGCCAACACCGGAAAAATCGGCGACGGCAAAATTTTCGTGACCGAACTGGAACAGGCTATCCGGATACGGACCGGGGAAACCGGCGAAGAAGCGGTCTGATTACAGCCTGATCAACCAGACAGCCAACGCAAAAAACTTATAACCTGAAAAGCCTCGTGCGGAGGGCTTCACATGGAAAGCAATCTTAATTATATCTTTGAACTCCAGTATGCGCTGGATACCTTTTACTTCCTGATTTGCGGTGCCCTGGTCATGTGGATGGCCGCGGGTTTCTCGATGCTCGAGGCAGGCCTGGTGCGTGCCAAGAACACCACTGAAATCCTGACCAAGAACGTCTCCCTGTTTGCAGTAGCCTGTACCATGTATCTGATCGTCGGCTACGACATCATGTACGATGGCGGACTCTTCCTCAGTGGCGTTACCACTGTCGCGCAAATGGACGACGCGGCCATTGCCGGAGTCCTTGCAGCTTCCAATGAAGCCGGTTTCGGCGAGATGGGTGAATACGCAGGCGCTTCGGACTTCTTCTTCCAGGTGGTTTTTGTTGCCACAGCCATGTCCATTGTTTCCGGTGCCGTCGCTGAGCGCATGAAGCTCTGGGCCTTCCTGGCATTCGCCGTGGTTATGTGCGGCTTTATCTACCCGATGCAGGGTTCCTGGACCTGGAACGGCGATGCTGTTTTCGGCATCTACGAGCTCAGCTACAGCGATTACGCCGGCTCCGGTATCGTGCACATGGCTGGTGCTGCTGCTGCCCTGGCTGGTGTTCTGCTGCTGGGCCCCCGTCAAGGCAAATACGGCTCAAAGGGCCAGATCAATGCCTTCCCGGGCGCAAACCTGCCGCTGGCAACTCTCGGTACCTTTATCCTGTGGATGGGCTGGTTCGGCTTTAACGGCGGCTCTACCCTGAAGCTGGGTGGTATCGGTGTGGCCAACGAGGTTGCCAACGTGTTCCTGAACACCAACGCAGCGGCAGCCGGCGGCCTGATCGGCGCACTGATCGTCGCCCGCATCATGTTCGGCAAGGCTGACCTGACCATGGCCCTGAACGGTGCCCTGGCCGGTCTGGTAGCCATCACGGCTGAGCCTGCTGATCCTTCGCCCCTGCTGGCGACCATCATCGGCGCTATCGGCGGCATCGTTGTGGTGTTCTCGATTGTCACACTCGACAAGATGCGTATTGATGATCCGGTCGGTGCTATCTCGGTGCACGGTGTGGTTGGCATCTGGGGTATCTTCGCGGTGCTGTTGTCCGACGCGGATGCGACCTTTATGGGTCAGCTGGTCGGACTGCTCACCATCTTCGTCTGGGTCTTCGGCACCAGCCTGATTGTCTGGGGCATCCTCAAGGCGGTCATGGGTATCCGGGTTACCGAAGAGGAAGAGTACGAAGGCGTGGATCTGTCCGAGTGCGGCATGGAAGCCTATCCGGAGTTTGTCAGCAGCAAGTAATATTGGCTGACACTGGATCAAAAGAGGGGCGCCTGCGGGCGCCCCTCTTTTTGGTTCGGAGTTAACGGTTCTTGGAGGTGACGGAAGCGGGCAGGGCCTTCCGGGATACGCGGTGAATACGTCCCTGTACGCTCGACAAAAACATCCATGTTTTTGACGATCCCGGAAGGCCCTGCCCGCTTCCTCGCCAACCTCGGAGTTTACCTCCCGTAGTTGGTCCTCGTAGGTCGGATTAGGCGAAGCCGTAATCCGACAACCCCACTCCCAGCTAACGCTTACCTTTCGCTCGACATAACCTCATCTTCCAACACATCCACCATAAACTGGGGCAAAGCCAACGCCCCCCGATGGATATCAGCGTTGTAATAACGAGTCACAAACGGCCGCTGATCGGCATCTTCTTCACGGAAGTACACAACAGGCTTCTCCTTCCCCGCCATGGTGCAACTCCACCACCCGGTGGGATACACCGGCTGCGGGAACGGCAGGGTACGCACATGGTCGAACCCGGCCTTTTTCATGTCATCGTGGATGGTCTTGATGATGGTGTTGGTATGCAGCAGCGGCGACTCGCTCTGTTGGACGATGATGCCACCCTCACGCAGCGCAATCATGCAGTCGCGGTAGAAATCCAGCGCGAACAGGCCCTCGGCAGGGCCTACCGGGTCGGTGCTGTCGATGATAATGACATCGAGGCTTTCAGGCACCGCGTCACGAATCCACTGGATGCCGTCACCGAAGAAGAAGTTGGCGCGGGGGTCGGTGTTGGATTCGCACAGTTCGGGGAAGTACTGTTCCGAAAGGCGGGTGACGCGCTCGTCGATTTCCACCTGCCAGGCTTCTTCCACACCCGGGTGTTTAAGGACTTCTTTAAGAGTGCCGCAGTCACCACCGCCGACGATAACGACCTTCTTCGGGTCCTTGTGGGTGAACAGGGCCGGATGGGTCATCATTTCGTGGTACAGAAAGTTGTCACGGCTGGTCAGCATCACGCAGCCGTCCAGCACCATCAGGTTGCCGAAGGTTTCGGTTTCCCAGATTTCCAGCTTCTGGAATTCGGTCTGTTCTTCGTGCAGCTTCTTCTTTACCTGCAGGGAAAATGCGGTTCCCTGGTCCTGGAATACCTCGGTAAACCAGCCGTCGTTCAGTGCAGTCATTTCGTGTCTCCGGAGTTACTTGTCGAGCCTGTTCGTATTGAGGGTATTGTAGGTGGGGAGTTGCCACACCTAAAGGACTATCATCGCGTCGGGCCATGGTTTTTCCCGCGCGGTTCTTTCAGCAGGCCGGTGGAATCCATACAATGACGGCCATAAGCCGGCACCGTGCCGGCTCCGGATTCAGCACAGGACAGCTCCATGAGTGAACCGACCGGCAGTGCCGCCCACGAGGTGTACAACATCGCCCACTGGAGTGATGGTTATATCGATGTGAATGCCCGCGGTGAGGTGCTGATCCGGCCGGACCGGGGCCAAAGTGGTGAGGACATCAACCTGCCCGACCTGACCCGCTCACTGGTCAGCAACGGGGTGCAATTGCCGGTGCTGATCCGTTTCACCGACATCCTCCACGACCGGGTCAACAAGCTGTGTGGTGCCTTCAACAAAGTGGCGCAGGAACAGGGCTACCAGGGCGCTTACACGGCCGTCTATCCCATCAAGGTGAACCAGCAGCGGCGAGTGGTCGAGGAACTGCTATGTGCAGAGCCGGCTGCCAGGGATAACCAGATCGGTCTTGAAGCGGGCAGCAAGCCGGAACTGATGGCGGTTCTGGCGTTATCTCAGCAGCCCGGGTCGGTCATCGTCTGCAACGGGTACAAGGACCGGGAATACATCCGTCTGGCACTGATCGGACAAAAGCTGGGACACCGGGTGTTTATCGTGGTGGAGAAACAGTCCGAGCTGCCGCTGATTCTGGAGCAGGCCCGCCGTCTCGGAGTGACACCGTTGATTGGTGTTCGTGCACGACTGGCCACCATCGGAAAGGGGAACTGGCAGAATACCGGCGGGGAAAAGTCGAAATTCGGTCTTTCCGCCAGCCAGGTGCTGGATGTGGTTGAAACACTGCGCGGAGCCGGAGCTTTGGGATCCCTGCAGTTGCTGCATTTCCACCTGGGTTCGCAGATTGCCAACATCCGCGACATCCAGACCGGGCTGCGGGAATGTGCGCGCTTCTACAGCGAATTGCGCCAGATGGGTGCGCCGGTTGGCACGGTGGATATCGGCGGGGGCCTTGGTGTGGATTATGAAGGCACCCGGTCCCGCAGCAGTTGCTCCATGAACTACAGCGTGCAGGAGTATGCCTACAACGTGATCCATATACTGCAGTCGGAGTGCGACCGGGCTGGCATCCCCCATCCCAACCTGATCAGCGAATCGGGCCGGGCGTTGACGGCTCACCATTCGGTGCTGGTCACCAACGTGATTGACCGCGAGGTGCCCGACAAGCGCAGGCCGGAGCAACCGGTCAGTGATGCTCCGGCGCCGCTTCAGGACCTGTGGCGGGATCTGGAGAGCCTTCAGGATGCACGCTCCCCCCGCTCGCTGGCGGAGATTTACCACGACGTACTCCATGCCATGGCGGACGTCCACACGCAGTTTGCTCATGGTCTGTTGTCGTTGGCCGATCGCGCCAGGGCAGAAACGCTCTACACCACCTGTTGCCGGGCACTCCGGAACCAGCTGAACTCCGATAATCGCGCGCACCGGGAGATTATTGATGAGCTCAATGAGAAATTGGCGGAGAAGCTGTTTGTGAACTTCTCACTGTTCCAGTCGCTGCCGGATGTCTGGGGCATCGACCAGATTTTCCCGATCATGCCCATCAACGGGCTCAATCGCCCCCTGACCCGGCGTGCGGTTATCCAGGACATTACCTGTGACTCCGACGGGCGCATCGACCGCTACGTGGACGGCCAGGGTATTGAAACTACCTTCCCGCTACCGGAAGAGACGCCGGAGGAACCCATGCTGATGGGCTTTTTCATGACCGGTGCCTACCAGGAAATCCTCGGCGACATGCACAACCTGTTCGGCGACACCCACTCGGTGGATGTGCGACGCAACGCCGGCGGCGGCCACACCGTGAGCGAGCCGATCCACGGCGATACCGTGGCCAGGGTACTGCAGTACGTTAACTTTGAACCCGCTGCCCTGCTGCGGGCCTATCAGCAGAAGTTTGCCGCCAGCGGGCTGCCGGATGACGAACAGGCCAGCCTGCTGGAAGAGCTTGGCAGCGGTCTTGAGGGCTACACCTACCTGGAGGAATAACGGACTCCCGCCAACGAAAAATAATTCACGAAAAACAGACCCGGGCTGATCCGGCTGTCTGCCCGCCCCGTACATATCGTGACTGACAAACCCGGGGCGAGTGCATAGAATGATGAACAGAACAATTTCTAATCATGCGACAGTCAAGGAGCGTCCGGTGACCACACTGGATCAGAAGCCGGCACGGGCCGAGGGCCGCAAGGACCCCTGGAGCCAGATGCTGGAGAAGGTGGGCAAGAACCAGGACCGTCAGGCCTATCATGCCCTGTTCGAGCATTTTGGCCCGCAGATCAAGTACTACGCCATGGCTAACGGCCTGGCGAGTCATGCCGAAGAGCTGGTCCAGGAAGTGTTCGTGTCCATCTGGCGTCGTTCGTGTCTCTATGACTGGCGCAAGGCTGCCGCATCCACCTGGATCTTCACCATCGCACGTAATCAGCGCATCGACATGCTGCGCAAGATGAAGCGCACCAGCGCAGAGATGCCGGTCGAGACCGAAGATCTGTGGCAGATTCCCGGCGAAAACGATGATGAGCCGGTTACATCACTGCATCGCCTGATGTCCGAGCGTCGGGTGAGAGAATCTCTCAGCCAACTCCCGGAAGAACAGATCACCGTTATTGCCAAGGTTTACATGGAAAGCAAGTCACACCAGATGGTGGCCGACGAGCTTAATATACCGTTGGGTACCGTAAAAAGCCGGGTTCGCCTGGCATTGAACAAACTGAAAGTGATATTGCAGGACCAGAACGTATGACACGGCATCACCCAGACACGTTAACTCTGATGGAATACAGCGCGGGCAACCTCAGTGAGCCCCACGCGTTGTGCATTCGCCTTCATCTGGATCAGTGCCCTCACTGCCGCAGCCGCGTTGATACGCTCGACAGCCTGGGTGCGGTGATGATGGAAAGTCAGCCCCAGGTGGGTGTGTCATCGGACATGTTTGACTCCATCCTGTCGCGTATCGACAGCGAGCCGGACATGACCGAAAAGTACATCCAGACCCAGGCCAAACGCATGAGCCCGCTCCAGAAACTGTTGGGCGATAACCTGAACGACCTGCCCTGGAAGCGTCAACTGGGCGATGTCAGCGTACTGGACATCAGCGAACGGTTCCCGGGCCAGAGCGAGCAGGTTGTATTGCAGAAGCTGGCCGCTGGCGGCAAGGCCCCGGTTCACACCCACCGCGGCGACGAAACCACCATCGTGCTCCAGGGAGCCTTTGCAGACCAGAAAGGTGTGTTCAATCAGTGGGACTTTGTCGTTCTCAACCAGGAAGATGAACACAAGCCTGTCGCCGTTGGCTGTGAAGATTGCATTACGCTGTCGGTATTGAGTGCGCCGGTCAAACTCACCGGCACTTTCACCCG
The DNA here is from genome assembly GCF_030227115.1 of Marinobacter sp. SS13-12. Classification (NCBI taxonomy): domain Bacteria; kingdom Pseudomonadati; phylum Pseudomonadota; class Gammaproteobacteria; order Pseudomonadales; family Marinobacteraceae; genus Marinobacter; species Marinobacter sp. SS13-12. The sequence goes on from NZ_JASSUA010000004.1 coordinate 100,402, forward strand.
GTTGCTGAACCCCTTTATACGGTGAGACGGTTCGCCGTCTCAACGCTTTCCCCGTCACCATGGAATAGCGGAACCATCCCAACTCAGGAAGGTTCCGCTGTCGTTCTCTGTTAAACCCTCTGCCACATCCAGGATGTTTTCCGCCGTTTCTCCCGGCTCGTAAACCTGTAGCTGCGCCAGTGAACGGGCAAAAGGCCTGCTCAGTGGCGACAATGTGGTTCCCGGATGCACGGCTACACAGGCCAGCGGACGGTATTTCCTGGGCAATTCAATGGACAGGTTGCGCACCAACATATTGAGCGCTGCCTTGGAGCTTCGGTAGGCATACCAGCCACCAAACCCATTATCGGTTATGGAACCAACCTTGGCAGATACCGCCACTATACGTTTGAAGCGCCGATGACGAAGCCAGGGAGAGATGGCCTGAACCAGCATGGCAAAACCGGTGGCGTTCACCGAAAAAGCATGGGCGAAGGCCTCTGCATCCAGATCCTCCAGTCGCTTTTCCGGAGTCATTCCCGGACCATGCAGTATCCCCGCGGCATAGATCAAGGTGTCCAGTCCCGCCTCTTCCGGCACAACCTCCTTGAGCTTTTCTGCTGCTGTCCGGGCGCTGTCTTTTTCAGCTGCGTCCCACGGAATCAGTGAGACCCGGCCTGACTGCCCGTCGCTGAAAGCAACCGATGATGGATTGCGGCACAGCCCCACCACCGAAACCCGGGAATCCCGTTCCAACAGTCGTTCGGCCAGGGCGTGGCCAATAGCGCCGGATATTCCGGCAATCAACACCTGCTTCATGGCAACTCCCAGCCAGCATTCCGTCTATCAAGTGAAACTATGGGATAAATACGAATATTTACGGCTTCAGACCGGTCGCTGCAGTGAACCGAAGATTAAAACGGGCGTATGAATACAGGCGTTGACACCACTTGCTGCATTGAGGAGAGACTTCCATGCAATACCAGGCCCCGGCGAATGACCTTCGCTTTTTGCTGTTTGATGTCCTTGGCGCTGACAAGCTCCATGAACTGGAAAAGTACGCAGACGCCACCCCTGACCTGATTTCGGCAGTCATCGACGAGGCCGGAAAACTGGCAGCGGAAGTGATCCAGCCCACCAATCAGGTCGGTGACCGCCAGGGCTGCCAGTACAACCCGGAAACCCATGACGTTACTACTCCGGATGGCTTCCGCGAGGCCTACACCAAATTCGTCGAGGGCGGCTGGACGGCACTGGACGCACCACTGCAATACGGCGGTCAGGGTCTGCCCCATACCCTGAAGTTCGTGGTGGATGAGATGGTGTGTTCCACCAACCTGTCCCTGGGTATGTACCCGGGCCTGACCCACGGGGCCATCAGCGCCCTTTTTGCCCATGGTTCCGACGAACTGAAAGACACCTACCTGGAAAAGCTCATCTCCGGCCAGTGGACCGGCACCATGTGCCTGACCGAACCCCAGTGCGGTACCGACCTGGGACTGATCCGTACCCGCGCCACTCCCAATGATGATGGCTCCTATTCGATCGAAGGCACCAAGATCTGGATCACCGGTGGCGAACATGACCTGGTGGACAACATTGTGCACCTGGTACTGGCCAAGCTCCCCGGCGCGCCGGACACCACCAAGGGTATATCCCTGTTCGTGGTGCCCAAGGTGCTGCCGGATTCCGGCGAGCGCAACCCCGCCTTCTGCGGTGGCCTGGAACACAAGATGGGCATCAAGGGATCTGCCACCTGCGTGATGAACTTCGAGGGTGCCAAAGGCTGGCTGGTAGGCGAGCCCAATGACGGCATGCGCGCCATGTTCACCATGATGAACGAAGCCCGCCTGATGGTGGGCATGCAGGGCCTGGGACTGGCTGAGATGGCCTACCAGGAAAGCCTGGGCTTTGCCCGCGAGCGTCTGCAGAGCCGCTCCCTGAGTGGTCCCAGGAACCCGGACGGCCCGGCGGACCCGATCATCGTGCACCCGGACGTGCGCCGCATGCTGATGCGCCAGAAGGTGCTCAATGAAGGCATGCGGGCCCTGGCCCTGTTTACTGGCCTCAAGCTGGACCTGTCGGTAGCCCACGGTGACGAGGCGGTTCGCGAATCGGCGGATGACCTTGTTCAGCTGTTGACCCCGGTGGTGAAATCCTTCCTCACCGACGAAGGCTTCAACAACGCCAACACCGGCCTGCAGGTGCTGGGCGGCTCCGGCTTCACCACTGACTGGCCGCTGGAGCAGCTGGTACGGGATGGCCGTATCGCCCGCATCTATGAAGGCACCAATGGCATCCAGGCGATGGACCTTGTGGGCCGCAAGCTCAGCCTCAAGGGCGGTCAGCTGGTACGCACCCTGTTTGCGGAACTGACCGGCTACCTCACGGAAAACCCGGAAGCGCCGCACCGGGAGGAGCTGAAGGGTGCCATAAAGTCGCTGGAGTCGGCCACGATGTGGATCGCCAGCCATGCTCCCAAGGATCCGGAGCAGGCCGGAGCGGCCGCAACGCCTTACCTGCGCCTGATGGCGCTGACCGTCATCGCCTACCTCTGGTCCCGCATGGCAGGCGTGGCGCGGGCGCAGCTGGATGCCGGCGAAGGCAACAAACCGCTCCTGGAAGGCAAACTGGTCTCGGCCCGCTTTTACTTCGAGAAGCTACTGCCGGAGATCCAGTGGCTACCGCAGGACATCGAGAGCGGAAAGGGGTCGCTCATGGCCTTCGAGGACGATCACTGGGCGGCGTGAGCGGCTTTTCAGGCCAACCCAGAAACTATGGCCGGAAATGACTGATATTTGTCAAGCACTGACCTTCCGGACAGCACGCTTATAAACGATACTGAATACGTTGATTAGTGTCTCTGAACTAGTCCGGCCCACCCCCCGTCGGGTTGGGCACATACTTACAGGCCACGCTCTTGCGTGGCCTTTTTTTTATGCCCGGCAATCGCCGTTTCCCGACACCCTGACTTACCCCGATTAGAGACAGCCGGCAGGGCTGGGTTACAATCGTGGCTTTTGGGCGGAGATGCAGTATGACGGGTGACGATTTCCACTTCCGCTTCGGCGGCATTGAGCGACTGTATGGTCGCAGGGCCCTGGAGCGCTTCCGTCACGCCCACATTGCCATAGTCGGCCTCGGCGGTGTCGGTTCCTGGGCAGCCGAGGCCCTGGCCCGCTCCGGTATCGGCACGCTGACACTGATCGACATGGACGACATTTGCGTTTCCAATACCAACCGTCAGCTCCACGCTCTGACAGGCCAGTATGGCCGTACCAAAACCGACGCCATGGCGGAACGCCTGCGGGGGATCAATCCGGAAGCCGATATCCGGGTCCACTTCGGGTTCCTGAATACCAAAAACGTCAGTGAACTGATCACCCCCGAGATGTCAGGGGTGGTTGACGCCATCGACAGCGTCAAAGCCAAGGCTGCGCTGATTGCCCACTGCCAGCGGCGGAAGATTGCGCTGATTTGTGCTGGCGGTGCCGGCGGCCAGATGGACCCGACCCAGATCCGCGTCAGTGACCTCAGCAAGACCACGCAGGATCCACTTCTGGCCAAGGTTCGTAATCTGCTGCGACGGGAGTATGGTTTCTCTCACAATCCCAAGCGCCGTTTCGGAATCGAAGCCGTGTACTCCCTTGAACAGCTCACGTATCCTGCTGGGGACGGTGAGGTTTGCCTCCAGAAACCGGCCACCGAAGGCCCGGTGAGGCTGGATTGCGCCTCAGGATTTGGCGCCGCCAGCCCGGTGACCGCCAGTTTCGGTTTTTTTGCAGCAGCCCGGCTACTTGCCAGGCTCGCACGCAAGGCGGAATCCGACACCTCAGTAACCTCCCCTGCCGAACAACAGAACTAACCCATGACTCAATGGAACTGAAGCCATTATGACCGTCAGCACCGTTTTTCTACTTGCCTGCATTGGTGTGCTTTCCCTGTTCTGCCAGTGGCTCGCCTGGCGGGTTCGCATGCCGGCCATCCTGTTCCTGCTGGCCGGCGGTATTGCGGCAGGCCCGCTGCTGGGCTTTCTGAATCCGGAGCAGGTGTTCGGAGACCTGCTGTTCCCGGTCATTTCCCTGGCAGTGGCCATCATCCTGTTCGAGGGCAGCCTGACGCTCCGGTACGAAGAAATCCGTGGCCACGGCAAGATGGTTCGCAATCTGATTCCCGTCGGCTCCGTTGTCACCTGTGTTATCGGCACCCTGGCCGCACGCTGGATCCTGGATGTGTCCTGGGAGGTGGCGCTGCTGTTCGGTGCCATTTCCATCGTCACCGGACCAACGGTTATCGCTCCTCTGCTGCGATCCGTGCGGCCGAACGCCAAGCTCGCCAACATCCTGCGCTGGGAAGGCATTATCATCGACCCGGTGGGCGCCCTGCTGGCGGTTCTGGTATTCGAGGGCATCGTGTCCTGGGGCCAGGGCAATGTTTTCGGCCATTCCATGTACATCTTCGGCAAAACCCTGGCGGTGGGCTTCCTGCTTGGCGCCGCGGCGGGCTGGCTCAACGGCATTGCCCTGCGCAAGCACCTGTTGCCCCAATACCTGCATAACGCCGGCACCCTGACCTTCATGCTCGGCGCCTATGCCCTGTCCAATGAAATGGCTCACGAATCGGGCCTGCTGACGGTCACCGTCATGGGCATCTGGATGGCCAACATGAAGCAGGTGCCCATCGACGCGATTCTGGAATTCAAGGAATCCCTGAGTGTGCTGCTGATCTCGGCCCTGTTCATCATCCTCGCCGCACGGGTCGAGTTTGCAGCCATTGCCCAACTGGGCTGGGGCCTGGTGGTCGTGCTTGCGCTGCTGATGCTGGTGGCGCGCCCGGTGAGCATTTTTCTGTCGGCTATCGGCACCAGTCTCAACTGGCGCGACAAGCTGTTTCTGAGCTGGATTGCTCCCAGGGGCATCGTGGCCGCGGCGGTATCCGCCCTGTTCGCGTTCCAGTTACAGGAGCTGGGCTACGAGAGTGCCGGTGCCCTGGTACCCCTGATCTTCATGCTGATCATTGCCACCGTCACCCTGCAGAGCCTCACCGCGCGGCCGCTGGCCAAGCTGCTGGGGGTGGCCGAACCAGCCGCCTACGGCTTCCTGATCCTGGGCGCCAACCCGGTGGCACGGAAAATCGGCCTGGCACTGAAAAAACTGGAGGTGCCGGTCACCCTGGCCGATACCAACTGGGAAAACGTCAAGCAGGCACGGATGGAAGACCTGCAGGTGTACTTCGGTAACCCGGTCTCCGAGCATGCGTCTACCCATCTTGACCTGACCGGCATTGGCAACCTGCTGGTGATCTCCCCTTACAAGCACATGAACTCGCTGGCCACCTATCACTTCCTGGACTGGTTCGGAAAGAACTCGGTGCTGACACTGGCCGAAGGCGACCAGGACCAGAAAGCCAGGCACCAGACCGCCGAGAAAATCCAGATGACCCGGGGGCTGTTTGGCGGAGTGAGCTACGCCAAGCTAGCCAGCCTGGCCAGCCAGGGGTATTCGGTGAAAACAACCCAGCTCAGTGACGAGTTCACGTTTGACGACTTTCTGGAGAAATACGACCGCCAGGCCATGGTGCTGTTTGTTCTGGACACCCGCGGGCACATCACGCCCGTAAAAAGCATGGATAGCATCAAGCCGGAGAAAGACTGGACGCTGGTCAGCCTGGTACCGCCCCAGGCAAGAAAGGAGCGCAAGGAGCGGGATACCGGAGAAGCCCCCGAACCGGCTCCGGCCTGAGGGGCTTGGCCTGGGTTGGCGTGAGGGAGTCAGCGGCTACGGCAGTCGAGCACCAGTTTGCCCCTGACGTGTCCGCCCTCCAGCATGCGATGAGCATCGGCCACCTGATCCAGCGTGAAGGTCTCGTCAATGTGAACCCGCACGTCGCCGTCCTCGATCAGTTCGGCGATCTCATCAAGATGAAAGACATCAGGGCGGACCGTCATGCCGTGGGCCCTTAGCCCCAGCGCTTCCGCTGCCGTGATGATCTCGTCGGCCGTTACCGTGGGAATGGTCACCAGCACGCCATGCTCGCTAAGGGTATGCAGGGAACGCTTGCCGGCCTCGCCACCCACCAGGTCCAGCACCACGTCCAGGCCGTAGCATTCGTCCACCACATCGGTGGTGTGGTAATCAATCACCTCATGCACACCGAAGGCGGCCAGAAAATCGCGGTTGCTTGCTGATGCAGTCGCGATGACATGGGCACCCCGCTCCAGTGCAAACTGGACCGCAAAATGCCCCACTCCGCCGGCGCCGGCGTGAATCAGTACTTTCTGGCCCGCTTCCAGTTCCGCCACTTCGAACAGCGCCTGCCAGGCGGTCAGCGCGGCCAGGGGCAAGGCGCCTGCCGTTACCAGGTCCAGTTCTTCCGGCACAACGGCCAGCTCGTCGGCGCGGGCAACGGCATACTCAGAGTAGCCCCCGCCGCCGGCAGGAAACCCTACCATGCCCATTACCCGGTCACCGGGCACCAGGGTGGTGACATCCTGGCCCACGGCAATCACTTCGCCGGCGGCGTCAAAGCCCGGGGTCCAGGGCAGGCGGTCTTCAATCTGCCGGGCGACGAATCCCAGCCCTTTGCGGGTTTTCCAGTCGATGGGATTCAGCCCGGCACCGGCCACCCTGAACAGCACTTCCTCGGCACCCGGCTCCGGGATTGCGGAGGATTCAACCCGGAGGACGTCGGCATCACCAAAGCGGTCATAGACGACTCGGCGCATGGCGTTGCCAGCATTGGGATCAACGGTGTTTTCCATGATGTTCTCCAGACAGCTTCAGGGACAGGACAGAATCATTTGTTCAGACTAGCAGAAACTTCACGGTGTGGAATTAAAGCTGGCATCAAAGCCGCGACCACCCGGCACCATGGCGCCACCGAGAATGTCAGCGTATTCAGCAGGCATGCGCGAGGGCCGCTGGCTCTTCAGATTGACGCAGGCGTGGGTAGATACCGCCCGTACCAGGGTCTTGCCGTCAGATTCCCGGACCAGTTGGAACTGGCGCGCTGAGCGAAAGCGACCGTCAAACCCGGTCAGCCAGGTACCCAGTACCAGACGATCGCCGGCGTTGGCGGCCGCCAGGTAATCAATTTCCGTACGGGTAATGGCCATGGCCTTGCCGGTCTTTTCGTGCAATTCCCAGGTCATTCCCAGGCTCTCGATATGCTGCCAGCTGATCTCCTCGAGCCAGCGCACGTACACCACGTTATTGGCGTGGCCCAACCTGTCGGTATCCTCATCACGCACGACAATGGTCATGGTGAAGGGTTCGGGAAGATCCCAACTCACCGGATTGCCATCACTCATCGTTGCTGTCTCCCAGGCCCGGAATGGCCGATAACGCTAACCGGCCAATGCGGTCATTGTGAAGTGAACCAAAGTAGAGGTAACCATCGTGAGGGTTAACCGAGGTTATCTCTTGCAGATGGGTACCGCGGGTGTCGTGAAGGCTGGTAATCACCCCGCCCTGTTCGTCCATTGCCACAACCAGCCCGTACTCCTGGGGCTCTGGCAAAAAATAGTCGGGCAGCTTGGCCAACAGGTCCTTGAGCCAGGGCTGCCGGTGCATGGCGTCAACCTGCGGGTTTCTCAGGGTGGGAAAGGCTACCCAGTAGCGGCCTTCACTGTCGACCGCCAGGTTGTCGGGAAAACCCGGCAGATTATCGGCGAACACCTCGGCCTGGCCGGGGTCGCGGCCGCCTATCCAGTACTTGAGGATGCGGTACTTCCAGGTTTCGTTGACCAGCACGTACTCACCATCCGGCGACACCGCCACCCCGTTGGCAAAATGCAGGTTGCTCAGCAGCACCTCGGTTTTTTGCGTGCGCGGGTCATAGCGAAGAAGACGCCCGTGAGGACGCATTTCCAGCAGGTCCAGCACGTAATCCGGCTGACGGAAACGGGAGCTGGCGTCGGTGAAATAGATCCTGCCGTCCGGGGCAATATCCACATCGTCGGTAAAGCGGAAGGGCAGGCCCTCCGCTTCCCGCGTCAGCAGGGTGACGGACTTGTCCGGGGCGATGGACAACAGCCCCTTCCAGGAATCCGCCACTATGAGATTGCCCTGGCGGTCAAACACCATTCCCAGCGGCCGTCCCCCGGTTTCGAGCCATTTCTCGACCCGTCCGTCCGGCCAGACCCGGACAATCCATCCGTCCTGAGTGCCGGTGTAGAGCACACCCTCTTCATCCACGGTAGTATCTTCCGGGCCATAGACTTCTCCCCTGGCCAGAAGATCTGCCAACCTCAGGCGTTCGTTCGGGGCCAGCTCACCGGTCAGTGGCTGTGGGGACGGAGCTTTCCAGGACTGGCTGTTTATGGGCGAAGGCGACAACAGAAAACTGCCCAACACCAGAAAACCGATCAGCAACGCTCCCAGAAGCCACTTCATAGATGATGCCTGTTCCTGTCAGATGCAATTTCGTCACCTTACCAGACCCCCGCCACCGGCTAAACTGGCAACCACGCCGCAGGCAAGGCCATAAGGCCTAGTCGGCAAGAAAACGACGACACAGTGCGGCAAAGCTGTCCGGCTTTTCTGCGTGCAGCCAGTGCCCGGTACCAGAGATAATGCGCAGATCGGCATTGGGGAAAAGCCGGCGAATCTCATCGCGGTGCTTCTCCTGAATGTAGGCAGAGTCAGCGCCCTTGATAAACAATACCGGGCCTTCGAACGGGCCATCACCTTCCGGTGCCTGGGCGAGCTTCGAATAGCTCTGTTCGATCACTGGCAGGTTAAGGCGCCAGCGATAAGGCCCGGGATAGTCGTTACGCTCATCGTCCGCTACCCGCACCAGGTTTTTCAGCAGAAACTGCCGGACACCGGGTTCTTCCACGTAGTCAGCCAGCACCTTGTCGGCATCCTGCCGCGAGCGGATGGCGCCCAGATCCACGGCATTCAGCCCCTCCAGAACGGCATCATGGCGGGGGTGGTAAGTCACCGGCGCGATATCCGCCACAATAATCCGCTCAACGCGCTCCGGAGCCTGGAGTGCCACCTGCATTGCGATCTTGCCGCCCATGGAGTGACCGAGGATGGCGGCTTTGTCCAGCCCCCGGGCATCCATGTAGGCCAGCACATCGTCCGCCATTGAGGGATAATCCATGGTATCCGTATGAGGAGAGCTGCCGTGATTGCGCTGGTCCAGAGCATGGATCTGCCACTGGTCCTGCAACCGGCGGCTGATGCCACCCAGGTTATCCTGCGAACCGAACAGGCCGTGCAGCAGAATCAGTGGCGGTCCATCGCCGGTAATGCGGTAGTTGAGTTCAACACTCATGGACAGGGTCTCCTGTGATGCCGGTAAACGAACTACATTACCATCGGTGGCTACAGGCACAAGGGGAAGCGGTCAAAGGGGCGGGCGGAACAGATTCTGCAGACGAAAAAAAGCCGGAGTTTCCCCCGGCATCAGGTCATAAACGTTGGTGTCTTTCGATCAGCTTCAGAGCGAGCTGATCAGCAGTAGTACATGCTGTTCAGGTATTCAGCCAGTGCGACAATGTTGGAACGCTCAAGCTCGTTATGGGGTACAAAAATTTCCAGATCCATGAAAACACCTCCTGTCTCAATTCGCTTGGGTAAGAATCCTCAGTGACTTAATGCTATCGTTGTTACAGGGACAACCCATTGACACGCTGTCCCACAGGCTTGACATTTTGTATCAGCACGGATGAATTCCTGTTAACCATTAAACAAAGGTGACCGTGAACGCTCCCCAGGCAGAAGCCACCACATCGCCGCTGGTTGCAGCTTCAAGTACGCTGGCACTGGTTCACTATCTGGACCTGCAAGGGGTACTCGACCTCCCCACCGTGGAGAGAATCACCGGGTTCAGCCGTAATGAGCTGACCGATCCGGATCTTCGCATCCCCGCTGAAAACCACTACCGCCTCTGGGAGCATGCAGAGCTGGCCACCGGCGATCCGGCCGTCGGACTTCATGCCGGCCAGGTGATCGATCCTGACCGCATGGGACTGGTTGGCCATGTGTTCTTCAACTGCGACACCCTGGGCGAGGCCGTTACCCAGTATGTTCGCCTGCACCGGCTGATCAATGAATCGGTTACCCTGAGTTTTGAGCAGGCCGGCGACCAGGCCATTCTTACCTGGCAAGCAGATTCGCCGGGGCACTATTGCCGTCAGGACATGGACCGGACCCTGGCGGCCGCCCTGTGCCGGACCCGGCACTTTATTCACTCCTCTATCGTTGCCGAGTGGGCCGAGATTGCGCATCCGGAACCGTCCTACAGCAACGAATACCGGCGCCTGCTGGGGGGACGGATCTATTTCGGCTCCGGCACCACCCGCCTTGCCTTTGACAGCCGGCACCTGGGCCATCCGATTCCCCACCGCAATCCCTACGTCTATTCCGCGGTGCTCAAGCAGGTCAACTCGCTGCTGGCCCGTCTTCAGGGCCGGCGCACCTTTGGCCGCAAGATCCGGCGACTGATATCCCGCCAGATGGCCACCGAACGCATCGATGCCGACACTCTGGCAAAACAGTGCCATATGAGCCGACAGACCCTGTATCGGCGTCTGAAGAAAGAAGGACTGGGGTTTCACGAACTGGTGGAAGAGGTGCGCAAGGACAAGGCCCTGCGCTACGTAGCGGCGGACCATTACGCGCTTGGCGAAATCGCCTTCCTGCTGGGCTTTTCCGAGCTCAGTGCCTTCAGCCGCGCCTTCAAACGCTGGACCGGGATGGCGCCGGCCCAGTACCGGGCCCGCCACCAGTCCAATGAAAGCGGGGAAATATCGGAATGAGCCTGCCCGACGTCTCCTGGCTCGCTGCTGCCATCGGGCTGCTCTATCTGACTGCAGCCGTCTGCATTTACCGGATTCTGATGACCTACCGCACGGCCCAGGGCGCCCTTGCCTGGGTTCTGGCACTGATAGGCCTGCCCTATATCGCCGTCCCTCTGTTCCTGCTGTTCGGACGCAACCGTTTTGGGGGCTACCTGAACGCACGGCGCACCGGCGATGCCGCCCTTACCGAGCTGCTGAATCACTATGAGCAACAGTCTGCGTCCATCAGCCAGCGGGACCACGAGCATTTTGATGATGAACTCCGGGTGCTCTGCAAGCTGGGCCGGCAACCCTTCACCAAAGGCAACCAATGTGATTTGTTGAAGGACGGGGAAGCCACCTTCGACGCCCTGTTTGACGCTATGGAAAGTGCCCGCCGCTATATCCTCCTGGAGTTCTATATCGTTCGCTCCGACAAGATCGGCCAGCGCATCAAGTCGATTCTGAAGCGCAAACTCGCCCAGGGTGTGGAGGTGTGGTTTCTCTATGACGATATCGGCAGTGTCTGGTTACCCCGGAAATATCTCAGGGAACTGGCCGCCGCTGGCGCCAACATTGCTTCCTTCGGGGACGGTAATTTTCGCCGTATGCGGTTACAGGTGAATTTCCGCAATCACCGCAAACTTCTGGTCTGCGACGGGGAGGTGGGCTTTGTCGGCGGTATCAACCTGGGTGATGAGTACCTGGGTACCGCCATGGACGAGGAACCCTGGCGCGACAGCCACTGCCGCATTACCGGGCCGGCGGTGACCGGCCTGCAACTGGCCTGGCTGGAAGACTGGAACTGGGCGAGCGGGGAATTTCCCACGCTCAACTGGACACCCTCCATGCCGGCACGGGGTGATCAGGAAGTGCTGATTCTGCCCACCGGGCCGGCCGACACTTACGAAACCTGCACGCTGTTTTTCCTGAACTGCATCAACAATGCCCGCGATCGCCTCTGGATTGCCTCACCCTATTTCGTGCCCGATTTCCAGATCATGAATGCCCTGCAGCTGGCGGCGCTACGGGGGGTGGATGTGCGCATCATCATTCCGGAAAAGTCCGACAGCTGGCTGATCGGGCTTGCGGCGTACTCATACCTGGTCCAGGCATGCCGGGCCGGTATCGGCATCTACCAGTACCAGCCTGGTTTCATGCACCAGAAGATGGTGCTGGTGGATAATCGCTACGCCGCCCTGGGTACGGCCAATCTGGACAACCGGTCCATGCGGTTGAACTTCGAGATCACCGCGATCTGTACCGCTGGCGACTTTGTTGAAGGTATCGAGCACATGCTGGAACAGGACCTGGCGAGCTGCCGCCTGATGAGCGAAAGGGACTACCGTGAGCGCTCGATCCCTTTCCGCCTGGCCTGCAGAACCATCCGGCTGGCAGCGCCCTTGCTCTGAAACGGGGCGCACCAGCGGTGCCGGTTTCGGTGTGACCATTTTCCGGACGGAGAGAATGTGAGAGTATTCCAGAACCATTGAGCCAGCACGCTGTAACGAAGCAGGACCATGACCACATTCAAGCCCCGCGAGACCCTGACCGAACAGGTCGCACGCCACATTGAAAACCTCATCGCCTTTGGCCAACTTCGTTCCGGCGAGCGAATATATGAAAGCGCCATGGCGAAACAGATGGACGTCAGCCACGGCTCGATCCGCGAAGGTTTACTGTTGCTGGAAAAACGCCACCTGGTGCAGAACGTTCCCCGCAAGGGGGCCTTCGTCACGCCGCTGGATGAGTTTTTCGTGCGGAGTCTTTACGAGGTGCTGCAACTGTACCTGACCCATACTGGTCGCAAGCTGGTGCGGCAGTGGCAACCCGCTGACATGGACAAGCTCGAATCCCTGTATCAGCGAATGAAAGCCTGCCACGACAACAATGATCTGCTGGTGTTCCTGGAGCTCGGCATCGAATACACCCAGGCATCGCTGGCCTATGCGGACAATTATTTCATTGTGTCGGCCATCGAGGATCTCTGGCCGTCAGCCAAGCGCTGTGCCTTTGTCGCTTTTCAGCGTGGGGGGAATCGTGTGCTGGAGGACAACCTGCAACACGTGCGTGAATCCATCGACGCTATCCGCGACCACGATGAGGAACGTATGGCGGACATCCTGGCAAAGTACGCCGAACAGCAATGCCAGCAGGTTCTTGAAGCCATTGGCACTACCCCTGCCACCGCCTGACCCTTGCCTGTGTCCGGCTGGTCAGTCAAACAGGCGGGTAAACGAAAACCCCAGGCTCAGGTAGGCGCTCCAATCGTCCTCATTGTTGTAGGCCGTGGCAATCTGAAGGGGCCCCAGAAAGGATTCAACCCCGGCAAACACACTGGCTGAGTGCAGCAGATTGTTCCAGCGGGCATCCCCCAGCGAGGACCAGGCATTCCCGGATTCAAAACCCACCCCGGCAAACCAGGGTACGAAGGGCCCCCCAAACTCCTGTCGGGCAAAGACACTGGCAAGGACAGCATCCTCACCGGCGACCTCGCCCTGACTGTAAGCCGACAAGCGACGAAACCCGCCCAGCAACACCGAGTTCTCAATCCCGGCCACACCCCGGGTCACGGTATTGGCGAACAGTAAACCGGTGAGGCTTGTCTTGTGCCAGCTTGCCGTGCCCAGAGCCATGACCCTGACCGAATCAAAGTTACGGTCAGACCCGAGGCCCGGGCGCTCAAAACGGCCGCGGATACCCGCAAAACCACCGGATTCGGGAAGAAAGGTGTCGTCCAGGGAGTCGTGGACCAGCCGCAGGCTGAAGCTGCCACTCTGGATTGAGTCGGACGGCGCCACCGGTTGTCCGACCTGCTCGTCGACAGTGGCATCCCCCCGCTGGTACTCAAGGCGGATTTCACCGTTGACCCCCAGCTCGGTTCCCAGGGAAAGGTCGACCTGGCGGCTGGTAATATCCACCTCGGTAATACGCTCGCCGTCGCCATCGAACGCACTCAGGCTCTCCCGGGAGTACTCCCCTCCCACCGTCAGGAACCGCTTGAACCCGTAATCCAGGGGCTGGAACCATTCGGTCCGGACCCATGGCTGGGTACCCAACTGAACCCCGGTTGCCCACTCGCCACCCAGGGAGTTGAGGCCGGTCATACGCAACGACGCCGCCAGATTGAAGCGGGTTTCGTTCTCGAAGTTGTCTTCGTAGTTCAGGCCGAAGGCGAGGTAATTCGGCCCCCAGCTTTTTTCCCGGACCTGGATTACAAGATCGGTTCCGCCCGTCTCCGATGGCACCAGGGAATAGGAGACAGTCTCGTAGTAGCCGAGGCCATAGATGCGCTTGAGATCTTCCTCAAGCGCATTCATATCCAGTGGCTCGCCAGTTTCCTGACGTATACGCTGGCGCAGGAAACTTCCCCCCAGACGGGAATGATCATCAAAGCGCACGCCAGTGATCAGCCCCGGACTGAAGGAATGTCCCAACACCCGGCTGCGGTAGCGATTCCACTGTTCGTCACTCACGCTCAGATGGCGAAGCTCGCCGGCATGTTTGCGGGCACCGCTGGCACCAAGTTCGAACAGCGCCAGCGCTTCGTAGAAATCCGACGATGACAGGCCTTCCAGGTCCGGCCGGATCAGTATGTCCCGGTCAGTCAGCAACTTCAGCTGCCGTTCGGTATTCTGCCGCGTCATCATGGTGGTGAGCTGACCAACCACCGAAAAGGCTTCCCGAATCTCGTCCCGTTCCAGCAACGGATCGGTAATGTCCACAGCGATGATGATCTCGGCGCCAAGATCCCTGGCCACACTGACCGGCAGGTTATTGGCCACACCGCCGTCCACCAGCAGCCGCCCGTCCAGCGTGACCGGGGCATAGACACCGGGAACGCTCATGCTGGCACGAATCGCCTCGGACAGATTGCCCTTGCCGATGACCACCTGCTCTCCGGTCTCCAGATCCGTGGCAACCGCACGAAATGGAATCGCCAGCTTGTCAAAATCTTCCACCAGGGAGGCGCTGCGGGTGAGTTCGTTGAGAATGAAGCCGAGGTTCTGGCCGGCAATGAGGCCGCCACCCAGATGAAGCCCATCCGTGCGAACACCCAGGCCCGGTGCCACAGGAAAGCGCCAGTCCTGGCTCTTGCGCCTGACGGGTTTGTAGGCGCGGCCGGGGTCATCGCGAAAGCTCGACACCCAGTCCATATCGATAAAACGTTCTTCGATTTCGTGAACGTTCATACCGGAAGCATAAAGGGCACCAACCGCGGAGCCGGCGCTGGTGCCCACCACGATATCCACCGGTATTTTCAGTTCCTCCAGCACTCGCAGCACACCGACATGGGCCATGCCCTTGGCGCCACCACCGCTGAGTACCAGCCCTACCTTTGGCCTCCCTGCATCGGCCAGTGCCGGCATACCGGCCAGCACCACACCCACCAGAACCAGTAATCTCAATGCCGACATCATCCCGCCTGTAGTTTATTGGTCGTCCGTGCGGTCTTCGTCTGCCAGCGACAGGTGGGATACATCGGGTACGACCGGTGGCGGCAGGTCTCGCTTGACGCCCAGTTCGGTGCCCGGTGGCGCCAGCGTCCAGTCGTCCAGGTGCTGAAACATGGGGGTCGGAGCCTCCCGGTGTTCCTCAAGGGTTACGCCGACCGGATCAAGAGTCAGCCCGGATCCGGACAGGATCGAGTCAACTTTCTCACCCGCCACCGGCAAGCGATCACCCGGCTCCACGGCCACGGATGACGCCGGTTTACCCGCAGCAGATGCAGGCTCAGCCTGTTCTGGTGCGGCTTGCGCAGGTGCCTGTTCGGGTTGCGCCTGTGCCCGGGGCCTGGTGGCTGGCGCCGGACGGGAGGGCGGAGGTGGCGCTGCACCTTCCATTGGCTGCACGTAGGCCACCATACCGTGTTTTTGCAATACCGCCCGGTATTTTTCCGCCTGCAACTCTTCCAGCTTGTTGCGGATAACCACCGGCTGACCGCTGAACATGCGGTCAACCTGTTCTACCGTGGCCTTGAACAGGTTTTTTGCATTACTACGGGCTGTCGCCGGGTCCGTCCCCGGCGTACACTCACCTCTGAAAACGAGCTGGAACATGATCCTGCCTCTTACTGCATCTGTTTTTCATCATAATAGTTGATCCTGGCGGGCTGCGGAAACTTGCAGCTATCTGTCCAGTGTTTGGGCAAACTGCAAACAATTGAAAAATGTGTGCAACAATCAGGCAAAACTGCCTGGACTCTGCAATAATGATAAGTAACTAAATGTTACATATGTTTACAAACCTCCACGGACTCACATCACAGGAGTGACTCCATGCCCATCAGATGCATCACTGGCGTCTTTGCTCTGTTGCTGGCCATGTCCTTGCAGCCCGCAGCGGCTAGCAATCTGGACCTTCTGCTGAGCGGGATTTTTCCGGACCAGCAGGCCACCTACATCGGCTATGAGAGTATCGAGAGGGAGGATATACCCACGACATCCCACATTGAACGCAAGTACCTGGTGGTGGACTTCCGCTTCAAGTCCGATCCTGCCAGCGACCAGTTACAGGCCAGTGTCCACAAGGTCTGCATGGCGCTTCTGAAAGACCGGGAACTGATTCGGTCCCTGTCCAATTCCGGTTACGACATGGTCGCCGTCGCCTTTGACCGACAGTCCCAGTACGACTGTCTCTGAGGCGACCCTACTGATCCCGGCCCAGCAGGCGCGGAAATGCATCCAGCGCACTGTTCACCGAGTCCAGATTGAAAGCCTCAACATCCGCCAGCAGTTTCTCACCGTAACGGGTGACAGAGGGCGACCGGAAGCGCTTGCCCCATTCCAGCAAGCGCAAGGCAAAGTCCGTCATCTGTTCCGGGTCGCCGCTTTCCCGTACGGTTTCCCATTCGTTCCCGAAATCCCTGGCCAGCTGCTCCCGCAGCCAGCCACGCTCCTGCATGCTCAGGGTCTGGGCCAGCAAACGCTCTGACTCCTCCGGCGTGCCCTCCTCCTCGGCCTGCTCCTCTGTCACTGCGACCCGGGGCAGGCTGACAGTAAAGGTGGAGCCTGCCCCCGGCTCACTTTCAACCTTCAGCTCGCCCCCCATCATTCGTACCAGCTTGCGGCTGATAGCCAGGCCCAGGCCGGTGCCCCCGTAACGCCGGCTGTTCTGTCCTTCCTGTTGTTCAAAGGCTTCGAAGATCTGCTCCTGTTGACCCGGGGGAATACCGATACCGGTGTCCGCAACCGTTACCATCAGGCGATACCATCTGCGCTTGTCGGTGTCGCCATCCCCGGGGGGCTCGCCACCCGCAGATTTGTGGGGTGTGGCAGTGGCACGAACGGTCACACCGCCCTCATGGGTAAATTTGATCGCGTTACCCACAAGATTGAACAGCACCTGACGCAGCCGGGTTTCATCCAGCATCATCGCCGCCGGCATTCTGGAATCAACACTGACCTCAAGTGATATCCCCTGCTCGGTCGCTCTCAGATCAAATATATGCCGTACGTCACTCAGCAGGCGGCGCACGGACACCGCCGAATAGTCCAGCCGCATTTTCCCCGCCTCGATGCGGGAAAGATCAAGGATATCGTTGATCAGCATCAGCAAGCTGCGACTGCCGGCACGAATGGCATCCAGGTAATTTCTTTGCTGGGGGTCCGTCACCGTGTTGCTGAGCAGATCGCTGTAGCCGATGACCGCATTCATCGGGGTGCGGATTTCGTGGGACATATTGGCGAGGAATTCGCTCTTGGTCAGGCTGGCTGCCTCTGCCTCCCGCGCCAGGCGCTCTGCTTCCAGTTTCGCCGCCCGCAACTCGTCTTCACTTCTGCGCAAGGCATTTTCCGAGCGGATTCTTTCGTCCACCTCCCGCGACAGCTTGCGGTTCCAGTACAGGAAAATCAGCACTACCACGATGGCAATCAGCACAATCCGGCGCACCACGGTGTAATCCGTTTCCTGCTCGATATCCAGGTGAATCCAGCGGTTGTAGATAGACTCGGTTTCAGCAGCATCCAGGCTGCCCAGTGCCTTGTTCAGGATGCGCTGCAGTTCCGGCCGGTCCTTGTCGACGGCGAACCGCAGCTCGTACTGGTAAGGTGTAATGCTGGTAATCCGCAGATTTGAAAGCCCCAGCCTGGCCACCGTGTAGCTCACTGCCGGGATGTGCGTCACCATCACATCAAGGTCACCATTGGACAATGCCAGCAGCCCTTCCTCAATGGACGTTACCGGATAGAGGTCGAGATTGGGATGGTTGATCAGCAGGTAATCATGCCCGGCCTGGCGACTGACCACACCTACTTTTTCATCCCTGA
Organism: Marinobacter sp. SS13-12; assembly: GCF_030227115.1. Taxonomy (NCBI): domain Bacteria; kingdom Pseudomonadati; phylum Pseudomonadota; class Gammaproteobacteria; order Pseudomonadales; family Marinobacteraceae; genus Marinobacter; species Marinobacter sp. SS13-12. The sequence continues at coordinate 118,438 of NZ_JASSUA010000004.1, forward strand.
GCTGCTGCAGCTCACCAATAAAACGCCCGTCATCGCGGATCGCCAGGGCAATGGGCACCGTCAGATAGGCACGGCTGAAAAGGAATTCCTCCTCCACCCTGGGCGTTCGGGACAGTGCCGGCAGGATGTCCACATCCCCGGAACGCAGAGCCGCTTCGGCATTGGCACTGTCGGTCATCACTTCGCGACTGAAACGGATATTGAGCTTTTCTTCCAGGCGAGTAACCAGGTCCGGCACCAGCCCGGTGGGCTGACCATCCTGGGTGAACTCGAACGGCGGCCAGTCTGGCCGGAAGGCCAGTTTCAGATCGGAATGACGCTTGAGGAATTCACTTTCGCTGGCAGACAGTGAGATGGCGGTTGGATCCTGCTCGGGTATCTCCGTTTGCAGCCAGGACTGGCGAATGGTCCGATGCTCATTGTGGTCAATGGCGAGAACGGCCTGGTTGAGAACCCGGTAAATCTGGTCTTCGCCCGCTTTGACTTCAAGTACCGCGTCCACGGACTGATGATTCAGCAGCGTGGCCATCCCCACTCCGTTCACCATGGCGGACTGGAGGTAATCGGAAACCACCGGAACCGGCCCGAGGAAGGCATCAGCCTGGCCGGACAGAAGCATACTGACCGCTTCACTGATACTGGCTACGGGTACCGGGGAGAGACGGTCAACTGGATCCAGCAACGCAAACTGATTGGAGTCGTTGGTAATCAGTGCAATGCGTGCGCCTTCAAGGTCAGCCAGCTTGCGGATGCCGGCATCCCCGGAGTGGACAAAAATGCCATAGGTCAGACTCATCAGTGGCGACGTTACGGCAACATCAGACGGCGCCGGTTGTCGGGCCAGGCGGGTGGTCAGCCTGGCATCCAGCGTGCCGTCCCTGAGCCATTCCTCCAGCTGCGCCTCGTCGCCTGCAACCGGTTCAACGGGCACCTTCAATTTGTCCGATAGCCGGTTGAGGTAGTCGATGAATATGCCGGCCAGCTCCCCCTCCCCGGTGTCGAACGCCAAAGGCACCTGGGCGGCACGGACACCAATGCGGAAGGCGTCACGTTGCTGCAGCCACTGCAGGTCTTCCTTGCCCAGAACCGGCGCCGGTGAGGGCTGGGGTGGCTCTGCGGCGGACATACCGGAAACCAGAAGGCAACTGACTAGCAACAGAAAATAAAAGGCGCCCCTCACTGGATATCCTCACCGGTTTGGCTACAGTTCAGGGAACCATACCCGTAAATTCTTCTGATTGCATTCAGCGGCTTACCCGCTTTATCGTAAGCAGACCCGCAGTCATCGACAAAACGGGGACCACCCCGGGGAGAACCATTCCGATGGACACCAGCAACCACACGTTCAGCGCCCTTTTTGAGCAGCTTGGTATGCCCGCTGACAAACAGAGCATCGAGGATTTCATTGCGAAACACTCACCCCTTCCTTCCGAGATTGCGCTGCAGGATGCGCCCTTCTGGTCCGAAAGCCAGTCCCAATTCCTTGAAGAAGGCCTGGAAGACGACTCCGACTGGGCGGAAATTATTGATGAACTGGATGCGCTGATGCGTCACTGATGACCACCTTGTCGCGCCCCGAGTCCTTGGCCAGATAAAGTGCTTTGTCTGCGCGATCAAAAACGTCATCCTCGTCATCTCCTTCAACAAATTCCGCAAGCCCGGCGGAAAAGGTGACAGACACAGGGTCACCCCGGAAATGGAACGGCAATGCCGCGATGTGCTTGCGCATGCCGTCGAGGACCGAACTGGCGATATCCGGTGGCGTCTCCGGCATCAGAACCACAAATTCCTCGCCACCAAACCGGGCAATGAAATCCGTTGTTCGCAGCCGGTCACTCAGGGCCTTGGCCACCAGTTGAAGGACCCGGTCACCAGCCTTGTGGCCGTAGGAATCGTTGACCCGCTTGAAGTAATCAATATCGAGCACACCGACTGTCAGGGGGTGACGGTATCGTTGCCAGCGTTGGTACTCAAAGGCAAGGCGCTCCTGCCAGGCCTCCCGGTTGGGCAACTGGGTGAGGACGTCTCTCAACGCCTTCTGACGTTCTTCTGCCAGCTCTTCCCGCACCTGCTCCGAGTGCGTTTCAACCGCCGCGAGTTTTTCGTGCATCAATTCCAGCTGTTGTGACAGGTTCTTCTCACGTTCGGTCTCCTGAGTGCGGAAGCGTTCAACAGCGCCACTGATCGACTCCAGATGCTGCCCCACTGACGCCTTCAACTGGTCAAAATCGGCACTGGACTCCACCTGTTCGCCAAGTGTCTGCAGTTCATCCCGGATTTCACGATCCAGCGCTTCGGAGGCATTGAGGCGCCCGGTCTGCGCAGTGGTCTGGTCGGAAAAACACTGCCGCAATGACTCCAGCCGCTCATCCAGCCGCCGAAGAAAGGCTTCAAACTCCCTCTGGCTACGGGTAACGGCAGCAATCACCAGCTCCGCGACACCGTTGAGGCCCTCACGTAATTCATCCCAGTTGTCACTGTTAAGCAGTGACTCCTGAAGCCGCTTGGCCCTGGCTTCGGAGGCCGGCTCCAGGGCTACCTGACCCAGCATGTGCCCGAGCAACTCGCCAACCCGCCGGGCAATTCTCAGGCGCTGATTGGCCTCTTCCACGCCACCCTGGTCCAGCTCCGATTCGTCCCGGCATGGTTTGTCAGACTCACTATCGGCGCCCCCTTCCGTTGTCGTCGGCCGGGAATCCCGGGAACCGAACAGCCGGCCCAACACGCCGGGCCTGGCCGCCTGCTCTCCGGTTTCCGCCAGCCCGCCCGCCAGTGCCTTCTCCAGAACGACACCAAAGTCCGACAACCAGTCGGCAAAGTACAATTGCAGCGTTTCCGGTTTATGGAGCCGTTTTTCCAGATCCTTCAGTTGATCCTTGCTGCCCGCAAACAGGGAACTGGAGCGAAGCCCGGACAACAAGTGTTCAAGGGTCGTCCTGGTCCGGCGGGCAGATTCGGCCTTCTGGTCGTCGAGTTCGGATACCTGGCGATCGATCCGGTCCTGCAGCTTGTGCCAGCTCCCGGAATCGGGAGATGTTTTACGCAATTCGCTGCGCAAACCTGCAAGCAAACGGTCCAGCTCCGGATTCTGTCCCTCGGAGGCCAGGCTGGTACGAACCAGCATTCGCTGCAGCTGATTTCTTTCACTCTCCCACTGCAACTCGCGCTCTTCCGATTGTTCAAGCGCCCTCAGATACTTTTCCTTCCAGGGTGAATCCGATGACATCTAGCTCTCCCTGCCTTTCTTCAGGCCACGGCGGGCGCGGGGATGGCTCTGGTCGTAAACCTTTGCCAGGTGCTGGAAATCGAGATGGGTATAGACCTGTGTCGTTGCTATGTCGGCATGGCCCAGCAACTCCTGCACCGCCCGCAAGTCACCACTGGATTCCAGCATATGACTGGCAAAGGAGTGCCGTAAAAGATGAGGGTGCAAACGCTGGTCCGCCCCTTTCGCCAGGCCCCACCGGCTCAACCGGGACTGGATACTGCGGGTGCTCAGCCTGTCTCCACGCCGGCTTACATACAGGGCGCTCTCATCGTCAGGTGCTATGGCCTTCCGCACTTCGAGCCAGCGGGCAAGCGCGTCAAGCGCCTTGCGTCCCACGGGGAGGATGCGTTCCTTGCTGCCTTTGCCCAGCACCCGGACTTCTCCGCCACGAGGGTCCACCGAGTGCAGGTTCAGACCGGCCAGCTCGGACAACCGCAGGCCGGATGAATACATCAGTTCAAACATGCTCAGGTCACGAATTTCCAGCGGGTCGTCAGGGGTGGCATCGAGCAGATGGTTAAGCTGGTCAACGTCCGCCACCTTGGGCAGACGACGCCCCGCCTTCGGGGCGCGGATATCCAGGGCCGGATTATCAGTGGCCAGGTGTTCCCGCAGCAGGTATTCGTAAAAGCGCCGTATCGCGGACAGGTGACGGGCGATACTGCGCCCCCCGAGCCCTTCCCGGCTCAACTGGGCGACGTAGCGCCGCAGCTCATGGCTTGTCACAGCCCGCCAGGCGGGGGATGGCTGTTGTTCTACCCAGGCGAGGAAACGTTTGAGGTCGTCACAGTAACTGCTGCAGGTGCGTGGTGAGTGCCGTTTCTCCGATGCCAGGTAACGCAAGAAACCTTCCAGCGGCTCCGAGAGCGCCGCAACCGGGGCCCTCTCACCAACAGCGACCGTCATACTCAGCGAGACTCCGCCACCACGTCAGTCACCGGTACCGCAGCGGTATGTCGCTGCAGGATGGGTGGCAGTAGCCGGCTGAGAGTATCGCTGATATAGGTCAGGAACAGTGAACCCATGCTCTGGTCGAAATACCCGGTTTCACAGCTGCCAACCGCGAACACCCCAACCAGTTCGTCAGTTCTTAGAGGCACCAGCGCCACTGAAGCAATCGGCTCTTCCCGGTCAGGAAACAGGAAACTGCGCTCACTTTCACGGAACTGGCCACACACCGCGCGATCACCCTCCAGAAGGCCACCCAGCCGGGCTTTTGCCACTTCCGGCGCGACCACATGCAGGGCACCCTGCGCAGCTGTTGGTAGCTCGGAATCGGTGAACAGAATGACTGACGCCGCATCCAGGCCGAAGTCGCCACGAATACTGTCATCAATCGCCGCCGCCATGTCATTCAGGTTGCGGGCCTCGATTACCTGCATCAACAGCCGTTTGCTTTTCTCGAACAGCCGGTCGTTATGACGGGCAATGGAGACCAGCTCGACCAGCTCGCGGCGGAGGGTATCGCGCTGCTCACGGAACAGGTGCACCTGACGCTCCACCAGCGATATCGCACGGCCGCTGTCATGGGGCAGTGTCAGGCTCCGCAGGAGTTCGTCCTGTTCAACAAAGAAGTCGGGGTTGTCCCGCAGATAGTCTGCGACCGCTTCCGGGCTGAGCTCTCCGGCCTTCTTGTGGGCCGTTTGGTCTGTCATGCTGCTCTCCTGATAGTCAGGGCTTTGATGTAACTGGCTGGCGATGGCGATTCTGCTGCCGTTGATGCCCCGGCCTTGTATCGCCCTGCCGCGCACTTCTGCGACGTCGAGGGGGCTGGTCTCCCGGCAGGCGAAGCTGACCTTCGAACACGCTGGACGTGGGGCCCTCCATCATAACAGGGGACCCTTCACCCTGCCATTCAATGACGAGGTGGCCGCCTTTCAGCTCTACATCCACCCGGTTGTCCAGCAGGCCGCGCAAACAACCCGCAACAACAGCCGCACAGGCACCGCTGCCACAAGCCATGGTTTCACCGGAACCGCGCTCGAATACCCGCAGCCGGGCGTGAGTGCGATCTACAATCTGCAGAAAACCGATATTGGCCCGCGCGGGAAACCGGGGATGGTTCTCCAGCCGGGGGCCGAGTTCACCCACCGGCGCAGTGTCCACATCATCCACCACCAGCACCCCATGGGGATTGCCCATGGATACGGCGCTGAGCTCCACGGTTTCACCACCCACTTCCACCGTATAGACATCCTTGCGACGGTCGGCGGCAAAAGGAATGGCCGGGGGATTCAGCTCCGGCACGCCCATGTCCACTGTCACCATACCGCCACGGCCGACCCTGAGTTCAATCACGCCCTTGGCGGTCTGCACCCGGATCACCTTCTTGTTGGTCAGGCGCTGATCGCGGACAAAACGGGCAAAACAGCGGGCGCCATTGCCGCATTGTTCCACTTCCGAACCGTCGCTGTTGAAGATCCGGTAACGAAAGTCCACATCCGGCAGACCCGGGGGTTCAACCACCAACAGCTGGTCGAAGCCGATGCCAAAGTGCCGGTCGGCAAGCTCGCGAATCGTTTCCGGGCGCAGGCGGAACGGCTGGCTGATGGCATCCACCACCATGAAGTCGTTCCCCAGACCGTGCATCTTGGTAAAATTGAGCATTGGGCCCTGCCCGCGTCGAGGCTGATTCATAGCATCATCCTCATTCATTCCGGCAAACAGCTTTCAGGACCAAGCTGCTCTTCCAGGGTTTCCCGGCGGCGCACCACGTGCACCTGGTCGCCATCCACCATCAGTTCCGGAGGGCGATTGCGGGTGTTGTAGTTGGAGCTCATGACAAAACCATAGGCGCCAGCGGAGCGGACCGCCAGCAGATCCCCGGCCTGAAGTCGTAGTTTGCGATCCTTGCCCAGAAAATCCCCGGTTTCACACACCGGCCCCACCAGGTCCCAGGCTTTTTCCTCGCCGTCTGTGCGGGGCGTCACCGGTATGATCGACTGCCAGGCGCTATAGAGGGCAGGCCGGATCAGGTCGTTCATCGCCGCATCAATAATGGCAAAATTGCGATGCTCGGTGCACTTGAGGAATTCCACCCGCGTCAACAGGATACCGGCGTTGGCCGCGATGGAGCGGCCCGGCTCCATGATCAGTTCCAGTTTCCGCGTGCCGAGACGTTCCGACAGCGCCGTGACATAGTCCGACGGCTGTGGTGGTTGCTCCCGGTCGTAGGTAACACCCAGGCCGCCGCCCATGTCCAGATGGCGGATAACGATGTTCTTTTGCGCCAGGGTCTCGATCAGCACCAGCACCCGGTCCAGAGCATCCAGGAACGGTGTTACCGACGTCAGCTGGGAACCGATATGGCAATCCACGCCCTGTATGTCGAGGTTGGGCATGGTGGCGGCGCGCTCATAGACCGCAGGTGCTTCAGCGATATCGATCCCGAACTTGTTTTCTTTCAGGCCCGTGGAAATGTAGGGATGAGTCCCTGCGTCCACATCGGGATTCACCCGCAGGGACACCGGAGCCCTGACGCCAAGCTCACCCGCCACTTCGTTGAGCCGGTCCAGCTCGGTGTCGGATTCCACATTGAAACAGCGAACTCCGGCCTCAAGCGCCTGCCGCATTTCCCAGCGCTGCTTGCCCACCCCTGAGAAAACGGTTTTTGCAGGATCGCCACCGGCGCGAATCACCCGCTCCAGTTCTCCGGCAGAGACGATATCGAAGCCCGCACCAAGCCGCGCCAGCACATTCAGCACAGCCAGGTTGCTATTGGCCTTGACGGCATAACAGACCAGGTGGGGGCGGCCTGCCAGGGCATCATCATAAGCGTGATAATGACGTTCCAGAGTCGCACGGGAATACACATAAGCGGGCGTCCCGAAGCGATCGGCAATGGTAGCCACCGGTACGTCTTCGGCGTACAGCTCGCCATTGCGGTAGTTAAAGTGATCCATGGATATCCTGAGTCTGTTGATGGGGCAGCCGGCCGGCCCTAGCGGTCACCGGTGTCATCGCTACGGCTCTGTTCGCTGTCGCTGGCCTGCTCGGCAGCCGTGTTGTTATCGGAAGGTACGTCCCGGTACAACGGCCCTTTCTGACCACAGCCCGCAACAAACCCGGCCATAACCAGCAGGAAGATGATTGTCTGTCCTGGTTTCATGGGTAACTGCCCCTGTTTTCTGTATGGGCGAAGTATACCTGAGTGGGGCCGTGCCCGGCGAGATGCCAGAGGTACTGAATGAGTGGCGTTAAAGGTGCTGATTCAGGGCATTTTCCAGCTCTGACCGGTAATACAGGTACTGAATGGTCTGAATGTCCTGCTGATAGACCTGGGGGTCCAGGTCATGGGGCAGGTGAATATCGGTAAGATACACCGGATACCGCTCCGGGCTGTGACGGAGGGAGCGAATATAGTGGGCCACCGCCGGAATCAGCTGATTGCCATATTCCTGCACGGTGAACTCCTGATCGCCACAGAAAATGTCAAAACGAACCCTGGAATCCCCTTCCTGAATACCGATCGCCTGCACCTCAAGCCCGGGCAGCGGTACGTTGCTGTCTGCATCGGGACGCCGCTCGGCATGCCACTGGCCGTCCCGAAGTGCCATTTCATAGCATTGGGTGCCGCCGATATCCGCCACTGTCTCGAGCTGCCTTAACTGCCGCCGCTCAGTCAGATTCTCCAGGAATCGCAGCAACGGCACCAACAGATAGCGACGATTGACATACCCCTGCTGCCAGGAAAAAACAGACCCCAGCTCATCCACCACCCAGACACGGGCCTTGTCACCACTCAAGCGGTAAAACACCTGGATATTGCCTGACTCGCTGGCATGGCAGACCGTTCGCAACGGCAGGTCTGTCAGCAGGGCATGGCGGTCAAACACCACCGGAACATAGGATTGCTGGGGCTTGGCCAGGTAGTCCATCAGGGCTCCGGTGCTGTCCAGGGCCACAAACCCGGGCTCGGTCCCATTGAACCGCAGCACAAAAAACCGCCGGTCCATCTCGATGACATAGCGCAGCGGATGAGGCCCCAATCCACCGGCAAAGAAGTGGCGCATGACGTCGGTGAAGAGCTCCTTCACCCGGCGGGCGATGGTGGCACCGTGCCCTTTGTTGTGGCTGTGAACCATGATTTCCGGCAGGCGCTCCGGTGCGCCTGCAACCGAAGCCAGTACATTTTTCAGGCACTGGATCAGGGTGTCGCCGGCCGCATAATGTTGCAGACTGACCTCGTGCCAGCTGTTGAAAGTAACCTGGTCAATGGTGTTCACCAGGTTTTCCCGGCCACCGCTGAAGCCCAGCGAATCGTGCCGGGCGCTGAGTTTGTGCAGTCCCCGTTCGGTCAGGTGGGCCTGTGGATCCAGCCCCACATTGACGAACAGCAAACTCCGTAACGGATGCACACCCCGGGACAGGGCCTCCCGGGCGGCCGGTTCGACAGGAAACGGCAGAAACGAACCCAGGGCGTCCAGCATTTCCCGCAACTCCGCCACCGACGCCGTACTGGTGCCGCCACGCACATTGAGACGGGTAGATCGACTCAACAGGCCATTGCAGTAGCACCAGACCATCAGTTCGGTCAGGTTTCCGGAACGGCGAATCACCGGTTGCCAGAACGCATCGGAAGGATCTTCAAGATCCCGGTATAACAGCCAGCCGTCATAACCGGCTGCCCCACCCTGCTCTGACTGATGATGGAAGGCCAGATTCTCTTCCGCCAGGGAGGGCGCCAGCCCGGGATTGATCTGCTCAATCTTGCCGGCCTTGCGCTGGAACGCGGCATAGAGCTTTCGCCCCAACAGGTTCATATCGTTACTGCTGATGGCGGCACGAGTGCCATGATCCCGGGCCAGTCGGGACAGCAGGCGGTAGCTGTGGGTGAGCTCCGCCACCACGGCCCTGCGCAAGGTCACAACGTCTTCAGCGCGCCAGCGGACCCGGTTATCCAGATTCTCGATTTCCGCGGCGGACCAGCCCCAGTTGTCAACCAGTGACTGAAGCAGGCCGGTTCGCCAACCGGAGACCAACTGGGCAGAGCGGGTCAGCGGCAGCCCGGCTTTCAGGTAGAGGCTCTGCCGCACCAGCGCCAGGCGCTCAGGGGCCTCTTCTTCCAGCAGCCACTGCTCCAGGCGCTCGTAAAGCAATACATAGGGGTCAAGCCGGTCAGGATCGGTTTGTCCGGCATAGATCGCCGCCTTGAACACCCGCGACAACAGCGGCTGGTGCTCCCCCCGGGCATAACACTCGATCAGCAGCAACTTGAGAATGGACTTCCAGGGCGCATCAATGCCCTTGTACAACTGCCAGACACCGGCACCGAGAAATTCTTCCTGCGGTATCGACAGCGCCGGTCCGAAATCAATGTACTCATCGCCACGGATAAAGCGACAGTCAATCAACTGCCGGGCACATTCGTCATAACGGCCTTCGTCTTCAACCGGAACCAGCCACCACAACGGGTAGCAGCCACCCAGGTGTATGCTGGTGCGATAGAACTCGTCCAGCAGAAGATAATGCTGCGCACTGCCGCAGTTTTCGCCAGTGACCTCGGCGCGCTGGCGCCCGGCCCGCCAGTCTGCGGCGGAGAAAACAAACACATGAAGCTCCACACCCAGCGTTGACGCCCAGGCCGCAAGGCTCTCTGCCTTACGCTCGAGACAACGCACCCCGCGTTCGGGCAGGTCCGCGCGATGACACAACCAGATATCCAGGTCGCTTGCCACCGAGTGCCCCAGTGTACCGGGGCTGCCCATCAGGAACAGGGCCTCCAGGTCCGGCTTCCGTCGCCCTTCGTCCTTGATCGAGAAGGTCCGCGCAAGTCGCCTGGCAGCGTTCAACGTAGACTCCGTGGGCCGGTAGTGGCTCAGTCCATAGGGGCAGTCGCTGTCGAGGTAACCGGGAAGCGCAGGATGGTTGAGGTGAAACACCAGCGGCAGTACTTCCAGGGCTACCTGCTGGCGATAGGTCAGTGCCGAGCGGGCGCGTTCCCAGCGATGCTGATTCACGACCATGAAACGGTCCCGCAGCCGGCGCAGCGTTTTTCGGTCGATACCCTCGTCAAAATCCAGGGCAATAGGAGCGGTATGGACGGTCACGGCGACTCCGCGGGAGAGGTTCTTTCCGATGTCATTATCAGTATGATGAACGCATCGTGGCAAAACCGGCAAAAAAATAAAAGCGGGACTACTTTATAACACTTCTTGTAACACCCCGCGGCAAGACTGGCTGAGGTTATTGTGTCGTGAAAGAATTCTTTATCCGTCGAGACCGCTCCGACGCGCCTCCGGGCATCGAGCGCCGAACCCTGATCCGCATTGACGATGAGGGCGTGATTGTCTTTGCCGACCATCATGCCGAGTCGGTGCTGGGTTACGACGCCAGCGAGCTGGAAGGGCACAAAGTACAATGCATTCTGGCTGCCCGCCAGGACGATCCGTTCGCCCCGGCTCACCGCCATCGTATCGAAAACGGCGAATCGATACTGATCACCTTCCGCCACAAGGAAGGTTTCTTCTTCACCGCCGGTCTCAGCCTGCGCATGGATATCCGTGATGCGGACCAGGCTGCCAGCGCCTGTATCAGCCAGCGTGACCACTCCCCCATTGACCACCGCCTGATACGGCTGATGGAAACCTCGGGTGATCTTGGCCTGTGGGAACTGAACGTCAACAGCAATGAAATGACCTGGACAGATGGCATGTACCAGTTACTGGAGTTACGGCCCGGCAGCGAGATCACGCCGGACCAGGCACTGTTCTATTGCCAGTCCAGTCAGGGCCGTATTCGCGCCCGCATCCGGCGATGCATCCGCAGCGGGCAGCCCTTCTCCCTGACCCTCGACCTGCTGACCGCCAGGCAGAACATACGCCAGGTCAAGCTGACCGGCCGCGCACTGAAAACCGGCGAACGGATTCAGCGCCTGGGGGGCACCCTCGTTGACCAGACCCCCGAACGACGCCAGCACCTGGCGCGCAAACAGGCGGAACAGTTGCTGGGTGCCACCATCGATGCCACCAGTGATCTGGTGGTGGCGGTGGACCGTGCGCTGAACCTGCTGCACTTTAATCAGGCCTTCAGTCGCCAGTTCGAACTGACTTTTGGCCAGATTCCGGAACGGGGCAACAACCTCAACAGCCTGTTACAGGACTACCCCAACGAACGGCGACTGATCGAACGGCTATGGGCCAGGGCCTTTGAGCGCGACAGTTTTGTCGTGGAAATGCCCATGGCCCAGCAACACCGGGAGCTGCCCCTTTACGAGATTCATTACCAGCGGCTGACCAGCGAGCAGGGCGAAGTCATCGGCGCGGTGCACGTGGCCCGAGATATCAGCGACCGGCTGCAGAGCTCCTCCAGCAGCGAGTACCGAATCCAGCACGACCCGGTGACGGGCCTGATGAATCGCAAAGCCTTTCTGGCCCGCCTGCAGCGTACTCTGGAGCAGAAATCAAGGCGCGAGGGTAGCAACAGCCTGCTGTACCTCGACCTGGATGGCTTTGATCACTTCAATGAGATTGCCGGCAGCGGCACCTGTGACCGCTATCTGCGCGAACTGGCCGGCAACCTGGGCGTCAAGGTGCGGCAGCGGGATGCACTGGCAAGACTGGCGGGCGACACCTTCGCACTGCTGATCGATAACTGCCCCGAGGCGCGTGCCCGCAAGATTGCCGACAGCATCCTTGAGCTGATTGGCGGCTTTGTCTTCCACTGGCAGGACAAACAGCTGCAGACCACGGCCAGTGGTGGCCTGCTGTTCATGGACGACGATTCGCCAGGCGACCCGGAACAATTACTGACCCAGGCCGCGGACCTGTGTCACACCGCAAAAACCTCCGGGCGCAACCGTATTCATGCCGCCCAGGTCATGTCACAGTCCATGGACGAAGGCGCCACCAATGTGGTCCTGGACAGGCTCCGGCAAGCGCTCGATAACGGGCACGTTCAGCTTGAGTTCCAGTCACTGCGACCAGTGGCCAGCGTTACCTGGGGTGATCATATTGAAATCCTCACCCGGATACCCGGCGAGACTCCCGAAAGCCCACCGCTGACCCCGGATGCCTTCCTGCCAGTGGCAGAGCGGTTCGATCTCGCCAAACGCCTCGACCGCCAGGTCATCCGCCAGACCCTGGCCTGGCTGGAGCAACACCGCCTGATGGAGCCACGTCTGAAGTACTGCGGTTTCAATCTGTCCCTTGCCAGTGTGCTCGACGACACCTTTGCGGACTTTATCGAAGCGGCGCTCAAAGACTCACCCTATGCCCCGGAGTGCTTTTGCCTGGAAATCCGCGAAGCCCACGCCACCCAGTACCCGGACGACGTCGCCGTGCTCTGCGACACCCTGCACCGCATTGGTTGCCGGGTGGCACTGGATGGCGCAGGCGCCTCGGTTGAGAGCTACAGCATGGCGGCGAAGCTGCCAGTGGATATCATCAAGCTGGACCACAAGATCATGCAGCACCTGAACGATGACCCGGTGCAACAGGTGATGGTGGAAGCACTGCACAAGATCGCGGCAGCCTCGGGCAAGATGACCGTGGCCACCTTTATCGAGAACGACGACACCTTGCGCAAGGTACGCACCCTGGGCATCCATTATGGCCAGGGCTTCCGCCTCTACCGGCCCCGCCCCCTGGAGGAGCTGACACCGGCAGAAGTCACCCTGACCACGGGGAAAATCGGCGGCTGAAATTCGCTGACTAGAGTGCCTTCCGCGCGCGGGCAACGGCGGCACGCACCTGGTTGGGCGCGGTACCGCCGAGGTGATCACGTGCCTGCACCGACCCTTCCAGGGTCAATACATCGAACACGTCCTCACCGATAACATCGGAGAAACGCTTCAGCTCGTCGGTGGTCATTTCTGACAGGTCACGACCCTCGGCCACACCAAAGGCCACTGCCTTGCCCACAATCTCGTGAGCATCGCGGAAGGCCACGCCCTTCTTGACAAGGTAGTCCGCCAGATCGGTGGCGGTTGAGAAACCCCGCTTGGCCGCCACGCGCATGTTGTCTGCCCGGGCTTCGATGGCTGGAATCATGTCGGCGTAGGCTTTGAGACAACCCTTCACGGTATCCACCGTGTCAAACAGCGGCTCCTTGTCCTCCTGGTTGTCCTTGTTGTAGGCCAGCGGCTGGCTCTTCATCAGGGTCAGCAGGCTGATCAGATGGCCGTTCACCCGGCCGGTCTTGCCGCGCACCAGCTCTGGCACGTCCGGATTCTTCTTCTGGGGCATGATCGAGGATCCGGTGCAGAAACGGTCCGGCAGATCGATGAAATCAAACTGTGCGGAGGTCCACAGCACCAGTTCTTCGCTGAATCTCGACAAGTGCGTCATCAGCAGGGCCGCGAAGCTGCAGAATTCGATGGCAAAGTCCCGGTCGCTGACGGAGTCCAGGGAGTTCTCGCTGGGCCGGTCAAAGCCCAACAGGTTTGCGGTAATGCTGCGGTCAATCGGGTAAGTGGTCCCGGCCAGTGCGGCGGCACCCAGGGGCATCACATTCACCCGCTTGCGGCAGTCCTGCAGGCGCTCGGCGTCCCTGACCAGCATTTCATACCAGGCCAGAAGATGGTGGCCGAAAGTAACCGGCTGGGCGGTCTGCAGGTGGGTGAACCCGGGCATGATCGTCTCCGCCTCACGCTCGGCCAGGTCCAGCAAACCGGCCTGCAGGCGCCGGAGCTCTTCGGCAATGACATCGATTTCATCGCGCAGGTACAGGCGGATGTCCGTGGCCACCTGGTCATTACGGCTGCGACCGGTATGCAGCTTCTTGCCGGTAATTCCGATGCGGTCCGTCAGCCGCGCTTCGATGTTCATGTGCACGTCTTCCAGGCTCACGGACCATTCGAACGTGCCTGCCTCGATGTCTGCCTTGACGGCTTTCAGACCTTCGATGATGGTGTCACGCTCTTCGAGGGTCAGCACGCCCACTTCCGCCAGCATGGTGGCGTGGGCAATGGAACCGGTAATATCGTGGTGATACAGGCGCTGGTCAAAGCCCACGGACGCGGTAAAACGTTCCACGAAGGCATCGGTGGGCTCGGTAAAACGACCGCCCCAGGGTTTCTCGGCGCTCTTGTTCTGATCCGTCATGGTCTATCTTTCCTGCTGACAGCCCGGCATCATTCTGCGGGAATGGGTAAATGGAGTGTCGCGGGATTATAGCATTCTGCAGCCGACAGTTGCCCTCTCGATTGCCCTCCCGATTCACGAACAGGGATTCAGGAACAGGTTCAATGGCAGCACGACAAAACAGGGAGACCCCGGCAAGGGAAGCTCCAGTCAGCGACTCCGATTTCTATGTGCCGGACCTGTGCCGGGTGCGGGCCGTTTTCATGCTGGTGGTGACCAGCGAACTGCTGGTGCTGGTGTTGTCCATCGTTCAGGCCCAGAGTCACTGGATTGACTGGAACTATTTCGGCCTGCTGTCGCTGTTCGTGCAATGGACCGTCCTCACCAGTGCCGCCCTGATCTGCCTGCTGCGGCGCTGGCTCTCAGGGCTGAACGTTCCCCGCGCCACCGCCGTGATTGTTGCCATCGTGTTGCTGGACGTGCTGGCTTTCAGCCTCTTCGCCGACAGCGTGCTGAATCCCCGGCCCGGTGTGGAAGCCTGGCAGGGCGTGGCCAAGAAACTGTTACTGGCGCTGCTGATCACGCTGATGGTACTGCGTTACTTCTACCTGCAGTTCCAGTGGCAGCAGCAGCGGGAATCGGAAATGCAGGCGCGGCTGACGGCCCTGCAGGCGAGGATTCACCCCCACTTCCTGTTCAACAGCATGAACACCATTGCCAGCCTGATATCGGTAAACCCGGAAAGGGCCGAGGACGCTGTACTCGATCTGTCCGAACTGTTCCGCGCCAGCCTCCGTAACGGTGACCGCCTGATCGCCCTGGCTGATGAGCTGGACCTGTGCCGGCGCTACCTGGCCATCGAAAAGCTACGCCTGGAAGACCGGCTGACACTGGACTGGCATATTGAGGACGGCCTGGACCAGCAGGCCATTCCACCCCTGACCCTGCAGCCTCTGGTGGAGAATGCCATCTATCACGGTATCCAGCCCCGGCCGAACGGGGGCACCGTGAAGGTTGAGGGCTACCGTAAGGGGCCATTTGTCTATCTGATGGTGCAAAACCCTCGCCCCGCCCCCGACCAGGGCGGCCACGACGGCAACCGCATGGCGCTGGCCAACATCCAGTCCCGCCTCCACGCCCTGTTCGGCGAGCCAGCGGTACTGAAACACAGCCACCAGAATGATATATATACCGTCACTGTCCGTCTGCCCTGGCAGAAGGCGAGTGGCAATGCCAACCCGGGATAAGGAGTGAACAGCCGCCTATGGCCGATGTAAACAGCCGCAGTGTACTGATTGCCGATGACGAGCCCCTGGCCCGGGAACGCATCCGCAGGCTGGTGGAAGCCATGCCAGGCTATGATGTGTGTGGCGAGGCCGGTGACGGTGAAGAGGTGCTGGCAAAAATCGCGCAGCAGGCACCCGATATCCTGCTACTGGACATCCGCATGCCGGGCATGGACGGTATGGAAGCCGCAGAGCGAATTGCGACACTGGAAGCACCACCGGCCATTATCTTCTGCACCGCGTATGACCATTACGCCATCCAGGCATTCGATGTGCATGCAGTGGCCTACCTGCTCAAGCCGGTTCGTCGCGAGGCCCTGGCAGAGGCATTGAAGCGTGCCGGCCGGGTCAACCGGGTGCAATTGCAGGCGCTGGCAGCAAAGGAGTCAGGTACGGATGAACAGATTGCGGTTCGCACCCACCGCGGCACCGAACTGGTCGATATCCGGGGAATCCTCTACTGCGAGGCCGACCAGAAATACGTCACCATCCACCATGTCCGTGGCGAGACGGTGACCGATTACACCCTGAAAGAACTGGAAAGCACTTATCCACAACACTTGCTGAGAATTCACCGCCACACCCTGGTTGGCGTGCGGTTTATCCAGGCCCTGCTGAGACGCGGTGACGGTCAGAATTTTATCGACCTGACAGACAATCACGGCCAACTGCCCGTAAGCCGGAGGCACACGGCCTCGGTCCGGCAGTGGTTAAACGAGCACCGCCCCGGGTAGCCCTTCCGTCAACGCAGGAGCGCGACATTCGGCTCCACAATTGGCCCCACAAAGGGTACCCTTGGCATACCATTTTTCAGATCCGGCAACGAGCAACATGTCAAAACGAACCCTTCGCATTGCAACCCGTAGCAGCGCCCTGGCGCTGTGGCAGGCGGAATTCATCAAATCCGAACTGGAACGGCTCAACGACAGCATCGAGGTTGAGCTGGTCAAGATCAAAACCCAGGGCGACAAAATCCTGGACGTACCGCTGGCCAAAATTGGCGGCAAGGGCCTGTTTGTCAAGGAACTGGAAGAGGCCATGCTGGCAGGTCAGGCGGATCTGGCCGTGCACTCCATGAAGGATGTACCCATGGAGTTCCCGGAAGGTCTCGGCCTGGTGGCTATCTGCGAACGAGAAGATCCCACCGACGCTTTCGTCAGCAATGACTTTGAAAACGTGGACGCGCTGCCCCACGGCGCTGTCGTGGGTACCGCCAGCCTGCGCCGTGAGGCCCAGCTTCGTGCCTATCGGCCGGACCTGGAAATCCGCACCCTGCGCGGCAACGTCAATACCCGTCTGGCGAAGCTGGATGCCGGCGACTACAACGCCATCATACTGGCCAGCTCCGGGCTCAAACGCCTGGGCTTCCAGGAGCGTATCCGCTATTGCCTGCCGGACAGCATCTCTCTGCCCGCCGTGGGCCAGGGCGCACTGGGTATTGAGTGCCGGCTGGACGATGCCGAGCTGATCAGCATGCTGGACCCCCTGGATCACCGGGACACCTCGGATCGCGTCAAGGCGGAGCGGGCATTGAACCGTCGCCTGCAGGGTGGCTGCCAGGTGCCTATCGCCGCCTACGCCCTGCTGGAAGACGATGACACCCTGTGGCTGCGAGGCCTGGTGGGCGCCGTTGATGGCACCAAGGTGTTCCGGGTGGAAGGCCGCGCCCCCCGAAGCGAAGGCGAACGCCTGGGCCGCGAGCTGGCAGAAGACCTGCTCGCCCTGGGCGCAGACAAGGTACTGGCTGACATCTATGGCCACACCCCGACCTGACTCCCCGCTGCTTGAAGGCCGGCGGATCCTTATCTGCCGGCCACAACCCGAGGCAGACCGCCTCGCCGCCAGCTTCCGTGATGCCGGCGCCGATGCGCGGGTATTGCCGCTGATTACCCGGAAACCTCTTCCGGAAGACCCCGCTACCCGCACGCTCATCCTCAACCTGGATGAATTCTCCCATGTGATTGCCGTCAGCCCTTATGCCGCCAGCCTGCTGCTGGAATGGCTGGATACCTGGTGGCCGCAAACCCCTGAAGGCATAAACTGGTACGGCGTCGGGGCAGGAACCGCAGCGGTGCTGGCCAGCCATGGCCTGAATACCCGACAGCCGCAAACCGGCCATACCAGTGAAGATTTGCTACAGTTGCCAGAGCTGGCCACGCTGGACCATGAGAAAGTTCTGGTGGTGCGGGGGCAGGAAGGCCGCGAATTGATCCCGCAAACTCTGGAACAACGGGGCGCGCGGGTCACTATGCTGCCACTTTATCACCGGTATTGTCCCGACTATGATGAAGCCACACTGAGAGCGATGCTGAATGACTTTTCCCCCGAGGCCATCGTCACACTGTCGGGAGAAACATTGAACAATCTCATCGCACTAAGTGAAAATACCGGCCATAATCTTGAAGATACTTTGCTGGTTGTCCCCGTCGAGCGGATTGCCGAACAAGCACGTCAGGCCGGCCTGCGGCGAACGTGCATACCAGGAAGCCTTGCCGATAGCACAATTGTGGCTGCAGTTGCCGAGCAACTTGCCAGCCTGGACGGTGGCTCCGGAAACACCAAGTAAGGATGCCCGTGACAGAATCAAAAGCACAACTGCCCGCCCCGATTGCAAAGCCCCAGCAAACCCGGCAACGGCTGTGGCCTCTCTGGATCATCACCCTGCTGGCGCTTGCCCTGGCGATAGCGCTGGCGCTGTGGAGCTGGCAGCAGTGGAATAATTACCAGGCACTGCAGCAATCCATTACCAGCCTGGAAAGCGACACCGAGCAACTGGACCGCATGTACGGCCAGACCGGTAGTGAACAGAGCCAGCGCCTGCAGGCGCTGGAAGAAAAACTGGCGGAACAGCGCGAACTCATCGCCACCCAGCAACGCCAGATCGACCATAATGCCCGCGAACTGCTGGAAGCCGGTAACCGCACCCGCACCGACTGGCTGCTGGCGGAAGCCGAATACCTGCTGCGGGTCGGCAACCAGCGCCTGATGATTGAAAAGGATATCCGTGGCGCACTGGCGGCGCTGGAATCGGCTGATGAGGTTCTTGCCGAGTCCGACGATATTGGTGTCTACCCGGTACGCCAGCAATTGGCAAAGGAAATTCTCGCCCTCAAAGGCCTGGCCGACGTCGACCGCACCGGGCTCTACCTGAAGCTGGAAGCGGCGATCGACAGCATTCACCAGCTCACCGACAGCGCCCTGGTCCACGATCGTGCCCCCGGGTTTATCAGCGACAGCAACAGCCAGGAAAGTGCCAGCGCCGAGCCAGGGCTGGTGGCCGAAGCGTGGCACGAAGTCAAGCAAACCCTGTCACAGGTGGTTGTGGTCCGCAGGATGGATGAGCCGGTCAAACCCCTGCTCTCCCCGGAACAGAGCGCCTACGCCCGGCTCAATATCCAGTTGATGCTGGAAGAGGCGGAACTGGCAGTGCTGCGCGGCCACCAGGAGCTGTATTCCCGCGCCCTAACCAAGGCCAGCAACGCCATCAACAACTGGTACGACAGCAGCAACAGCCGCATCATCGCCCTCTCCAAAACCCTGGAGGAGCTGTCGGACAGGAACGTTGACCCGGAACTGCCGGACATCAGTCGCTCCCTGGAACTGCTCAAGTCCCGCCTGGCAGGACGACTGGACAGCAACGAGAACGGTGAAAGCAACGAGGAAAACACGCAGGAAACCGGTAACAACGGCGAGCAGGGAGATGCCTCATGATCCGCATTCTGCTGATCATCCTGATAGCCCTGTTGCTCGGCACCGCCCTTGCCATGGGGCTGCAGTACGACCTCGGCTATATTCGCATCAGTCTGGGCAACTACCTGGTTGAAACCAACTTCTGGATCGGTCTGGCGTTGCTGGTAGTGCTGGTTGTGGGCTCGGTAATGACCATCAACCTGTTTCGCCGCCTGCGCCATGGCACCGGCATGGTTGCGGGCTGGCTGGCGCGCAGCAATGAACGCCGCGCACGTCGCCGCACCACCCAGGGCCTGCTGGCCCTGGCGGAAGGCAACTGGCCCCGTGCACGCAAGCTGCTCACCTCATCGGCGGAGCACGCCGATACGCCGCTCATCAATTATCTGGCCGCCGCCCAGGCCGCGTTTGAGTCCGGCGATCACGAAGCCGTTGACGAACTGCTGCGTAAAGCCTTTGAAAGCACCCCCGGGTCTGACATGGCCGTGGGCATCACCCAGGCCCAGCTGCAACTGGCGGGAAACCGCCTGGAGCAGGCCCTGGCGACATTGTTAAGGCTGCGCAAGCAGGCCCCCCATCATCCGTTCGTGCTCAAACTGCTGAAAAACACCTACGTTCGCCTGGAAGACTGGCGCGAACTCTCCCGCCTGCTGCCGGAAATCCGCAAGCGCAACCTGATGGACAGCGAAGAACTGGGCGACCTGGAGCGACTGGTCTGGCACAACCTGCTGCAACGTGCTGCTGAAGAATGCCGGCGCCAGTCAGGCGATCCTTCCGCCTCGCTGGAGCCGCTGACCCGGCTGTGGGATGAACTGCCTGGCTTCCTGCGCCGTGACGAACACACCATCCGCGAATATGCGCGCTTGCTGGCGCAACTGGGCGACGAAGCCCAGGCCGAAACTCTGTTGCGGAAAGTGTTGCGCAATCACTGGGGTGACGATCTGATCAATCTGTATGGACGGGTGAAGGGCCTGAAGCCGGACGAGCAGTTGTTGATTGCCGAACAATGGCTGAAAGACCGCCCTAATAATGCGGAACTGTTGCTGGCACTTGGTCGCCTGAGCCTGCGAAATGAACTCTGGGGCAAGGCCCGGGAATATTTTGAAACCAGCCTTCGTTTGCGCCGCAGTCGCGAAACCATGGCCGAACTGAGTCGCCTGAATGCCCATATGGGCGAAGGTGAGAACAGCGTGAAGCTGTTGATGCAGGGGTTGGTCAAGGACAGTGGGTTGCCGGATTTGCCGATGCCGAAGGCCTGAAGTCACCGAGAACCCACTTAGGTCGGATTAGCGAAGCGTAATCCGACAAATGGCGGCAATATTCGAATATGGTGTCGGATTACGCTTCGCTAATCCGACCTACGTGGGTTCGTTGCAAAACCCGATAATGGTCTTGTCAGATCGGGCACGGGGTGGGGTGCCTTTTCTGGCGGGAAAAGGTGTCTGAGCGAAGCGAGTTCTTTTCCCATAAGAAAAGGTACCCCACCTCGGGACCAGCCACCCTAACCCGCAGGCTTCCTGGCATCAGGCACGCACCCGGCTAATCCCTGGGCGCGTACTCCAACACATCAGAGAAAAACGCCTTCTGCGGCAACCCGGCTTCAATCAACGCATCCATCAATGTATAAACCATCGTCGGCGAGCCGCTGGCGTGGACTTCCACGTTGTTCCAGTCCATGCCTGAAGCCAATACCGTGCGCACCAGCTGATCATGGTGTCCGCCCCACTCGTTATCTTCGTCATCCCCGACCACCGGCAGGAAGGTAAACGGTGGCCAATCTTCCTGCCATCGCTGGGCGAGGGATCGAAGATACATGTCTTCGTGGCGGCGAACGCCCCAGTAGAACTTTACCGGCTTGTCGTAAGCCGTTTCCCGCAGGTAATCCACCAGGCTCTTCATCTGGGCGAAGCCGGTTCCGGCTGCGACCAGCAGCAGTGGCTTATCCGGAGCTGACGCAATGCAGGCGCGGCCATGTGGCATCTCAACGGTAACCTCGCCTCCGGAGGTAAGCGCATCAATCACTTTCTGCGCAGAGACCCATTCCGGGGTGGCCTGGATATGGAGCTCAACCAACTCTGCCGATGGGCTGCTGGCGATGGAGAAGTAGCAGGGGTCAGTGTCGGGCAGGTTTACCGAGAGGTACTGGCCGGCATGGAACGACAATTCCCGGCGACGGGGCAGTTGCAGTTCCACACGGTATACATCGTGGTTGATGGAACGGACGTCCACCACCTTTGCCTGGAACTTGCGGGGCTGGTTGTCTCCGGCTGCCATAACGGCGTCTATCTCCAGTTCTAGGTCACTGAGCGCGAGGGTACGGCACATCATCAGGCGCCCGGTGACCGGAATTGTATGTTGATTACGTGTGTTCAGGGCCTCGCCGCCGACCAGGCGGGCCTCACAGAGCTCACACACCCCGTTGCGACATGCAGCGGGAACTGCGATGCCTGCCCGGCCAGCGGCGGCAAGCAGCGTCTCGTCAGCCACTGCTGTATACGATAATTGCGCAGGCGAGAGGTGAATACGAAACGCTTCGCTGGCCATATCAATCGGGGCGGTCGGATGAAACTTCAATCCCCAGGCTGTCCCAGATGTCATCGACACGCTTTTTCACGTCATCGGACATGGTAATGGGCGTGCCCCACTCCCGGTCGGTTTCTCCCGGCCACTTGCTGGTGGCGTCCATCCCCATTTTCGACCCCAGCCCGGACACCGGCGAGGCGAAATCCAGGTAGTCAATGGGGGTATTCTCCACCAGCAACGTATCCCGGGCCGGGTCCATCCGGGTGGTCATGGCCCAGATCACGTCCTTCCAGTCCCGCGCGTTCACGTCATCGTCGGTAACAATCACGAACTTGGTGTACATAAACTGCCGCAGAAACGACCATACACCCATCATCACCCGCTTGGCATGGCCGGGGTACTGTTTCTTCATGGTCACTACTGCAAGACGGTAGGAGCAGCCCTCAGGCGGCAGATAGAAATCCACGATCTCGGGGAACTGCTTCTGCAGGATGGGGATAAACACCTCGTTCAGCGCCACCCCGAGAATCGCCGGCTCATCGGGCGGCCGACCCGTGTAGGTACTGTGGTAAATCGGGTCTTTGCGGTGAGTCATCCGCTCGACCGTGAATACCGGGAACTGATCCACTTCGTTGTAATAGCCGGTGTGGTCCCCGAACGGCCCTTCAGGCGCCATATCATCCGGGTAGATAAAACCTTCCAGCACAATCTCGGCACTGGCCGGCACCTGCAGATCGCTGAGGCCACACTGCACCAGTTCGGTACGACCGCCCCGCAGCAGGCCGGCAAAGGCATATTCGGAGAGGCTATCCGGCACCGGTGTTACGGCACCGAGAATCGTCGCCGGGTCTGCCCCCAGGGCCACGGCCACCGGATAGGGTTGGCCCGGATTGGCCTTCTGGAACTCCTGGAAATCAAGCGCGCCCCCGCGGTGGCTGAGCCAGCGCATGATCAGCCGGTTACGACCGATGACCTGCTGCCGGTAGATGCCCAGGTTCTGGCGCTCCTTGTTCGGCCCGCGGGTAATCACCAGCGGCCAGGTCACCAACGGTCCGGCGTCGCCCGGCCAGCAGTGCTGCACCGGTATCTGATACAGGTCCACCTGATCTTTTTCGATCACCACGTCCTGACAGGGCGCGGAGCGAAGCACCTTGGGACTCATCCGCATCACCTGCCGGAACAGCGGCAGCTTTTCGATGGCGTCTTTGAAGCCCTTGGGGGGATCGGGTTCTTTCAGAAAAGCCAGCAGCTTGCCGATCTCCCGCAGCGCAGTGACGTCATTCTGCCCCATACCCATGGCCACGCGCTTAGGCGTGCCAAACAGATTGGCGAGCACGGGCATGTCATAACCTTTGGGATTCTCGAACAACAACGCAGGACCACCTGCCCGCAGCGTGCGGTCGCAGATTTCGGTCATTTCCAGGTGGGGATCAACTTCCACTGAAATTCGTTTCAGCTCACCCAGCTTCTCAAGCTGGCCTATGAAGTCTCTCAGGTCGTTGTATTTCATCGGCTGCTCCGGTTGATTCCGGCATTGTACGCGAATTCTGTGGTTTTGGTTTGGCTCTGGTGTCGGGCTGGGTGCGGGAACAGGGCGAGAGATTATTAGGTGTGATCAGCGCGCGCAATGCCCTGGATCGGTAACGCCGGGGATCGTCTCCCCGGACCGTGCATTGCCATGGATGGCAATGCCGAGCCCCCATGGATGGGTTCACGGCGTGTCCGGGGAGACGATTCCCGGCGTTACCAGCCCCAGAAGCAAATGCGCAAAGAGGGCTGAAACCAAAAACCAAACTTACCGACGCTTCATCGAGTCAAAGAACTCAGCGTTGGTCTTGGTTTCCTTGAGCTTGTCCAGCAGGAACTCGATGGCCGCAGTGTCGTCGTCCATGGAGTGCAACAGCTTGCGCAAAATCCAGACGCGCTGGATATCCGCTTCACTCATCAACAGGTCTTCACGGCGGGTACCGGAACTGCGGATGTTGATCGCCGGATACGTGCGCTTCTCGGCAATCTTGCGATCCAGATGGATCTCCATGTTGCCAGTTCCCTTGAACTCCTCATAAATCACCTCGTCCATCTTGGACCCGGTGTTTACCAGCGCCGTCGCCAGGATGGTCAGGCTTCCGCCCTCTTCCACGTTCCGGGCAGCACCGAAGAAACGCTTGGGTTTTTCCAGGGCGTGGGCGTCGACACCACCGGTCAGTACCTTGCCGGAGGACGGAATCACCGTGTTGTAGGCGCGAGCCAAACGGGTGATGGAGTCCAGCAGGATAACCACATCTTTCTTGTGCTCGACCAGGCGCTTGGCCTTCTCGATCACCATCTCGGCAACCTGAACGTGACGGGCCGGGGGCTCATCGAAGGTGGAGGCGATGACTTCGCCGCGCACGGTGCGCTGCATCTCGGTCACTTCCTCCGGCCGCTCGTCAATCAGCAGCACCATCACATGGCACTCGGGACTGTTGCGGGTGATGGACTGGGCAATGCTCTGCATCAGCAACGTTTTACCGGCCTTGGGCGGCGAAACGATCAGGCCACGCTGACCCTTGCCGATGGGCGCCACCAGATCCAGCACGCGGGAGGAGAGATCCTCCGTGCTGCCATTACCGGCTTCGAGCATCAGGCGTTCGTCGGGGAACAGCGGTGTCAGGTTCTCGAACAGGATCTTGTTACGGGCGTTGTCCGGCTTGTCGAAGTTAATCTCGCTGACCTTCAACAGGGCAAAGTAGCGCTCGCCGTCTTTCGGCGGGCGGATCTTGCCGGCAACGGTATCGCCTGTCCGCAGGTTGAAGCGGCGGATCTGGCTGGGTGAAACGTAGATATCGTCCGGGCCGGCAAGATAGGAAGCGTCGGCGGATCGCAGAAAGCCGAAACCGTCCTGCAGTATTTCCAGTACGCCATCGCCGTAAATGTCTTCGCCGCTTTTTGCGTGCTTCTTCAGGATTGTGAAGATGACATCCTGCTTGCGCGAACGAGCCAGGTTATCGAGGCCCATCTCTTGCGCAATATCGAGCAATTCGGGCATGGAATTCTGCTTGAGTTCAGTAAGATTCATAGGTTATTAGATTGTCAGGAATGGAAGTAAACGAACATTGGAATGACAGGGGCGCCCGTGAACAGATTGGTCAGGTATACGTTGGTCTAGGTGCTGGCCAGATGGAGCAACCGGTGTAGATGGAGTCCGGAGTAGTACTGAAGCCAGAGACAGGAAGAACAACCGTTCGCCGGGCAAGAAGGATCATCAGCCACCTTGCGTATCAATGTCAAGTGATGTTGCACACTTTTGAACCGATTTCCGGTTTTCCGGGCACCGGCACCCCTCCCCCTGAAGAGTTACTCCCCTTCCATTCATTACCCCCGATGAGGATACTGTCAGAATGACTTCACATTTTTCGGAGAAACTCCATGAGCAGTGATACCACCAGCGACCTGAAACCTCTGAACATCGCCTTGCTGACCGTGTCTGACAGCCGTGGCATCGCAGAAGACTCTTCGGGGCAGTTCCTGGAAAACAGCATCATTGAAGCAGGCCACAGGCTGGTTGCCCGACGCATCCTGCCAGACGATGTGTACCTGGTGCGGGCACTGATGTCAGGGTGGATTGCAGACCCGGAAATCAATGTGGCGATCATCACCGGCGGCACCGGATTCCACGAGCGCGACAGCACTCCCGAAGCCGTCACGCCATTGCTGGACAAGGCCATTGAAGGGTTTGGCGAGGAATTCCGCCGCCTGTCCGCCAGCGAGATCGGCACGTCCACCATTCAGTCCCGCGCTTTTGGCGGACTGGCTAATCACACCGTGATTTTCTGCCTGCCCGGCTCTACCGGCGCCTGCCGTACCGGCTGGAACGGCATTCTGAACACCCAACTGGACAGCCGCCATGGCCCCTGTAATTTCTCGGCCCTCGCCCTCGGTAAGCCGGACAAGCCTTTCGACCGCATCAACCAGGTCATTGGCGAGCGCTCGGAGCGATAATCCATGGCAAGTTCTGACCTGATTCCCGTTGACGATGCCATTGACCATCTCCTCGCCCGCGCCCGCCCGGTCGCACAGACGCAAACCGTGGATCTGGCAGACAGCCTGGACCGGGTTCTGGCCCGGGATTACACGGTTCCGGCGGATGTACCGCCTGCTGACAATAGCGCGGTGGATGGTTACGCCGTACGAGCCGGGGACCTTTCCAGCGAAGCCGTGTTGCAGGTTTCCGGGCGAGTAGCCGCCGGCCAGGCACCCGGATCGCTTCAGCCCGGCACCGCGGTGCGGATTTTTACCGGCTCGGAGATCCCTGAAGGCGCAGACTCGGTGGTCATGCAGGAGCGGGTCACCGTGACCGATGGTGGCATCACCATCAACGCAACGGTAAGCGAAGGCCAGAATATCCGCCGCCAGGGGCAGGACCTGGCCCGGGGTGAGCTGGCACTGGCCAAAGGCACCAGGATCCGGGCCCAGGAGATGGGCCTGCTGGGATCCATGGGCGTGGCCGAAGTTACCGTGTACGCGAAACTGAAAGTCGCCATCCTTAACACCGGTGATGAGCTGGTAGCCCCCGGGCAACCTCTGGCGCCCGGTCAGATCTATAATTCCAACCAGTTTACCCTGCTGGGGCTGCTGGCGAAGGCTGGCTGCGATGTATCGCTGTGTGAAACCCTGGCAGACACCCGGGAGGCGACCGGCAGCACGCTCAAAAGGGCGGCCGCAGAGTCTGACCTGATCATCACCACCGGCGGCGTTTCGGTGGGCGAAGAAGATCATGTACGGGCAGTGCTGGAGGAGTCCGGCGATCTGTCCCTGTGGCGCATGGCCAGCAAACCCGGCAAGCCGCTGGCGTTCGGCGCGATGGACGGTACCCCGGTTCTGGGCCTGCCCGGCAATCCTGCGGCGGTGCTGGTCACCTTTATGGTGGTGGGCATGCCGTTTATTCGCGCCTGTCAGGGCCGGGAAGGCGTTACCATTCATGGCGAACGGATGCCGGCCGGGTTTTCGATCGAGAAGCCTTCAATTCGCCGGGAGTATGTCCGCGCCCGCAAAAGCCTCGGCGATGACGGCCCGGTGATAATGGCCTACCCTAATCAGAGCTCTGGTGTGCTGAGTTCGGCGTGCTGGGCTGACGGGCTGGCTGTGGTGCCGGAGAACCAGACCATCGGCCAGGGAGATATTATTAGCTACTACTCGTTTGCGGAGCTGCTGGAATAACCATGACTGCGGACAATACCATTACTGTGAAGTTTTTTGCCCGCCTACGGGAAGAGCTGGATACCGCGTCGCTTACGGTAGAGGCGGAATCCGGGCTGACAGCAGGCAGATTGCTGCACAGCCTTGCCGCAAGGGGTGGGAACTGGACTCAGCTGGATGGCGCGCAACCGGTGATGATTGCGGTCAATCAGGTGATGACGAAGCCGGACAAGGTGTTGCAGCCTGGCGATGAGGTGGCGTTTTTCCCGCCGGTAACAGGAGGCTGATGTGATTCGGGTCCAGCAACAGGATTTTGATCCTGCGGAAGAATATCGTGCACTCCGGGACAGCGGTTCCGGGACCGGAGCCATTGCGACGTTTACCGGGCTGGTTCGCGACAGTGGCGACCTGAAGGGCGTGACGGGGCTGTTTCTGGAGCATTATCCGGGGATGACAGAGCAGGTTATCGAGGGACTGGTTCGTGAGGCTTCGGAGCGCTGGGATGTGCGTGAGGCCCGGGTTATTCACCGGGTGGGATATCTGGCGCTGGGTGAGCAGATTGTGTTTGTGGGGGTGTGCAGTGCCCACCGTGGGGATGCGTTTGCGGCCTGTGAGTTTATTATGGACGCTCTGAAGACGTCGGCGCCGTTCTGGAAGAAGGAAATTACCGGCGATAGCGAGCACTGGGTTGAGCAGAAGACTGCTGACCTGGACCGTACTCAGAGTTGGGAATAGTCTTCGGGCTGGTTTATAGCAAAAAAACCCGCCCGTGAGCGTTTGCTCAGGGGCGGTTTTGGCCGTTGGCAGCTATCAGAGATTGCTGTCCAGGAACGCGGCCAGTTGTGACTTGGACAGGGCGCCCACTTTGGTGGCGTCCACGTTGCCGTTCTTGAACAGCATCAGTGTGGGAATACCGCGGATGTTGAACTTGGGCGGTGTCTGCTCGTTTTCGTCGATGTTCAGTTTGCAGACTTTCAGCTTGCCTTCGTACTCTTCGGCCATTTCTTCCAGCACCGGTGCAATCATCTTGCACGGGCCGCACCATTCTGCCCAGTAATCGACCAGTACAGGTACGTCTGACTGCAGTACGTCCTGCTCAAAGGAGGCGTCTGTTACGTTTACAATATTTCCGCTCATTGCAGTTTCCTGATTCGTGCATCTTTCAACGGCACTAGCCGCCTGCGAGATGCTATTGACTGTGGCTGGCGGTCCTGCCACTGGCTATTGATAACCGCTCACCGTGATCATGGTATGCAATACTTTACGCGATTGGTCCCGCTTATGTGAAGCGCTTCCTTCTGTCCGGGTACTTCGGATTACACTGACCACCAGTGCACCATTGCGTTACACGGTATATCGCTTATAGTAATCACCAGATCCGGCGGTTTCCGCCTGCTATCGCATTTGCACTGGTCATTACACAACCGTTTTCGGGCTTTCCCGCGTACGGCTTATCAAGTTCCCTTCCCTCTATTCAGGGCCTGGCAGAAGGAATTCAATACACGTGACGGCCAACTCCTCCGCCACCCCGCCAGAACTGCTCGCAGCAATTGATATGGGCTCCAACAGTTTCCACATGGTGGTTGCCCGTCTTGTTCACGGTGAAATCCGCACCCTTGAGAAGATGGGCGAGAAGGTTCAGCTTGGAGCCGGCCTGGACAGGTACAACCGCCTTACCGAAGACGCCCAGCAACGGGCCCTGGCCTGCCTTAGCAGGTTTGCTCAACGGCTGCAGGGCATGCCTCCGGAAGCGGTTCAGGTAGTGGGCACCAATGCCCTGCGGGTTGCCCGTAATACCCAGGAGTTCATGGCCCGGGCGGAGGAGGTACTGGGCTATCCGGTGGAGATCATCGCTGGCCGCGAAGAGGCTCGTCTGATCTATCTGGGGGTGTCCCACACCCTGTCGGATGACAGTGGCCGACGCCTGGTGATTGATATTGGTGGCGGCAGCACCGAGTTCATCATCGGTGAGCGCTTCGAGCCCCAGGATCTGGAAAGCCTGCACATGGGCTGCGTGTCGTTCCGCAACCGGTATTTCCCCGATGGCAAGGTGACCCGCAAGCAGATGGACAAAGCTGTCACCCACGCAGAACAGGAGTTGCTGAATATCCGCCAGCACTTCCGCAACAAGGGATGGCAGAGTGCCGTAGGGTCATCCGGTTCGATCAAGGCCATTGCCAGCGTGCTGGCCAGCCTGAAGAT
The DNA here is from genome assembly GCF_030227115.1 of Marinobacter sp. SS13-12. Lineage (NCBI taxonomy): Bacteria > Pseudomonadati > Pseudomonadota > Gammaproteobacteria > Pseudomonadales > Marinobacteraceae > Marinobacter > Marinobacter sp. SS13-12. The sequence goes on from NZ_JASSUA010000004.1 coordinate 147,603, forward strand.
AACCGATGGCACCATCACCCTCGAAGCCATGACCGAGCTCAGAAAACGTCTGGTGGACATGGGCAAGGTGGAGAAGCTTGGCGACCTGGGTGTGCGCACTGACCGCCAGAGCATTTTTCCGGCGGGGTTCGCGATTCTGATGGGGGCCTTCCAGTCGCTGCAGATCAAGGAACTGACTTTCGCCGACGGCGCCCTGCGCGAGGGTCTGCTCTACGATATTGCCGGCAGGATTCAGCATGAAGACGTGCGGGTGCGGACCATACAGGCCCTGCAGGAGCGTTACCACGTGGATCAGGAGCACGGCGGCGCCGTCGAGGACACCGCTATCGCGGCCTGGCGGCAGGTAGCAGATACCTGGGGGCTGAATTCCCCGACAGACGAGGAGGTATTGCGCTGGGCCTGCCGACTGCATGAAATCGGCCTGACCATATCGCACAGCCAGTACCACAAGCATGGCGCCTATCTGCTGCGCTACTCGGATCTTCCCGGTTTCAGCCAGCAATTCCAGCGTGACCTGGCAACCCTGGTTCGTGGCCACCGGCGCAAGTTCTCTTCCGCCATTTTTGAGGGCCTGGACCCTGAGGACATTCCCCGCTTGCGTTACCTGTGTGTATTGGTTCGGCTGGCCGTACTGCTCCAACATCCGCGCAATCACGAGCAGCCACCGGAACTGCGCCTGTATCCTTCCAACAACGGTCTCGCGGTGGAATTCCCGTCCGGCTGGCTGGATGACCGCCCTCTTACCCTCGCCGACCTCGAGAATGAACGGGACTACCTCGCCAAACAGGATTTCAGCCTGAAGGTGAATTTCTAGGGCGTCAGCTCTGCCTCCAGGTTTTCCACCGTCTCGCTGATATCAAGCCACTCTGCCTCTACCTGGGCAAGACGGCTCTTGGCGGCGGCCTGCTGACCCAGCAATTCTTTCAGCTTCTGTTTGCCCTGGTCGGCATAGAGATCAGGCTCCGAAAGGTCTCGTTCCAGTGTCGTCAGTGTCGACTGCAGCTTGTCCATTTCCTTCTCCAGCGCAGTCTGCTGCTTGCGATAGGGGCTGAGCTTCTGGCGAATAGCCGCTTCTGCCCGTTTGCGGGCCTTGCGGTCGTCCGCATTCTCACCGGGACCGTCTGCGGCTGTCGCCGAACCAGCAGTAACACTTCCGCTCTCGCGCCTGGGCGCTTCTGCTTCATCTTTACGCCGGTCTGCCAGCCAGCGCTCGTAATCTTCCAGGTCGCCATCGTAATCCGTCACCCGGCCATCGTTCACCAGCCAGAAATCATCCACCGTGTTACGTAACAGGTGACGATCGTGGGAGACCACGACAATCGCTCCGTCGAAGTTCTGCAGGGCCATGGTCAGGGCCTGGCGCATTTCCAGGTCCAGGTGGTTGGTGGGCTCGTCCAGCAACAGCAGGTTGGGTTTTTGCCAGGCAATGACGGCCAGGGCTACCCGCGCCTTTTCCCCACCGGAAAACGAGCGGATGGCACTCAGGGCGCCGTCTCCGTGGAAGTCGAAGCCGCCCAGAAAATTGCGGATGCTTTGTTCCGAGGCTCTGGGAGACAGCCGTTGCAGGTGCAGAAAGGGGCTGGCATCCAGGTCAAGGGACTCCAACTGATGCTGGGCAAAATAGCCGATGGCCAGATGCTCCCCGGTGGTCCGCTCGCCCCGTAGCAACGTGCTCTCACCGCGAAGGGCATCCATCAGCGTGGACTTGCCAGCGCCGTTGGGGCCCAGCAGACCAATTCGGCTGCCGGGCATCAGGGAGAGATTGATCCCCTCCAGAATGGCCGTATCGCCGTAACCGGCGGCACCGTTGCGGATAGACAGCAGCGGATTCGAGACCTTGTCCGCCATCGGGAACTCGAAACTGAATGGCGAATCCACGTGGGCGGGAGCAATCCTCTCCATACGCTCCAGCGCTTTGACACGGCTCTGGGCCTGGCGTGCTTTGGTGGCCTGGGCTCTGAATCGGTCAATGAAGCGCTGAATCTCGGCTATCTTCGCTTGCTGGCGTTCATAACCGGCCTGCTGTTGGGCAACACGTTCGCTGCGCTGGGTTTCAAAGGCTGAGTAATTACCCGTATATAACTCCAGCTGCCGTTGATCAAAGTGCACAAGGTGTGTCGCCACTCGATCCATAAAGTCCCGATCGTGTGAGATGAACAGCAGCGTGCCCTCGTAACGCCGCAGCCAGTTTTCCAGCCACAGGCATGCATCCAGATCCAGGTGGTTGGTGGGCTCATCCAGTAGCAACAGATCCGACGGGCGCATCAGTGCCTGAGCCAGGTTCAGACGTATCCGCCAGCCACCGGAAAACGACGATACCGGCCGGTCGGCGTCGGCATCGGAAAACCCGAGCCCCCGCAGCAGGGATTCCGCCCGGCGCGGCGCGGACCAGGCCTCGTGAACGTCCAGCTCGCCATGAATACGTGCAATGGTGTGATCATCCCCGCGCTCTTCCGCGGCAGCCAGTTCTGCCTCCATCCGCCGCAGGTCGTGGTCGCCATCCAGCACGAAATCCCGGGCACTCCGGGACGAGGCAGCCACTTCCTGGGCCATGTGGGCAATCCGGCAACCACCGGGTAATGACACACTCCCCTGCTCCGGTGACAGCTGCCCCAGCAATAACTGGAACAAACTGGATTTACCGGCACCATTGGCACCGACTATCGCCACCCGTTGGCCAGGCTGAACGGTCAGGTTGACGGCTTCTAGCAACCAGACGCCACCCCGTTGTAAACTGAGATCGGTTATCGTTAGCATAACGTAATGGTATCAGGGAACGTTTAATAAGGAACCGGCAGGTGCCCCATGTCGTGTAGTAGCGGGAGCAAGATACCTGAGGATGCTGATCCGGAAAACCCGTTATGGCATTTTGCCTGCCGATTCTGGGAATCTCCCCGGGCACAGGAAATGTGTCTGGAGCTGCAGAGCCGGGGCTGGAGTGTTACCCGGATTCTATGCGCGATCTGGCTTGCGTCCTCTGGCTACAGATTTACCGGCCGGGAGAGTCGCTCGGTAACAGACTGGCGAAGCCAGGTTACCGGGCCACTCAGGTCTGCGAGAAAATACATAACGAAAACCAACCCTCACACTGCTATGGTGAGGGAATGCATAGCCCGCAGCGAACTTGAAGCAGAGCGGGTAGAGCTGGCGCTGGCCTATCAGGCCCTGGTTTCAGACACAAATACAGGCTCCAGCGAGGAACCCACGGCCAGTCTGGCCCGGAATAACCTTCTTGCTGCAGCACCGGAGGGTAACATGGATAACGGGACCGGCAGACTGCTGGACACACTCGCCAGAGAACTGTCAATACTCGCAAAGGGAGATAACGGGCCATGTTGATGAAATGGCTGATCCGGCTGGCGTTTCCCGCACTGGGCGTTCTTGTTGCGTTAATGTTCTTTGGTCTTAACGACCCCGCGGAAACGTCATCCAAGCCTGCAGAAACAGAAGCAAATGTGGACATTCCCTCGTTCGAGGGGCTGGTCCCTTCTCCCGTGCCCACTGAGGGACCGGATATCGTTTTCAAGTGGCAGGACAGCGACGGGAGCTGGCATTACGCCGACAAACCTCCAGCCCAGGGTCCATGGAATGCCCTGGCCATAGAACGGACAGACAACAAAACCCTGGGACCACCAGCCTCCGACCCGGATACCGACTGGCAGTCGCCCTACCGGGCGCCGTTCTCGCTATCTCCGAACACCGCCAACAACGGCAGTTAACGCTGCCGTTACCCCTCCCTTAACACATGTTCAGTGGCATCTGGCGACAGAACCCGTTACCTTCTGTGCGTTCGTAATCATTCAACAGTAACCACAATGAAGGAACAGGCAATGAACAAAACCCTGATCGCACTGGCCGTTGCCGGCGCCCTGGTCGGCTGCTCTTCACCACAGGATGCGGCCCCGGAAAATCCCGCACTGGAATCCACCGATGAAAAGGTCAGCTATGGCATGGGCCTGGTGATGGGCGAGCGGATGGGCAACGATCTGCCAGATCTGCAGATGGACCAGTTCCTGCAGGGCATCCAGCATGGCCACGCCGGCGATGAAGAGCAGACGCGCATGAGCCGGGAAGAAATCCAGGAGGCCCTGATGGCCTACCAGACCCAGTTGCAGGAGCAGGAGTCAGCCCAGACAGAAGAGCTGGCCCAAAAGAACCGTGAGGCAGGGGAAGAATTCCTGGCCGAGAACGCAGAGCGTGATGGTGTTGAAACCACCGATTCTGGCCTGCAGTACGAAATACTGGAAGAAGGCAACGGCGAGAAGCCGAGTGTAGATGACCGGGTCCAGGTTCACTACACCGGCGAGCTGATTTCAGGAGAGGTGTTCGACAGCTCCCGCGAGCGCGGCGAACCGGTTACCTTCGGCCTGAACCAGGTTATTCCGGGTTGGACTGAGGGCCTGCAACTGATGTCCGAGGGCAGCAGGGCCAAGCTCTATATTCCGGCGGATCTGGCCTACGGACCCGGTGGCAACCAGAGGATCGGGCCAAACGAGACCCTGGTGTTTGACGTGGAACTGCTGGAAATCAATCCGGAATAATCACGTCTGCCCTGCGCTTCCCCCGCTTCACCATGTGATGCCGGGGGAAGCCATCAAGCGTGCCATTCAGGCAGACGACATGACCTTCTCTGCGTGGGCATTGTGAAGGTGTTCAATGAGGTAATCTTCCATTTCAAAACGACTTTCCAGGGTTTCCCCCAGTTCTGAAAGCTGCTCGAACAACTCGCGGACCTCAGCTTCCGTCAGCGACTGGCCATTGAGACGATCATTAAAGTTCAATGCCGTTTCCGTCGTTTGTTCAATCTTCGGATACAGCCTTGCCGCCAGCTCCAGACCGCCATCATTGAATTCCCTGGCTTCCTGTACCAACTGATCGTATATCTCGAAGTGCCCTGCCGATACGTAATCCACCAGCACTTCGCAGAGCCTGACGAACTTCGCATGCAATGCGTCTGTCTGGGAGTAATCCGCGGTGCCGGACAAATCGCAATAGTGCACCAGCAACTCCTGCCTTTCTTTCAGCCAACGGTCGATCAGTTCGCTGACACCACCCCAACGCTCCCTGGCATTACGGCAATTATCCAACATGAGGTCTATCTCCGGTTACCGGGTTCTGGTTTGATTCTTCTTGTTGTGTCGAGTCTCAAGTTACCCCATGCTGACGGTCCGTCGCAACCGTTTCAGCCCTGTATCCAGCCAGACTTTTTCCCGGGCCGGAACAGCATGATCAGACCAATGATCACCAGCAGAGTAAAAAAGATGGCGGTCCACCCGGGAATACTGAGCCCGAGGAAACGCCAGGTCACTTCGGCGCAATCGCCAGTCCCCCTGAGCGCAGTGGTCAGCACCTCCATCCAGGGCAGAACGTCAAGCATATACTCCACCGACGGGCCGCAGGCCGGAACCTGGTCAGCAGGCAGGCTCTGCAACCAGAGCTGACGCCCCGCTACCCCAAGACCGGCCCCGGCACTCACCGCCAGAAAAAAACCATAGACTCTGATCCCGAATCCCCGGGGGCCGTGCAGCGCCGCCAGCAGGCTGACCAGGCCCGCGGCCATAAATCCGAACCGCTGCAACCAGCACAACGGGCAAGGCTCCAGCCCCATGACATGTTCCATGTAGAAGGCCACGCCAAGCAGGCCGGCACAAAGCAGGAATATCAGGAAAAAAACGGCTCTGGAAGTCAAATGTGTACCTCTGATCAACATTCATGTCAGACAGTTCGTCCCGCCGATGTGGCGGGACCAGCAGATGCTGCAACCCTGCATCGACCCTGCTATTCTCCCAGCATCGGTGGTGCCTGCAGGCGCCCAGCCACTTAACCTTAAACCAATACGAACTTCAAGCCTATGACACTTAAGCCAAAGCATCTTTTGCTGACTCTGCTGATGGCCCTGCCCCTGGCCTCCATCACCTTTGCCCAGGAAGACGAGGAAGCCGAGCAGGAAGAGCTGCAGGAGGAAGAGCCGGGAATAACCGACTACATTGAAATGGACCCTCCCTTCGTGACTCACGTGGGTGAGCCGGGCACCAGGCTGACCTACCTCAAGGCGGCCGTCACCATACGGGCTTCCAGGGAAACCACGCGCCCGGCGGTAGAAGCCCACATGCCCAGGCTGCGCCACGAGCTGGTGATGCTGTTCGGAGAGCAGACGGATACTGACCGGCTATCTGGAAATGAAGGACAGCAGGCGCTGCGAGAGGAAGCTGCAAGTCGAATTAATGCGGTACTGGAAGAGCAACAAACCGGCGAAAGCATCACCGGCGTGTTATTTACCGAGTTTGTGGTGCAGAAGTAACCACGAGGAAGTGCGGCGAGAGTCAGGCAATGCGGGAGAACAGGTCATCGACGGGCTGCGCCTCTCTGGCCACCTGTTCGGCGTCTTCCCAGCCTGCTTCCCAGGCAGCAATCACCACGTCACCGCGGTACGGACAACGATTGCGATCCATTCCCATGGAGGCCGCCATGTAGCCCTGGCGATAGGCCTTGTTCAGGGACTCCACATCCCATCCCAGCTTGATGTCTCTGGCCATGTCGGTTCTCCGTTTACCTGCCCGGCCACCCTCGGACGGTGGCCTTCTGTTTACAGAAATTAACAGCGCCGGCAGAGCCTGACAAACTTTTGTTACATTTCTGTGCGACAGGTCCGGAACTTCCACGTCAGGAACGCAGGTACTGCTCCAGGAAATCGCCAAAGGGCTGGTTATCACCTTGCTCCATGGCAGCCTGTTCCGAAAGAGACTCCTTGCTCATTTGCTCGAACGCCGCCATCACTTCATCCGGCAGGCCTTCGTCCCGCAACGTCTGCTGGTGGCGCCTGGACACCTCCAGCCCCCACTCGCGGTGCCCCATACCGGAACTTTCCATGGCTTCCAGCACCCTTGCCGAGGGAACCCGAAGCGGATCCTCCAACTTGGCTCTCTGGTCACCCAGGGCGCGGCGGTAGGTTTGGTCACCATTCCAGCCGTCCAACTGTTCCGCCAGCAGCGCCAGTCGGTCCAGCAAAGCCCTGGCCGCATCATCGACAGCGACCGGCTCACCGGCACGACACAGGGTAAGTTTCGGGTCCCTGCCCCTGGCCACCACATCCTGGTAGTTGTCGTCCAGCCGGTCACACTCGTCATCGTCAATGCGCGGGCTGTCGGACAGCAGGCAATCCAGCAGGAACAGATCGAGGAAATCGACCTGGCTTTCGTTGACCCCGACCGGGGAGAACGGGTCGAGATCCAGGCAACGCACCTCAATGTATTCCACGCCACGGGATTCCAGGGCCTGAATCGGCTTCTCCTCGCGCTCGGTGGTACGTTTGGGGCGTACGGCACTGTAGTACTCATTCTCGATCTGCAGCACGCTGGTGTTGATCTGGATAAACTCGCCATCACGCCGGATGCCGATCTCTTCATAGGGCGGCCACGGCGTGTGAATCGCCCGGTAAAGGGTGTCCGTGTAGGTCTTCAGTTCGTTGAAACAGATATTCAGCGAGGCCTGGGCATTATTGTGATAGCCCAGATCTCCCATGCGCAGGGATGTGGCGTCCCGGCGGTACCAGGTGTCGTCTCGGAAACGGGCAAGGTCGTGACGCACCCCCTTCACAAAGCTGGCATCCAGTGCCGGCGACGCCCCGAACAGTAACATCAGCAGCCAGCTGCGGCGGCGGAAGTTGCGAATCAGCCAGAAGTACTGGTCCGATTTGAAATCCTGAAGGCTTTGCTGGTTGCCAACCGCCTGCTGCCACAGGTTCCAGAAGCTGTCCGGCAGGGACAGATTGTAATGGGCACCGGCAATGCTCTGCATCATGCGGCCATAACGCACTGCCAGGCCCTGACGGTAAACGTGCTTGAGGCGCCCGATGTTGGAGGTACCGTACTCGGCAATGGGAATACTTGCGTCGCCATCCAGCTCACAAGGCATGCTGGCAGACCAGAACACCTCATCACCCAGATTATGCTGAACGAACCGGTGTATGTCCCGCAGGGAGTCAAGCATGCCCCGGGTGGTGTCGAACACTGGCGTGATCAGTTCCAGCAGAGCCTCGGAGTAGTCCGTGGTGACCCGTGGATGGGTCAGCGCGGAGCCGAGGGAGCGTGGATGCGGAGTCTGAGCAATAAAGCCGTTGCGATCGACCCGCAGGCCTTCTTTTTCCACGCCCTTCCTGAACCCTGTCCACTGACTGGCAGTGAACTGCTGAAAAAGCTGATGGCGGGATTCACCCATGAATGACTCCTGCTGGGATCACGGCCGGGATCACCGGCCGTCATCAGAATAATGTGTAACGGCGCGGGTTAACGGCCGTCTTTACGGGCAGATGCCAGCGCCTGTGCCAGTGCTCCGGCCATGGCACCCTTCTGCGGGCTTTCCGCGCCCTTCTGGCGATCGTTCCTGGCGGAAGGCTTGCCACTGCCATCCCTGCGGTTACCACCGGAACCGGCACGATGGTCGGCTTTCTCACCAGGCTGGTCATCCATACGCATGGAAAGCGCAATCCGCTTTCTCGGGATGTCCACGTCCATCACCTTGACCTTGACGATATCCCCCGCCTTGACCACCTCCCTCGGGTCTTTGACAAAGGTATTGGACAGGGCGGAAATATGCACAAGTCCGTCCTGGTGAACGCCGATATCCACGAACGCCCCGAAGTTGGTGACGTTGGTGACAGACCCTTCCAGCACCATGCCCGGTTTCAGGTCGTTCAGCGTTTCCACTCCTTCCTCAAAGCTGGCAAAGCGGAATTCCGGGCGCGGGTCCCGACCCGGCTTTTCCAGTTCCGTAATAATATCCTTTATGGTGGGCAGACCAAACTGCTCGGTGACGTAATCCTGCGGTTTCAGTGACCGCAGGAAGGCAGCATCGCCAATAATGCCCTCAACCTTGCGGTTGTTCTTGCGGGCAATGGCCTCAACCACGCCATAGGCCTCCGGGTGAACCGACGAACGGTCCAGCGGGTTGTCGCCACTGACAATGCGCAGGAAGCCGGCCGCCTGCTCGAAGGTACGGTCCCCCAGCCGCGACACTTTAAGCAACTGCTTGCGATCACGGAATACGCCATTCTGGTTACGGAAATCGACGATGTTCTGGGCAATGCTCTGATTCAGGCCCGACACCCGTGCCAGCAGCGGAATGGAGGCCGTATTCAGGTCCACGCCAACACCGTTAACACAGTCTTCCACCACCGCATCCAGGCTGCGGGCCAGCTGCACCTGTGAGACATCGTGCTGGTACTGCCCGACACCGATGGACTTGGGTTCGATCTTGACCATTTCCGCCAGCGGGTCCTGCAGGCGGCGGGCAATCGACACCGCGCCACGGATGGTCACATCCAGGTCCGGCAGCTCGCGGGAGGCAAACTCGGAGGCGGAATAGATGGAAGCGCCGGACTCACTGACCACAATGCGTGCCAGTTTCAGTTCCGGGTAACGCTTGCACAGGTCCGCCACCAGCTTTTCGGTCTCACGGGAAGCGGTGCCGTTGCCGATGGCAACAAGTTCAATGCGGTACTCGCGACACCATTTGGCCAGTTGCTCAATGGACTGGTCCCACTGGTTGCGCGGCGCATGGGGGAAAATGCCACCATGCCCCACCACCTGGCCGGTACCATCGATAATGGCGACTTTCACGCCGGTGCGCAGGCCAGGGTCCAGCCCCAGGGTCGGGCGCTGGCCGGCGGGCGCCAACAGCAACAGGTCCTTGAGATTGGCGGCAAACACGTTGATAGCTTCGGTTTCCGCCGCTTCCCGCACCTGGGCCATCAGGTCGGTTTCAATCTGGGTAGACAGCTTTACCCGCCAGGTCCAGCGCACCACTTCCGACAGCCAGCGGTCGGCAGCGCGGCCGTTGTCTCGAACGCGCCAGCGAGCGGCAATCCGCTGCTCAGCGGGATGCGGCTGTCGGCGGTCGTCTTCGGCATCGCCCACCACAATGGAATAGGTCAGCACCCCTTCGTTGCGGCCGCGAAGGATGGCCAGGGCACGATGGGAAGGCACTTTTTTCAGTGGCTCGACATGGTCGAAGTAGTCGCGGAACTTGGCGCCCTCGTTCTCCTTGCCGGCCACCACGGTGACCTTGAGCTGGCCCTGCTGCCAGATGAAATCACGCAGCTCACCCAGCAGCTCCGCGTCCTCGGCAAACCGTTCCATGAGGATATAACGGGCGCCATCGAGAGCGGCCTTGGCGTCGGTGATACCGGCTTCTTCGTTCAGGTAGCCTTCCGCTGTCTGCTCGGGCTCCAGGGTGGGATCGTCATAAAGCGCATCCGCCAGGGGCTCCAACCCTGCCTCACGGGCAATCTGGGCCTTGGTACGACGCTTCGGTTTGTAGGGAAGATAAAGGTCTTCCAGGCGGTTCTTGGTATCCGCCGCATCGATGCTGGCACGCAGCTCATCGGTCAGCTTGCCCTGCTCCTCAATGCTATTGAGGATGGTGGAGCGGCGGTCATCCAGTTCCCGCAGATAGCGCAGGCGTTCTTCCAGGTTGCGCAACTGGCTGTCGTCCAGCGAACCGGTGACTTCCTTGCGGTAGCGGGCAATAAAGGGGACGGTGGCGCCACCGTCCAGCATTTCCACGGTGGCATTAACCTGCTGTTCACGAACACCCAGTTCGTCAGCAATGCGCCTGATGATACTGTTCATGCAACCTCATCTGATGCTTACGAGTCAAAGCGCAAAGGTACAGCGGCTTATTGCTGCAGGCAAGCAGAGCGGCTCCGGTTGTCCAGGAATTGAACAAGATCATTCCAGGGCATGGGGCGGGCGTAGTAGTAACCCTGGATTTCATCACAGTGGTGCTGACGCAGGAATTCCAGTTGTCCTTCGGTTTCCACGCCCTCTGCGACCACACTGATCTGCAGGCTGTGGGCCAGGCTGATGATGGCGCGAATAATGTGTTCGGCATCCGCCGAATGTCCCAGCTCCTGTACGAAGGACTTGTCGATTTTGACCAGAGAGATGGGCAGATGCTGGAGATTGCTGAGGGAGGAGAAACCGGTACCGAAGTCATCAAGGGCAAAGCTGATACCCAACTGGTTGAGCTCCCGAAGGCAACGCTGGGCGTATTCCGGGTCATGCATCATGGCGCTTTCGGTGAGTTCCAGTTCCAGCAGGCTGGTATCCACATTGGCATTGAAGATAATGCGGAAAATGGTTTCCGTCATCTTGCGGTCATGAAACTGGCGGAACGAGAGATTGACGGCAAATACCAGCCCGGGATGCCCCAGCTCGGAAGATTCCTGCAGGCGCTTGCAGGCCTGCTCGATTACCCAGTAGCCAATGGGTACGATCAACCCGCTACGCTCCGCCACCGGAATAAACTCATCCGGGCCCACCAGCCCCCGCTCCGGATGATTCCACCGCAACAGGCATTCCACACCGCGAACTTCCTCGGACGCCAGGTCAATCCGCGGCTGATAGTAGACTTCCAGTTCGTTGCCCCGCAGGGCATTGCGGAGATCCGCCTCCAGGCGTAACTGGTAGCCTGCCGTAATGTGCAACTGGCGATCGTAAAAACGGTAGCTGGTGCCGGGATCGCGTTTGGCCTCGAACATGGCGCGGTTGGCCCGGCGCATCAGGTTCTCCGGGCTTTCGCCGGCCTCGGGATAGGTGGCAACCCCAAGGCTGGCGCTGACCACCACGTTCTGGCCATCGATGCTCAGTGGCTCACCGATCGCGTTCACGATCTTGCGGATAATCTGGGTGATATCCAGTGAGTCTTCCACTTTCTCGACAATGATCGCGAACTCATCGCCACCAATACGCATCAGCGAATCCATGCGCCGCAGGTTCAGCCGCAGGCGCTCCGCCAGTTTGAGCATGATCTGGTCGCTTTTCTGGTAGCCGAAGGATTCATTGAAACTGCGAAAATCGTCGAGGTTGATGTGCAGCAGGGCGAGCCGCTGACTGGCGCGCTCTGCCCGCAACAAGGCCTGCTGCAGGCGGTCGAAAAACAGATCGCGATTGATAAATCCGCTGGCGACTTCTCTGCCCAACTGGCCATGGGAGTACTCGGCCAACTGTTCCCGGTACCAGAGGCACCGAACTGCCCGGCAAAGGCCCCACCGATCGAGCCCCTGGCGACACAGGTAATCCGCGGCACCATTGGAATACAGGCCTGGCGCCCGCTCTGCGGCCGGCTCCGCACTCATGGCCAGCACCGGCTTTTCATTACTGGACGCAGACAGGTATTGCAGGAAAGCATCTTCGGAACCACCATGAAACACGCAGTCCCAGAGGATGACATCAAAGTGGGTGTTGTGAATCAGGTCGTCGCAGTCAATCAGATCCGGACACCAGGTCAGATCAGGCTCCAATTCCCTGTCTTCTGCCAGCATGGCCCCCAGCCACAAAAAATCCGAGTACTCGGGTGTCAGTACCAACAGGCGCACATGGCCGGAATTAAACGATTTTACTGCCAGGGTCATCAACAAGCGTCCCGTTGCTGGTGAGCAAACATCTCCGTTTCCTCAAGAATAGCTGATAGATCCTCAAGGTACAGGAAGTCTGGCTGGTGTAGAATAACCGCTTCCCGAGTTAACCCCTCAAATTCCGATTTGGCGCCCATATTGTGAACATGCTCAACCCCCGACAGAGTGAAGCCGTCCGGTACGCGGATGGCCCCATGTTGGTACTGGCCGGTGCCGGCAGCGGCAAAACCAGCGTGATTACCCGCAAGGTTGCGTACCTGATCGAGCACCTGGGCATTCCCGGGCGACACATTGCCGCAGTCACCTTTACCAACAAGGCCGCCCGGGAAATGAAAGAACGGGTCGGGCGGCTGGTGGATCGCAAGCTGACCCGGGGGCTGATTGTGTCCACCTTTCACAACCTGGGGCTCAACATGATCCGGGAGGAGCACGAGCACCTGGGCTATCATCCCGGTTTTTCCATTTTTGACGCGGAAGACGCCAAGGCACTGCTGCAGGATCTGATGATGCGGGAGGCCAGTGCGGATGCCGGCGATGAACTGTCCGACGTGCAGATGACCATCTCGTCGTGGAAAAACGCCATGCGCAGCCCCCAGGACGCCTGGAGCCGGGCCGCGGATGAGCGGGAGCAACGCATTGCCATTATCTACCGGTATTACAACGAATACCTGAAGGCCTACAACGCCGTTGATTTCGATGACCTTATCCTGCTGCCGGTGCAACTGTTTCGCGACAATCCGGAGGTGCTGCAGAAATGGCGCCGGAAGATCCGCTACATGCTGGTGGATGAATACCAGGATACCAACCTCTGCCAGTATGAAATGGTGAAGCTGTTGGTAGCAGAGCGCGCTGCCTTCACCGTGGTAGGCGATGACGACCAGTCCATCTACGCCTGGCGCGGCGCCAGGCCGGAGAACCTGGCGCAACTGAAGGAAGACTTCCCGAGCCTGAAGATCGTCAAGCTGGAGCAGAACTACCGCTCCACCGCCCGCATCCTGCGTTGCGCCAACACGGTCATCGCCAACAATCCCCACGTGTTCGAGAAAGCCCTGTGGAGCGACCACACCATCGGGGATGAATTGCGCATCGTCCGTTGCCGCAACGAAGATGCGGAAGCCGAGCGTGTGGCCACGGAAATCCTCGACCAGAAGCTCAAGAAAGGCCAGGCCTTCCGGGATTTCGCCGTGCTTTACCGGGGCAATCATCAGGCACGCCTGCTGGAGATGAAGCTGCAGGCCTACCAGATTCCCTACCGCATCTCCGGCGGCCAGTCGTTTTTCTCCAAGAACGAGATCAAGGACGCCATGTCCTACCTGCGCCTGCTGGTGAACCCGGATGACAACGCCGCCTTCCTGCGGGTGGTCAACGTACCACGCCGGGAGATCGGCCCCCGCACCCTGGAGCAGCTCAGCCATTACGCCCGCTCCCGCGATGTCAGCCTGTTCCGCGCCCTGGGCGATATGGGTGCTGAAACCCATGTCACGGAAAAGGGGCTCGACCGCCTGCGCCGCTTTGCCCACTGGGTAGACAACACCTGTGCGCGCCTGCTTAGCGAAGACCCGATTCCCGTGATCAAGCAGCTGTTTACCGACATTGAATACGAGGAATGGCTACACCTGCATTCCGGCTCACCGAAACAGGCGGAGCGGCGGATGGAGAACATCTGGTACCTGGTGGAATCCATCAAGCGCATGCTGGACGATGGCAAGGGCACGGCCGACGAGATGGGCATCGAGGATGCCATCAGCCGGCTGATCCTGCGGGACATGATGGAACAGCAGGAAGAGGAAGATGACAGCGACAAGGTTCAGTTGCTGACCCTGCACGCCTCCAAAGGCCTGGAATTTCCCCATGTGTTCATCCTGGGCCTGGAAGAAGAAATCCTGCCCCACCGCTCCAGCATCGAGGAAGGCAATATCGAGGAAGAGCGGCGGCTGATGTACGTAGGCATCACCCGGGCCCGGGAAACCCTCACCCTCACCTACGCCGCCCAGCGCAAACAATACGGCGAAAAACTGGAAACCATCCCCAGCCGCTTCCTGGATGAGCTGCCGGAAGACGACCTGCGCTGGGAGGGTACCGGTGATCTTGATGTGGAAGCCAACCAGAAGAAGGGCAAGGCCACGCTGAGCGCACTTCTTGGCGACCTCGGAACATGAATACAATTTAATGTTTTATGCCTGCATCTCCCGACTGTTTTGTCCCGTTGTTGATTCGGGAGGCTCTGCCTCCCCGAGTCCAAAACAACAACACACGGGAGATCAATATGTCTCGAAACGAGATAACCCATACCTGGAACCTTGCCCTGGCCGCGGGATCCGCCATCCTGCTTACCACTGCGTTACCGTCCTCAGCGGGGCTGCTATCGACACTGACCGGGAGCTCTGACACAACAGAAGCCGAGCCCACCGATGATGCCGCCTCAAAAGGTCGCTTCAGCGCACCCTTTGCGGAGCCAACCATCATTGTGGACGGCGAGGCCGTCGAAACCAGCGAAAAATGCATCACCCGGTCCGACGGCATGCTCGAGTGCAAACCCGCAGCGGGCACCATCGCCCTGCTGGAAGACGACCGCCTGCTTTACCTGAATGCCCTGGAGGGCACGGAGAACGTAGAGCTTTCGATAGTGGCGGAGTTTGGCGAAGTCTCTGTCAACGACCAGACAAGGGTGTTGTCACTGGGCGAGAACGACACGCCAACCTGGCTGAAGCCCGACCCACTGCGCGCCGGCGCCAACCCCGACGGTAACGACAGCGAAACCCTGCTCAATGGCACCGAACTGGATGGTGTGATCGACACCGCCGACAACACCAGCAAGAATGACGGTGCCCTGTTCTGCTCCGACGTGGTTGGCCTCGCTGACGGACGGGTTATGGCCGTTGGTGGTACCGACTATTATTCAGAACCCGGGATTGATGGCCTGCCCCTGGGCGCGGCGGAACTGGAAGGCATCAAGAATTCCCGGATCTTCGATGAGGAGACCAACACCTGGACCCAGAGTGGCGACATGAATTATGGCCGCTGGTACCCGTCTCTTGTCACGCTGGGCAACGGCGACATCTTTGTCGCCAGTGGTGTCACCAAACTGCTGAAGCCAGTGTATCCGGAAGACCCCCTCAATTCCGGCCGCAACGTGGTCCAGACGGAAACCTACGACCCCTGCGCAGGTACCTGGGCGCAAAACCCCTCCACCGCAGATCGTTCACTGCCGCTCTATCCGCGCATGCACCTGCTGCCCAACGGCCATGTGCTCTATAACGCCGGTGGCCAGGCCTTCAACCCGTTTGGTCAGGGCTACGACCAGGCCTTGTGGAACATCGTTGCCAGCTATAACCCGGACAACCAGAGCTGGACAGACATCGGCTATGCCGGACTGCCGCTGCGGCTGGACGAAATCGGTCTTGCAGAGCTCAGCAGCACGCTGAACGTGACCAATGTTTCCCTGGAACAGAGCACATCATTACTCGGCGGCGTGCTGCAGTCCCCCACTGACCTGCTGACCGCAGCCAGTGACCTGGGGCTGGATGAAGACACCCTGAAAACTGCCATCGCCGGCGGCATGCGGGGGTCCACTTCCTCTACCATGCTGCCACTCAAGCCTGATGAAAACGGTGACTATACAGATATTGAGTTGCTCACCGCGGGGGGCGTACCCAGTTACGCGCTGCTCACCAATCCCGGCGGCTACCTGCCCACGGACCAGAGCCGCATTGATCGTATCAGCACCAACGGTGACCAGATTGAATACGGGTCCCGTCTTACCGGCTCTCTCAATCAGCCACGCTGGTATGGCACCAACGTGGTGATGCCCGACGGCAGCGTGATGGTGTTCAGTGGCGGCAATCGCGATGGCGTAGTCGGGCCGGGCCTGGAGGGGCCAATCATGACCGCCGAGCGGTTCGACCCGGAAACCTCAACCTGGACGGAAATGGCCGCGGCCAATCGCCCGCGCACCTACCACAATACCGCCCTGCTGATGGCAGACGGCCGGGTCATGATCGCCGGCCATGCACCGATCAATACCGCCTACCTGTCACACATCAACCTGGAAGACTTTGGCCTGGCACCCAATGCCGGCCGTGACCCCAGCTTCGAGATCTACACACCTCCCTATGCGATGAGGGACGACCGCCCGCAGATTACCAGCGCGCCGGAAGACCTGACGGTTGACGAGGACTTCTGGATCCAGGTGGACCAGGCCGAGGAGATCGACAAGGTGCTGCTGATTCGCCGCACGGTGATGACGCACCTCATTGATGGTGACCAGCGCGCCATTGAGCTCCCGGTACAGGCTCGCAACGGCCGCAACCTTCGCCTGACAATGCCTGAGACCCACAATGTTGTGCCAGCAGGCAAGTACATGCTGTTTGTCAGCAAAGACACCGCCGACGGTAGAGTGCCATCCGTTTCAGCGCCCATCACGGTGATCAATAACGCCCTGCAATGCATGGCAGAGACCCATACGGCCACCTCCGATACTTCGTCTGACGATGACGACTCATCCGGCAGCCTGTTGGGCCTGCTCTGAGGCTATGACATGACAATGAGCTTCAACAACGACATGCGTTCGAAAAAGCATCTGTCCGGACTGTTGCTCTGCGTGTTGACCCTGTTAGCCTCCGGGCTGGCAGGGGCTCACGGAGCGCCAGAGGCCGAGAACATACCTTCGCAGCGGCTTACCGCCAGCATAGAACGGACGCCGCGAATTAACGGCTTCACTGCCATGATCATCGACGCCCCAAGGCCCGCCATTCTGGTGACCTACCGTGGTGAGGAAACCGCGATGATCCAGGGAACGGAAGGAGAGCCCTTTCTCCGGTTTACCAGTCAACAGGTGATGGCGAACACTCACAGCGCGAGTTGGCACAAACTGGCTGATAATCAACCGGGGGAAGGAAGGGATCACGACATCGCACCCGGAGAAACCAACTGGGTGGAAGTGTCGGGCTCCGGCAGTTACGCCTGGCTGGACCCGCGACTGAATGGCGAGCTGTTGCAGCACGCCGGCGACCGCACTGGCGCGGCCTGGTCTATCCCGGTGGTCAGTGCCTCCGCCGGCACCACTGCGGTCGCCGGGCGGATAACGTCAATCCCTGTTCGATAGTGTTATGCCGCTCACCGGACCGCACAAAAAAGCCCCGCAATGCGGGGCTTCTCGGTTCAGATGTGACGCAGCGACAGGTTATTCGCTCTGTTCGACCATATATTCGACCGCCACCTGAATTTCCTCGTCAGAGCAGCTGGAACAACCACCCTTCGCTGGCATGGCGTTGAAACCGTTGATGGCGTGATCAACCAGTGTCTCAAGCCCCTTGCCGATTCGATCGCCCCAGGCACCCGAGTCGCCCACTATCGGTGCACCGGCTGCGCCGGAGGCGTGACAGGCTGCACAAGCGGCGTCATAGACTTCATTACCGGCGCGAGGTTCAGAGCTGGCCGACGCAGCAGGCGCTGACTCCTGTCCGCAATCTTCTCCCTGTACACATACGTCACCGACCGGAGCGATACGGGCGCGGATTTCATCTTCAACGTTGGCCATTACGGCACCTGTTGTCAGGCCGAAGCCAAGCAGTACGGCAGCCAGGACTCTCTTCATCTTCACAATGCACCTCGCAATTGGGCGTTATAATAATCAGTTGTCGCATTATAGCGATTGCGGCGGGGCAAAAAAACCAAAGTGCAAAATGAACGTGCCGTTTCAATCGGATTCGTTGCCATTTCGTAAGTCAGAAGGCCCTGCCCGCTTATTCCGGGTACCATACACAAAACAGAGTCCGAAGGTCGGAATTTATGCCTGATGCGAACCAATCGCAACCCCATTCCTGGCGCAAACCGCTGCTGATCACAGAGTTCACAGCGCTTGCCGTATTGCTGGCGTCCATGGGATGGTTTTCCAGCCGCACCGAGAGCGGGGCCGAGCTCAGCCCCGCCTGGCTGTTGATCCCTGCCGCTGCAAGTCTGGTCGTGTTTATCTGCTTTATCGGCCTGATGTATTTACGCTGGGTGGTGGCTGCAGCTGCGGAGCGCAGAACCCGGCACAAGATTGTCTTTTCACTGCTGGTGATGACCCTGCTTGGGGTCTGGGCCTACGGTATCGCCAATACATGGATCAGTCTTTCCACTGCATAAGGACAGCGCAATGCCAGCCAGCCATAGCTTACCCTCCCTCCTCGCCAATGGTTTCGCCCTTTGTCTGTGCGCCGCCCCACTGGCAAGTGCAGAAGAAACCCAGACGCAAGCAGAGCAGCGTTTCGAGGACGTGTCACCAGAAGAGTGCGCCCTGATTGAGGACGGTATCCAGCGGCTGGCCTGTTATGATGCCATCACTGATCCCGACGAAGCCCGGGCGCGGGCGCCAGAGGATAAGCTCGATGCCATCTCCGAGTCCGTCGCGGCACCGGAGGAAAAGGAATCGGAAGCCGGCGAAGAGGGCGACTCCGGGGTAATGTCAGAATTGGTGAATCGCTACGCGGAGGCCGAGAAAGCCATTTTTTCTTTCTCTGGCAGTTTCGTTGGCCACCGGCCGATGTACATTCTGCCTTTCAGCTACATGAAAGGTGCGAACCGGGAACCCACCAGCCCCAGGCTGGGTAACGCTCGCTATGACTACGGTATCGATAACCAGGAGTCGAAGTACCAGATCAGTTTCAAGGTTCCGCTACTCACTGGCTGGCTGGATAACCGCACAACACTCTGGTTCGGTTACACCCAGAGGTCGTTCTGGCAGGTTTTTAACACGGATGATTCCGCGCCGTTCCGGGAAACCAATTTCGAGCCGGAGATCTTCCTGCGGCAGTCGTTAAACTATGACATCGGTCCGGGCACCCTCAATGGTGTCACACTGGGGCTTAATCATGAGTCCAATGGCCAGTCGGAGCCTCGCTCCCGTAGCTGGAACCGCATCATGGGCTCAGCAGCCTATAGCTATAACCGCTGGCTGTTCATGGTGCAGCCCTGGTACCGGCTGCCGGACAGTGAGGATGACAATGCGGATATCGAGCGTTATCTGGGGCATGCCAATTATCTGGCCATCTACAAGTGGTCGGAGGACCGGACGCTGTCACTGACGTTGCAGAACAATCTGCGTTCTGACAATAACAAAACGTCGATTGAGCTGGGTTACAGTTTTCCGATGGGGGATACGGTCAAGGGCTATGTTCAGTACTTCAACGGGTACGGTGAGAGTCTGATTGATTACAATGAGCGGATTCAGCGGATTGGCATCGGGATTATGCTGAACGACTGGCTTTGAATTTTTGGTGCAAGACCGGTCGGAGCGGATACCCGTGTCAGAAACACGCTCAAGCACATCCATGTGGCGCTTGAGCTCCGCCATCCATGGCTCCGCACAGTTTCTGACACGGGTATCCGCCCCGACCGGCCCCAGAATACTGGGTTAGCCTTCCTCGTTTAGCCTTTGCATTTCTGCCAGCAACTCTGCCGTTTTTTCCTTCATCAACGGAATATCCCCCCTCGACTCCACATTCAGGCGAACCACCGGTTCGGTATTGGACATCCGCAGGTTGAAACGCCAGTCGTCGAATTCGATGCTTGCGCCGTCAACGTGTGAGACGTTTTTGGCACCCACGCTGTATTTAGCTTCGATGGCAGCGATGACCTTTGGAGGGTCGGCGATGGTGCGGTTGATTTCGCCGCTGGCGGGGTAGGCTTCGATGCGGGCGTCGATGAGGGATGACAAGGTCTGTCCGGACTGGCACAGGCGTTCGGCCACCAGCAGCCAGGGGATCATGCCGCTGTCGCAGTAGGCGAAGTCGCGGAAGTAGTGGTGGGCGCTCATTTCGCCGCCGTATACCGCGTCTTCATCACGCATGCGCTGTTTGATGAAGGCGTGGCCGGTTTTGCTTTCGATGGCTTCGCCGCCGGCGGCTTTGACCAGGTCGATGGTGTTCCAGGTCAGCCTTGGGTCGTGGATGACCTTGCCGCCGCCGGTTTTGCGGAGGAACTGGTCTGCCAGCAGGCCGACAATGTAGTAGCCCTCGATGAAGCGGCCGTTTTCGTCGAAGAAGAAGCAGCGGTCGTAGTCGCCATCCCAGGCGATGCCCATGGCGGCGCCGTACTCGATGACGGCTTCCGAGGTAACGGCGCGGTTTTCTTCCAGGATGGGATTGGGGACGCCGTTGGGGAAGTGGCCGTCGGCCTCATGGTGCACTTTGACGAAATCAAACGGCAGGTGCTGTTCCAGCTCATCGATAATCAGACCCGCTCCCCCATTGCCGGCGTTGACCACGATGGTCTTCGGCTTGAGTGACCCGGCATCCACGTAGCCCAGCAGGTGGTCTATGTAGGCGGTGGTGACTTCCCAGGGTTCGTAGCGGCCCTGCTCCGGCGCGTCGGCAAAGGGCTCCGGCACCCGGTCGCGGATGTTGTTCAGGCCGTTGTCGGAGCTGATCGGGCGTGAGTCCGGACCCACCATTTTCATGCCGTTGTGGTCCCGCGGGTTGTGGCTCGCGGTGACCATGATGCCGCCGTCCATTTTGTAATGACTGGTGGCGAAGTAGACCATCTCGGTGCCGCACAGGCCGATATCGAAAACATCGGCACCAGCAGCCATCAGGCCGGAACTCAGGGCGTCGGCGATCTCGGGGCTGGAAAGGCGGATGTCGTACCCGACGATCACTCGCTTCGCTCCCGTCACTTCCACGTAGGCGCGGCCGATGCGCTCGGCCAGTTGCGGGTTGAGCTGATCCGGCACGCGGCCGCGCAGATCATAGGCTTTAAAGCAGGACAGATCCATTGTCACGGTGGTTTACTCCGCTGCGGAAGACTGAAGTTGAATATAGTTCTGAATGCCCATCTTGCCGATCATGTCGAGCTGGGTTTCGAGCCAGTCGATGTGCTCTTCCTCGCTGTCCAGAATACTGCGGAAGAGTTCGCGGCTGGTGAAATCCTGAACCTGCTCGCAATAAATGACGGCTTCCTTGAGATCCTTGTGGGCGATCATTTCCAGCTTGAGGTCGCAGGAGATCATCTCCTCGACGTTCTCGCCGATCATCAGCTTGTTCAGGTCCTGCAGGTTCGGCAGCCCTTCCAGAAACAGGATGCGTTCGATCAGCTGATCCGCGTGCTTCATTTCGTCGATGGATTCTTCGTATTCCTTGTCCGCCAGTTTGGTGATGCCCCAGTCCTTGTACATGCGGGAGTGGAGAAAATACTGGTTGATAGCGGTGAGCTCGTTGGCGAGCACTTTATTCAGGAACTGAATGACTTTCTTGTCGCCTTTCATGACGGGTCTCCATGCTTGAGTGTGCAATCCCTACAAGGATAGCCCCTCAGCCGGGGAGAAAAAATCACAAATAGGAAATGATTGCAGCAAACGCCGGGTCAGGCAGGCTGGGCAAGCATGTTTGCCATGGCCAGATAATCCGGTGCACGGCTTTCACGGAGGATTTCCCGGGCGGTGCAGGCGCAGCGGCCACACTGGGTTCCGACGCCCAGTTCCCGGCCAAGCTGGCGCATGGAACTGATGCCGTTGTCGGCAGCTTCACGGATTTCTCGGTCTGTTACACCATGGCAAAGGCAAACGTACATAGGGGTTACTCACGGGGCCGATGAAAGGTACTGATAATTATTGTCATTTGCATGCGGCTTTGCAAGCTCTGCGCGCGTTTTTTGTGCAATTAAATGTATCAGTACGCCTCAAATGCCCGTAAGTCGGAATGCCAGCGGCAGGATCAGGGCGGTAAAGATGCCCGTCAGACCCATCCCCAGTGAAGCAAAGGCGCCTGCGGTGGGGCCTATTTCGAACGCCCTTGCCGTACCGAGGGCATGGCCGTTCAGTCCCAATGCAAAACCGAGGATGCGCTGGTCAGTAATGGAGAGCCAGCGGGAGATCAGGTCCACAAACAGCGTGGCCAGCATGCCGGTAATCAGCAGCCCGCCCATCATCAGGGACACAGAGCCGCCCAGTTGCTCAGTGATGCCAATGGCAATGGGTGCCGTCACCGACTTCGGCGCCAGTGATGCCAGCACTTCCTCCGAGGCCCCCAGCGAGGCGGCGATCACCACGGCATACACCGCGGCCATCGTGGCCGCCACTGGCAGGGTGAACAGAATGGGGCGCCACAACGCCCGGATATGATGCATCTGCTGGTACAGTGGCACACCCAGCGCCACCGTGGCCGGCCCCAGCAGGACCGTTAACCATTGCGAGCCTTCGCGATATTCTGCGTAATCCATCGTCAGAATCGCGATCATCCCGCTGACCAGCATGGCTGAGATCAGGATTGGCGGCAGCCACACCGGTTGGTTCAATAGCCTGAAAATGCGGTTACCGGCAAAAAATGCCCCTAACGTCAGCACAATCGCCAATGCCGGGCTGGTCGAAAGCAGGCCCAGCAATTCCTGGAAGCGGCCGGACAATTCACTCATGGCCGCCAGCCTCCGGGCCACTGAAACGCTGCATCAGCCATAGCGTCGTGAGTACGCTCAGCAGGGTGCCCGCGGCCAGCGCGACACCAATGGCCAACCATTGGCCCGCAAACTCCTCGGCCACAAAAAACACACCCACTACACCGGGCATAATCAGCAACACCAGCACCGAAATCAGCGCCTGACTAGCCCCGGCAAGGCTGTCACTGATGGACCCCCTGGCCATCAGCAACAGGGTGAGCAGGATCATTCCGATAACGCCACCACTGACTGGTAAAGCCAGCAGCACCCTGAGGACCTCACCAGCGATAAAGAACACCGTCAAAACCAGAAAACCGTACAACATCGACATGGCTGTTGCTTCTCTACTGGATATTTGATTTACACTAGCACCCTGGCCACACCAATGCAGGAAGCTCAATGGCGCTCAAGGCAACCATCTTTAAGGCGACACTGAACATCGCCGACATGGACAGGCACTACTACGCTGACCATCACCTCACCATCGCCCGCCATCCGTCGGAGACCGACGAGCGCATGATGATACGCCTGCTGGCCTTCATACTGAACGCCAGTGACAGCCTGGAATTTACCAAGGGTATCAGCACGGACGACGAACCGGACCTGTGGCAGAAAAGCCTGAGCGACGAGATCGAGCTCTGGATCGAGCTTGGCCTGCCGGATGAAAGCCGCCTTCGTAAAGCCTGCAACCGCTCCGATCAGGTGATTCTGTACACCTACGGCGGCCGCGCCGTGCCCCTGTGGTGGGATAAACACCAGGGCAAACTGACCCGGTTCAACAACCTCACCATCATCAATCTGCCGCCGGAAGCCACTGAGCCACTCGCCGCCCTGTCTGAGCGCGGCATGAACCTGCAGTGCACCATCCAGGACGGCACCGTGAATATCGGCAATGAGGAAACCCTCGTCAGCCTGACCCCCGAGCCTCTCTACCCCGCCTGAAAAAATTGGCCTTCCGGGTCTACCAGAACAAAGCAGTTTACGTTAAGGTAAACTTTAGCCGATTTTGACCGGAGCCGCACCAGGTTCTGTCAGGTTGGCTATACTCAAAAAAACATCGACACCCTCACAAGGGGTGTTTTGTTCCTCAGGCCACTACCCCAGGAAGAGGATTATGACAACAACAAAAGCCAAAGTTGCTTATTCCCCGGTTTTTACCGACGGTGCGGAATTCCGGATTCCCACCTTCAAGTTACTGAAGCAGGACGGCTCGCTCTACAAGGGCGCCAAGGCCCCTGAAATCAGTAAAGAGAAAGCCCTGCGCATCTACCGCGCGATGGTCACCACCCGTATTCTCGATGAGCGGATGCTCGCCGCCCAGCGTCAGGGCCGCCTGAGTTTCTACATGCAGTGCACCGGCGAGGAAGCCGCCGTGATCGGCAGTACCGCCGCCCTGGACGACGCCGACATGATCATGGCGCAGTACCGGGAACAGGGCTCCCTGGTCTATCGCGGCTTCACTATTGATGAGTTCATGAACCAGCTGTTCGGCAACGAGCTGGACTATGGCAAGGGCCGCCAGATGCCGGTTCACTACGGTTCCGCCAAGCTGAACTACATGACCATCTCATCGCCCCTGGCCACGCAAATTCCCCAGGCCACCGGTTACGCCTACGGTCAGAAGCTCAGGGGCGAAGGCCACTGCACCATTACCTATTTCGGTGAAGGCGCCGCCTCTGAGGGTGATTTCCACGCTGCCCTCAACATGGCCGCGGTTCATCGCGTTCCGGTGATTTTCCTGTGCCGCAACAACGGCTACGCCATATCCACCCCGGCCGCCGAACAGTTCGCCGCCGATGGCGTGGCACCGCGGGCCTACGGCTACAAGATGGACGTGATCCGTGTTGATGGTAACGACATCCTCGCCATGCACGAGGCCACCAAAGCGGCCCGCAGCCTGGCGGTGGAGCACAATCGCCCGGTCCTGATTGAAGCCATGAGTTATCGCCTGGCCGCCCACTCGTCTTCCGACGACCCGTCCGGCTATCGCAGCAAGGACGAGGAAGCCGTGTGGCGCGAGAAAGACCCCATCCTGCGCATGCGGCTCTGGCTCGAGCGCAAGAAATGGTGGACCGAAGACGACGAGAAAAAACTGCAGGAGAACATGCGCCGCGAAGTGCTCGAGACCATGAAACGGGCGCAGAAACGGCCGCCACCGGCGCTGGATACCCTGGTTAGCGATGTTTACGACGAGGTGCCGCCAGCCCTGGCTGAACAGTTCGACAGGCTCAAGGCCCACATCCGCCGTCATCCGGACGCATACCCGAAGAGTGCAGAACACGCGAAGGGAGGAGCATGAGATGACACAGATGAATATGCTCCAGGCCATCAACAACGCCCTTGATACCGCCATGGCCGCCGACGAACGGGTCCTGTGTTTCGGTGAGGACGTGGGCATCTTCGGCGGCGTTTTCCGGGCCACCAGCAACCTGCAACAGAAATACGGCAAAGCCCGCTGCTTCAACACACCACTGGTGGAACAGGGCATCATCGGCTTTGCCAACGGACTGGCGGCCCAGGGTTCCGTGCCGGTCGCCGAGATACAGTTTGCCGACTACATCTTCCCGGCCTTTGACCAGATCGTGAACGAGTCGGCCAAGTTCCGCTACCGCTCCGGCAACCTGTTCAATGTGGGCGGGCTCACCATTCGCGCCCCCTATGGTGGTGGCATTGCCGGTGGGCTCTATCACTCACAGTCGCCCGAGGCCTATTTTGCCCACACTCCGGGCCTCAAGATTGTGGTGCCGCGCAACCCGCACCAGGCCAAGGGCTTACTGCTGGCTGCCATCCACGACCAGAACCCTACCCTGTTCTTCGAGCCCAAGCGGCTGTACCGCGCCTCCGTGGGCGACGTGCCGGACGAGGACTACCGGCTGCCACTGGGCGAAGCGGAAGTGCTCAAGGAAGGCACGGATGTGACCGTGCTGGGCTGGGGCGCCCAAATGGAAGTGATTGAACACGCCGTCGAAATGGCGGAAAAAGAAGGCATTTCCTGTGAAGTCATCGACCTGAGAACCATCCTGCCGTGGGATGTGGAAACCGTCGCCAACTCGGTGTTCAAGACCGGACGCCTGGTGGTTACCCATGAAGCCCCGCTGACCGGCGGTTTCGCCGGCGAAATAGCGGCGACGATACAGGAGCGTTGCTTCCTGTACCTGGAGTCCCCGATCGCTCGGGTGACCGGGATGGACACACCGTTCCCATTGGTGCTGGAAAAAGAGCACCTGCCCAATCACCTGAAGGTCTATGAGGCCATCAGGTCGAGCGTGGATTTCTAGGTTGATATCAGGACAGGAGAGCAATCATGAGTGATTTTATACTGCCCGATATCGGCGAAGGTATCGTGGAGTGCGAACTGGTCAAATGGCTGGTCAGCGAAGGGGACGTGATCGAAGAGGACCAGCCGGTGGCCGAGGTGATGACCGACAAGGCGCTGGTGGAAATTCCGGCCCCCTACAAGGGCAAGGTGACCCGTCTCTACCATAAGGAAGGCGACATCGCGAAGGTCCACGCTCCGCTGTTCGAACTGGTGGAAGTCGACGGTGACAGTGAAAAGGACGCAGCGCCTCCAGCACCATCGAAAGAAGCCGAAGCTGGCACGAAGGAAGCAGAGCCTGTGCAGGGAACCGCTGGCACCACCACAACCAATAGTGATGAGACCGAAGACTTCATCCTTCCCGATATCGGCGAAGGCATCGTTGAGTGCGAGGTGGTGGAATGGCGCGTGGCCGAAGGCGACGAGATCGAGGAAGACCAGCCGGTAGTGGATGTCATGACCGACAAGGCCATGGTGGAAATTACCGCCCCCAAGGCTGGCCGCGTCACCAGGCTTTACCATAAGCAGCAGGAGATGGCCCGGGTACACTCCCCACTGTTTGCGTTTATTCCCCGCGACCGTGACGAGCCCACCGAGGCAAAAGCCGAATCGAAGGCGGCACCGGAACCCTTACCCGCTACCGCCAAACCGGTTTCAACAGGAGCGCGGCAGCGGATTCCCGCCAGTCCTGCCGTGCGCCGCCTGGTGCGTGAGCATGACCTGAACCTGGCGGATATCGCCGGTTCCGGCAAGGATGGCCGGGTGCTGAAGGCCGATGTGCTCGCCCACCTGGACAAGCCCACTGCGCCGGCGCAAAGCGGGGAAGGCGCCGGCGAATCCCAGCAAGCAAGTCAGGGCAGCGGGCGCAGAATGCCAGAGCGTGAGCAGGAAGTCCGGATCGAACCCATCAAGGGCATGAAAGCGGCGATGGCCCGCAGCATGGTCAAGTCGGCCACCACGATCCCCCACTTCATCTACAGCGAAGACATCGACGTTACGGACCTGCTTAAACTGCGGGAGCAGCTCAAGTCGGAAGCCGAAGCCAGGGGCTCACGGCTGACACTGATGCCATTCGTCATGAAGGCCATGGCCCTGGCGGTTCAGGAATTCCCGGTGCTCAACAGCCGCGTCAACGACGACGTCACGGAAATTCATTATCTGCCCAATTGCAATATCGGCATGGCGGTGGACGGCAAGGCCGGGCTGATGGTTCCCAATGTCAAAAGTGTTGAGAGCCTGAGCCTGCTGGGCATTGCCGATGAAGTGGCCCGTCTGACCGAGGCGGCCCGCTCTGGCCGTGTCAGCCAGGAGGACCTCAAGGGTGGCACCATCACCATCTCCAACATTGGCGCTCTGGGCGGCACCTATGCCTCGCCCATCATCAATGCGCCGGAAGTGGCGATTGTGGCCCTGGGCCGGACCCAGAAACTGCCGCGATTTGATGCCAACGGCCAGGTGGTGGAACGGGCCATCATGACCGTAAGCTGGGCGGGTGACCACCGCATCATCGATGGCGGCACCATTGCGCGTTTCTGCAATCGCTGGAAAGGCTACATGGAATCGCCGCAATCGATGCTGTTGCATCTCGGCTGACGGGGCATCATGGCGCAGAAGACGCAACTGCAGCAGTTCTACATACCTGAAGAGCAGTCGATCTACCTGCTCAGCCATGACGATGCAAAGAAGCTCAAGGACTGGGTGGCACTGTGTGCCACCCAGCTCCGCCAACTGGGTTACCTGGACATAGAACTGATTGGCAAGGGCGCCTACGGCTTCGTGTTCGCAGGCCGTCTGCCAAGCCCGGACAACACCGGCCCCGAACACGTCTTTAAATTCACCCGCATCAATCTGCCACAACATCTACAGGACCGGCTGGAGGACGAGGCCTATATACTGGAGCAGGTTCGCCACCCCAGGGTGCCACGGTTGATCGCCTATCAGCGGGCACACAACCAGCCCATCCTGGTAATGGAACGGGCGGCCGGCCTTAACCTGGAAGAAGTCTCCCTGCGGGAGGGCCGCCTCAAACCACGAGTGGTGATGCGTATCGCCGACCAGCTCGCGGACATCCTGCGCAACCTGCGCCGGGAGAACGGCCCCGCCGGGCGCCCCATCGTGCACGGCGACATCAAACCGTCGAACCTGGTCTTCGACGCCAGCACCGAAAACATCGCCCTGATCGACTGGGGCTCGTCGGTATTTGCTCAGCTCGACGCCAACCTGCAGTTCCTCACCACCAATGTCATGGAGCTGATGTCCGACAATCTGCAGCAGACTAACGCAAGGCTGGGGGATGTCTACTTCATCGGCGAAGAGCAGCTCAACGGCGGCCTGTCGTCTCCCCGCTTTGACGAACAGGGCGCTGCCGGGACGCTCTATGCACTGGCTTCCGGCCAGTCATGCCGTTTTGGCCACCAGGCGATTCCCGCCACCTCCCTGGGCCTGCCCATGGAATTCGCCCGCATGCTGGATGGCATGCTGGCCCCGGACCCGGAGACGCGCCGAAAGGCAGGTGACTACTATCTGGAAGAAATGCCAAGAATGGCCCGCACGGTGATGATCGATCTGCCGGAGCCACCGGTGAACCCACTGGTGCCGGTCTGGACCCGAACCTCGGATCACGAAATCGATACCGTGGTTTACAGTTCCCGCAAATCCTTCCTGCGGCAGGAGGGGGCTCCGGAAACCCTCAACGACGTCAATGACGTGCAGCTGGACCGCTACTACAAGAACTTCATGCAGGGCATGGGGGAAACGGAAAAAGCCTTCCTGGCCGCCGTCAGTCGGCTAGGACGTTACCCCGTGGAAGGTGGCCTCGCCGTGCGCTGGGAATCCGATGGGGTCTACATAGATACCTCGCTGAACCTGCATGACCCCAGCCTGAAGACTGCCTTCATCAGGGCCGTCAACAACATGGTCTACCTGGCCCAGGCCATCTACCGCCAGGGCATCTTCAAAAGCTGCCTGTTCAACGCCCGCAACACCTTGCACATCGACCGCGACGAGCCGGACCAGCCCTTCGTGCCGGAACCCGGCATGCAATTGCGTTATGAAGTCAGCGCAGCGCCAGAGGTGGAAGACGAATCCCGGGTGCATTCCTACTTTGAGGACGGACCGGACCCGGAGGAGTTCCTGGTACTGCCCCAGACCATCATCAATGCACTCGAATCCCTCAACGATATTCACCACACCGGCATGATCATCTTCGAAGCCCTCCCCCGCCACCTCAAGATCCACAGCCACTACCGGCTGCTGGACCCTGACCGTGAGGGAGAATTTTCCCGGCTTCTCGACGAAATCCTGTCAGCGGTAAACCAGATCACCGGCCTGGGCGTCTCCGGCTTCATGAAAATGCCCTACAAGGACACCCGCTTTTTCCCCCACATCGAACGCCTGCCGGAACGTTATTACCCCCGTAACCCCAGAGCCGAAGCCGATTCCATCTGAACCTTTCGACTGTGCGAAACCAGGGCCAATAGGACTGGACAGGACACCCCATCACACGTAAGATTGCGCACTCGAAATTGATGCCAAAGCATTGATTCCGACAACCGCCCGTAGCTCAGCTGGATAGAGCGCCGCCCTCCGGAGGCAAGGGTCAGAGAAAAAATCCGGAACCGAAGGCAACGGTCAAACATGCTAACTTTGTTGAAGACCGCCCGTAGCTCAGCTGGATAGAGCGCCGCCCTCCGGAGGCGGAGGTCAGAGGTTCGAATCCTCTCGGGCGGGCCATTAACTCGGAAAATCAATGAGTTATCATTAAGGCAATCCCCTCACCTGTGGTCATTCGCACCTGAGCAATCCGAAAACCTCCGATTCGATCAGTGACCTTTGCTCGGCAAGATTAAGATCACGAATTTTTCCCTATCAGTGCGCCTGTGCCCAAACGGTGCCTTGGCAGTGCCCAGTCAATTTAGGCCGATGCATCACCACCCATTAACGTGACCTTTGCACGGTTTTCAGTCCACCATCTCTGTGGCACAGCCGCTCTACGGTATTTAAGAAGACAAATTCGCTTGGTAATCTTAACTTTGGTCGCAAAGCGCGCATTCAGATCCGATTGCGAAGGGGCTCGTTAGGCTGTCTTATGCCGCCCATCTCGGGGTAAGTCCAGTTGAGCCTGAGGGGTGTCATGCCTTTCGGGGCAGTCCAGTTCATGAGATTTTGTCCACAGGTTCCGGCAAAGAAAGTGGCATGAACAGTTCTTACGAAGCCATTTGTTGCTGATCCCCGTTAGTGAAGGCAGGCTCCAACGCCACGTGCAGCACAGTGCCCTGCTTGTGATTGGACATGAAGCGTATTTTACCGCCCTGCACTTCAGTCATCAGCTTTGCAGAATAGGTACCCAAGCCCGTGCCCTGTGCTTTATTGGCAGTCGTATACTTGTCGAAGAAAGTGTCTCGCAAATTTTCGGGGATTGTTCCTTTATTGTGGATCAGGAGATTAATCTTGGCTTTTCTGTTCACCATAATATGTACCGTATCGCCAGGTGGAGAAGCTTCGACGGCATTCTTGAGTAAGTTGCGCAACAAGGAAAGACACAGGCTTTCCTCCCCGAGACAAACGCAATTCGAGGCCGGCCTCAGTGATAAGCGGACCTGTTTCTGGTCTGCCTCACTCTGCAGCTCACGGACAACCCGCTTTGCCAATTTGATCAGGTTCACGGATGCTGGCTCGAAGTGG
Source organism: Marinobacter sp. SS13-12 (assembly GCF_030227115.1). Lineage (NCBI taxonomy): Bacteria > Pseudomonadati > Pseudomonadota > Gammaproteobacteria > Pseudomonadales > Marinobacteraceae > Marinobacter > Marinobacter sp. SS13-12. The sequence goes on from NZ_JASSUA010000004.1 coordinate 178,427, forward strand.
TAGGCACCCGACTCCATTTTGTAGAGATCCAGGGTTCGGTTCACCATATTAAGGGCATCAAAACCCGCGTCTCGCATCGTTTCCAATGCACCTGCGACATGCTTGGTCCAAGGCCCGTTTTGTAACAGCGCGTCAGCGGTAGAAATAATGGCAGATAGCGGACTTTTAATATCGTGGCGCGTCATGCGTTCCACATCTTCGCGCAGGCGGGCATTCTCCAATAAAGCATCAATGTGGTTTCGCAGGTCCTCTTTTGCATGGCGGATTTCAATATGTGTCGCGATGCGAGCCTGCAGCACCGTCGGATCAGCCGGTTTGGTGATGTAATCCACGCAACCGGCCTTGAATCCCCGGGTGATCTCCTTGGACGTTGCATGTGCAGTAAGAAATATAACCGGTATGGCAGCAGTAGAGGGATCACTTTTTAGCTGGCGACACACCTCATATCCAGATGTATCAGGCAGCGCCACCTCCATCAGGACGAGGTCGGGTGTCGCCTGAATATGAATCATCTCCAAGGCCTGCTCGCCATTGGCAGCTGACTGAACATTGTGAAGACGGCCTATGGTAGTGGCCACCGCCCTGTCCGACGAAAGATCGCCGACCAGCAGAATAGTGGCGCTCCCAAAATCGTGGCCAAACGCCTCGTTTGGTGTTTCATGAGCTACTTCCGCAGTTGGGACAATCTCTGCGGGGCCAGCGTGTTTCACCTGATTGGTAATCTTGTTGACCCGATACTGGAGATCCGCGTAGGTAAAAGGCTTGATAAGGAATTGGGTCACGCCCTCGTCAATGGCCTCACTGACCAACGTCCTGTCGCTTTCCGCAGTCACCATCATAAAAGGAATGCTGCGCCAGGCTGGAGTTTTGCGGATCACTTTCAGCAATTCCATGCCGTTCATTTTTGGCATGTTGCTGTCCGAAATAATTAGGTCGACTCGAGTGGTCCCCAACAGGGATAGTGCCTGTTCGCCATTTTCAGCCAGTGAAACATTGTTTAACCCCATCAATCGCAGGCTGTCTTTTACCATTTTTCGCATTGCCGCAATGTCCTCGACAACCAATATGGACATAGACTGGGAAGGAAAAATCATGCCGGCCTCTCAGTGGTTCGGTGAGGGTCACGTACCAGACCAGATGCACATAGCGGTTTTTACGATGCGACCCTTTTCTGGATACAACCTGCGACTTGAGCTTAGTTGCAGCGGTTTAGGAACTCAAATTTGCTGAGAGCGTCTGCGTGTAGGACATGGGGCGTGACTCCTACGATTTTCAATTCGAATCAAATCTTCCTGGTAATTAGTGACGTAACAAATCATTACAGGATAACCGTTATTGTTTGAACTACGATCTCAATGGCTGCCTTAAACAGCAATAATAAGGCAGCCTGCAATTGTGAGTCTCTCAGGTAAACCATCAACAATGAACTGACTATTCTTCAAAGACCCGACCATAAAAGGCAGTTAGATGAATAGAGAGAGTAGTAGCTACCTTCCTACCTTCAACAGTATTTGGCACTCGCAGAAATGGCCACAAATGTCGGAGTTTGCGAGGTCTATTTCTAGACTCTTGTTCATTATAATTTTTTTTGCAGCTGGCACATGGGTGGTTTACTTCACTGGTGGTACAGGATATGCCTACCCCTATGTAATCCTGCTGCCAATTCTGTTATCCACAGTTTGGTTTGGACTACCCGGGGCAATTCTCGGTGCGGTGGCGGGTGGACTTCTCATCGGCCCGTTAATGCCGCTGGACGTATCAACCGATACCTACCAATCGACGGACAATTGGCTGGCGCGAATCGCTTTCTTTCTGCTTATCGGTGTTTTTTCAGCAGGGATTTTCCAGAGCCTTCGGCTAGCCAATCAGCGGCATCTCCATGCACTCGAAATCGATCATAAAACCGGCCTAGGTACACAAGCAGCCCTTAACCGAGACCTCAAAAGGTTACTGCGAAGGACGAGCCAGGATAATCCTTCCTCATCCGCGATATTATTGGTCCGGATGCAGGACCTGTGGGAGATCTTGCAGTCAATGGGTGCTGATACAGCGGAACAGGTGGTCAAAGACCTGGCCAGGCAAATCACTCAGAACATCGAGATACCTCACCAAGTCTACCGGTTCAGCAAATCGGAGCTGGCCATTCTGTTCTCCGTTGAGTCTCAAGAGGAGGTTGATCGCCAGGAAAAAGTGGGCGCCGTTTTTGACATTGCCAAGCGAGTGGGCGAAGAAGAAACCATTGTGAAGGGCATCCCATTTCGCGTTCAGATAGTTGCCGGAAGCTACCTCATCAGAGATAACGATCAGAATCCGGAAATCGTCGTAAACCGCGCGAGAACCGGCTTATCCGTGGCTATCGAGAACAATGTTCCCTACAGGCGTTACGATCCTATGTTCGACCAGAAAACCGCGGAGCGCGTTCAACTGATAGCGCGAGTCCGTGATGGACTTGTCAAACAACAATTCCAGCTGTTTTACCAGCCCAAAATCTGTATGCGAACAGGCCGCCACGTTGGATCTGAAGCCTTGCTGCGTTGGTTTGACCAGGATAATAAGATGGTCATGCCCGGGCTGTTCATGCCCAAGGTTGAAAGTACTTCGTTGATAGACCCTGTAACGCGATTCGTGATCGCCAAGGCCTGTGAAAACATCAAATCACACAATCTCATGTCGGTGAGCATAAATTTCGCGATCGACAACTTGATGAACTCGGCTTTAATCGAGGATCTGGGACGGATCGTAGCTTCTTATGGTGTCAGTCCTGAATCTCTGGAAATCGAAATTACGGAAGGCGCACTGATCCGGGACCCTGAACAAGCAAAAACAGCCGTGAGGAGCTTGCGCGACCAGGGTTTCAAAGTCAGCCTTGATGACTTCGGAACAGGGTATTCATCCTTTCAGTACCTGACGCACTTACCGCTGTCGGGGTTGAAGATCGACCGGGCGTTTGTCGAAAACCTAGAAACCAGCGCTGATGCCCGCACTATCATGGAATCCATGATCTCCATGGCCAAGGCACTAAAACTCGAAGTTACCGTTGAGGGTATTGAGACGGAAGAACAAAGGAAGATTGTCACCGACCTAGGAGCGGATCTGGTTCAGGGGTTTCACTACTCTCGGCCTCTTCCCTTGACCGAGTATCAACAATGGGCGAAAGCCCGTAGTTAGCGTTTTGACAAGTATGGCCGGATTTCAAATTAGCAACTTTAGGAAAAAACAGAAGCGGCTCTAGCTACGGGGAACAGAGTCCAAAGGTCGCAAAGCGAGCATTCTGTTCCACACCCCTTCAACCACGCGTAATCCTTCGTCAAGCCTTTGAATGCCTGGGGGATAACACTCCGTCATATTCGCCCGACTTTAGCCAAACGCCACTTTTGCCAGTTCTCCTCCGCGCCAAAATACAACGTTCAGCCAATTCATCGAAAAGCCCATTCCCTTTCCGACCGGGCGGGTGTGTTTTGGGAATAGAAAAGTGCTAGGATCTGCGGAACTGACAGATTGATTGTATGTCATAGGTCGTGTCCTCACAGCTTGGTGCTTGAAATTAGGATGTCCGCAAAGAACCGCCCAATCATTTCCGTGTTGCTGTCACTGCTTCTGGTGATCAGCGCGCCGGCGTTTGCTTTGTCAAAAGTAGCAGGCGGCCAGGCGGAGCCAGCGATGGCGAATTGCGGCACCATGATGATGGACCAGGCTGAAGACGCCGCTTACTCCTCAGACACAGAAACGGATTGTGTTTCGGCTCCTGAAATGGCGTGCCCAAGTGGCGCTGGTCCGATCAAATGCGGCGTCAGCGTCAGCCTTGCCCTGTTACCGCGGACCTCCATTGGTTTTACTGACACCGGCTCCCAACTACTATTGACCGCGCGAACGGCTCTCTACCAAGATCCATTCCTGACCTCCATTACACCCCCTCCAGAACACCACTCCTGAGTTTTAACCCGGGTTTTTGCCCATCGCGGCAAGCTCTTTAACGTTAATTCTTGCAACAAAGTCCCGTACTTCCGTTCATCCGTAACGAGACTTTAACCGGAGTGAATCAAATGCGTAATCCAAAACTCAAGCTCACCATAACCGCCGCTATTCTGGCAGGCAGCGTCGCCCTCTTCTCCGCCGTTGCCCATGGCGAAGGCGCCGGCATGATGGCCGGCCATTCCGAACACCATGGCATGATGTCCTCGCACGGCATGGAGGGTATGGACGGCATGATGGGGATGATGAACATGATGTCGGATATGTCCCCTGAAGACCGTAAAGCCATGACCGAGGCGTGCATGAAGATGATGCAGGCTCATGGTGGCGATGGCATGCATGGTGGCATGGAAGGCAAAGACACCGGCGCCAAATAACCGTTTGGGCACCCTCATGAACTGAAGTTCTTGGCCGGGGATGCATGCGCATCCCCGAGCCCTGCACTGCACATAAGCGATTCCAACCGAGGATTTTCCATGAAGACCAAAAAACTCGCCCTGTATACGGGTATAGCCGCTATCGTTATCGGCGCTGGCGCCACCACATTGGCCATCCAGGCCGACGAATCCGCCCAGCCATCGGTTGCTCTAGCCGAGAGTGGAGAGACAGGTCAGGCCATCACCATTTACAAGAGCCCCAATTGCGGTTGCTGCCAGTCCTGGGCCGAGCACCTCGCGGCCAATGGCTTTGAGACCCGCATTGTTGAAACCGACAACCTTAATGACATCAAGCAAGAGTACGACGTACCCCGTGATATGGCGTCCTGCCACACCGCGCTGATCGGTGACCTGGTGATTGAGGGACATGTGCCGGCCAATGACATCCTGGACTACCTTGAAGATCCGCAGTTCAACATGGTGGGCTTGTCCGTGCCCGGGATGCCCCATGGCACCCCCGGCATGGAAACCGGCCGGAAGGACGACTACCAGGTCATCGCTTTTAACGCCAATGGCAAACAAGGTGTTTTCCGTGAACACAAGGATTACTGAGGTCAGCCCCATGAAAGCGATGGTTTACCGCCTGAATTCTGCCGTCTCCAGGCTTTTCCTGTTAGCGTTGGTTGCCGTCATGCCGGGCCTGGTTCAAGCCCAGTCTGCGAATGATGGCCAAGCAGTGAAGGCGCTGACGACTGACTCCTCCGGCGCCCTACTGGTGCTTCGGGATAGCGGCCTGCTTGCCGTGGAAGGCCAGAACACTACCGAGATCCCGCTGCCACTGTCCGATTCCGGCGCTCAACCCCGTTCCATGGCAAAGGGCGCAGACGAAAGCCTTTACCTGGCAGGGCCTGGCCTTGGCATCTGGCGCTATGACAACGCCAGCGAGCGCTGGCAATCCCTCAATGACACCCTGCCCTATCTCGAAATCAAGGCCATTGCCGCACACGCTACCCAACCGGACACCCTCTACGCCTATCTCGGAGACGGTGGCATGTTCCGATCCAGGGATGCTGGCGCCGAATGGGTGAAGGTAGACAGTGGACCCCGGGAGCCGGTGCAGGCGTTTCTGCACTCCGATATGCCGGGCAGTATGGAAAGTGGCTGGCTGTTCGCCGGCACCACCCGCGGTGTGGCCCGTTCCATGGACTGTTTCTGCTTCTGGGGCGATGCCGGCGAATTGCGAGGAACTGTTTCCGCCATTGATTACGATCCTTCTGCCCCGGAAAACGTCTACGCCGTGATCGAGGGGCAACTTCACCACAGTTCTGACGGTGGCGAAACCTGGGCTGGTCTTGAGATACCCCAAGCGGTGACCGCCCTGACGTTCTCACCCACGGAAGGACTCGTGGTGGGCACAGAGAATGGGGATCTGCTTTCGCGGAACGCCTCTGGCGAATGGGTGCCTGTTCATGAATAGGTGGTCTTTCGCGCTGGTCTTGCTCGTTGCCCCGGCCCTTGTGATGGCGGGGGGCGCGCCGCCAAACAGTGACAGCGTGCTGACCGAAGTGGCCGAGGGCCGCCAGATTTATGAGCAATACTGCGCCGCCTGCCACGGATGGCAGGGCGAGGGCACTGCCGACTGGAACAAACCGGATGAAAAAGGCGAAATGCCACCACCACCGCACGATGAGACAGGCCACACCTGGCGCCACAGCGATGCCATGTTGTTCCGGATGATTGTCGAGGGATGGCGACATCCCTTCAATAAAACGGATCGGCTGACCATGCCGGCGTTCAAGGACTCCCTCACCGACCAGGAAATTCAGTTAGTGATCGAGTACCTGAAAACGCTATGGACGGAAGACCAGCGCCGCTATCAACGGAGCGAAAGTCAGGACATTAACCAGGCTGAGGGCCCCTCCTGATTTCCCACGGATACCAGACAACACTCACTTTAGATCTCGGGTAACTCGAAAATGTCGTTGAAGCAGCACTTCAAGAAATGGTCATGGTTATTCGGTATCGCCGGTTTCACTCTCTTCATCGCTGCAATCTTCGTCTTGCCGCGGTACCTGAAGCCTGATCCGGATGCCGGTGTCACTTTTTACGCCACCGAGGGGTGCGCACCTTTTGCAGGTCAGTGTATCGGGCGAATGGGCGATCAAACCATCACTGTCGGCTTAGGTAATAAAGCCATCGAATCGATGACAGAGATTCCCGTTCGTGTGCGTCTCGAAAACATGACAGCAGACTCCCTGATCGTGGATTTCGAAGGGCTTGAAATGTACATGGGCGTGGTCCGCACCCAGCTGTTACCGAATGCCCACGGTGTTTACCAGGGATCCATTACCCTGCCGGCGTGCGGTACCGGCAAGATGCTATGGCGGTCGAGGGTTATCATCGACAACGGCCCTTCCAGAGAAGGTATCAAATTTGATTTCTGGGCGGTTTAACGGACTTACAAAACTTAGGGGACTAAATGCCTGATCTTGCAACCTGGGGAATTGCCGCCGCGTTTGCCGGGGGTCTCGTGTCGTTTTTCTCACCCTGCACTTTACCCTTGGTTCCCGGCTACCTGTCGGTTGTTACCGGAGGCGCTCTGACTGAGACTTCAAATCGGTTGAAGGCGTTCTGGCTGAGTCTTTGTTTCGTGATGGGGTTCAGTCTGGTATTCGTCGCCTTGGGTGCAAGCGCCAGTGTTCTTGGGCAATGGCTGATGGCTTATCGTGAAGAGGCCAACCTGGTGGCTGGCGTGCTCATCGTGTTGATGGGCCTGTTTATGCTGGGTTGGTGGAGCATGCCGGCTTTGCAGCGGGATTGGCGCATAGGGCAGTCACTTGAAGGCGGGCGCCCCACTGCCGCCTTTCTACTGGGCATAGCATTTGCTGTCGGCTGGACACCCTGTATAGGTCCCATTCTCGGGGCGATACTGGCGCTCAGCTCCACGCACGCCAACGCCGAAGCAGGAATGCTGTATCTCGCCGCATATTCGCTGGGACTAGCCCTTCCCTTCCTCGGAACTGCCCTGTTCATTGAGCACTTTCGGCAACGAGTCCGTTGGTTCAGTCGCTGGAGTCGACTTCTGAGAGGAATGGCGGGCTTGGTGTTGGTTATCATGGGCGTGATGGTACTTACCGGCCAGATGACACTCTTTGCCTCGTGGATGTTATCGACATTTCCAGTTCTCGGAAGGCTTGGTTGAGTTTCCTACAGCCAAACTAAAGGGTACGGTTCATGGATTCAGGCTCAAATACTGCATATGAACAGGCTTCATGAACAAATGAGGCTGCCTTGTCAATTAACGCATTGTTTTTGAATGCGTTTGTAAGCGCAGCACTTTTAATGAACTGAAGATACCACGCATAAGTTAAAGCACATACAGTGTATCAAAAGGTTCATCAGGTTGGATTGGTCGCAAAGCGAACATTCAGGCGGATAGACCAACACTTTCCCCCGGGAGAAATTCCGCCTCTTTTTCGAAAGATCCGCAGCAACGGGGCAGAACCCTTACATCTCAACTGCCCAACCCAGTCCATAGTTCGGTCGCAAAGCGAATGTTCAGTTTGTGCAACAAGGCTTGGGCTCAGCCACCTCGGATCGGCAGCGGAAAATGGGTCTGTCGGCTGGCCTGCTCCCCTCTGGCTTAACCGTTTTCAGCTTAGTAATGTTCATCCCAGATCACGCCTGAGCCGGTAAAGCAGGTATACGAAAAAAGGTGCGCCAATACCCGCCACAAATATACCCGCAGGCAGGTCCCTGGGTATAAAGGCCACCCGCCCGATCCAGTCCGCATACAGCAGAATCAGTGCACCGATTAGCGTCGCTATCGGTAGCAGACCCGTGTGCCCGCTGGTAACCAGCCGCCTTGCCATATGGGGTGCAATCAGGCCAATGAAACCGACCGCCCCGGCATAGGCCACCGCGGAACCGGCCAGTGCAACTGCCAACACCAGGAACAGCAGTCGATGACCCTGCAATGCGCTGCCCAGGCCCAGAGCCATGTCTTCCCCCATGGACTGGGCGTCGAGGTGTCGCAGTTTGATCAGTGCGAGGGGCCAGCAAACCATCAGCCAGGGTGCCAGGGCTGTTACGTCGTGCCATTGTGAGGCATAGAGGCTTCCCGTCAGCCAGATATAGGCGTTCATGGCGGTGGAGTCGGGGCTCAGTACCAGCAGGAGGGTGGTAACCGCAGTCAGTGCGGCGGCCAGCCCGACACCCACCAGCACCAGTCTGGCGGGACTGATACCCTGGTGCCAGGCCAGGGCCGAAATACACAGGGCCACGGCGAAAGCACCGCCCATGGCAACCGGCGCCAGTAGCAATGAGGTGCCGGTGGCGCCACCCAGCCAGAGAAACAGCACTGCCGCCGCAGACGCCCCGCTGGTGATGCCGATAACATCCGGAGAGGCCAGCGGGTTTCTTACCAGGCCCTGCAGGATCAGGCCGGCGGAACCCAGTGCGCCGCCCACCAGGATGGCCATGATCACCCTCGGCAGACGGATTTCCAGAATGATCAGTGCCAGCTCCGACTGGGCCGGGTTGGCCAACGTGCCGAGCACGTCCTCAAACGACGTCGGATGACTGCCGGAGGCCAGGGCCAGGACACTGCTGATGGCCAGCAGCACTGCCAGCGTCAGGGTGACCACCAGAACTCTGACATTTAGCTTTACCGACCAGCGGTCACCAGGCGTTCGCAGGACGAGGGAGCGGGTCATGATACTTTCCTCACATGGCGGGCAAGATGGAGGAACAGCGGCGTGCCCAGCAGGGCGGTCATTACCCCTACCGGAACCTCCTGGGGCGGAATGATCATCCGCGCCACGGTATCGGCGGCCAACATAAGTGTGGCGCCGAGTATGGCGGACATGGGTAACAGCCAGCGATGATCGGTGCCGAAAATCCCCCGCGCTATATGCGGCACAATCAGGCCCACAAAACCGATCAGCCCGGCCACGGCAACGGATGTGCCTGCCAGTACTATGACCACGAGGCCGATCAGCAACCGTACTTGGCCTACCCTCAGGCCCAGGCCGCGAGTAACCTCATCGTCCAGTCCCAGCAGGTTCAGTTGCCGGGATAACAGCAGTGCAACCAGCAGGGCCAGGCCGAACATTGGCAGGAGAGGAAGTATGGCATTCAGTTCGCGTCCTGAGACGGACCCTGCCAGCCAGAACAGGATGCTTTCAAAACGGTCCTGGTTGAAGATCAGTAGTCCCTGGGCAAACGACACAAACAGAGCGGTAACGGCGACACCGGCGAGCACCGTCCGTACCGGAGATATGCCGCGCCCGGCTTCCTGGCCCAGGAAGTAAACCAAAAAGGCGGCAGTGGCTGCCCCGATGAAGGCCACCCAGACCAATTCGGAAGGAGAGGTCAGGGAGAAAAGCGTGGCGCCAATCACCACAAAGAACATCGCGCCGGCATTAATGCCCAGAATACCGGGTGAGGCTAGCGGATTGCGGGTGAGTGTCTGCATCAGCACGCCGGCAATGGCCAGGCCGGCGCCTACGATCAGCGCGGTGATGGTGCGTGAGAAACGCTCGGTGCGAACCACCAAGTGCTCCAGGGAACCAGGATCGTAATCGATCAGGCTTGCGGTCAGCATATCCAGCGAGACAGATATGTGGCCAAACACCAGGCTGGAAACTGTTGCCACCAGCAGCAAGCCCAGGCAGAACAGGGTTCCCGACGCTCTTGCCAACAGTGAGGTCAGCATTGTGCACACTCCTGGCGGTCCGGCTGCTCCAGGTTGTAATGCCGGTAAAGTTCATCAAGCATCCGGTTGGCGGCAATTATGCCGGCACCCATGTTCCAGGTCACCGGGTCCACCCGGTAGACGTCATCCTGCCGCACCGCCTGCAGGTTCTTCCAGAGGAGATGGCTGGACCAGGTCTCGTAGGTGCGCCGCACCGCCGGGTCGTCGTCCATGAAGACAAAGATCGCCTCCGCATCCATCGCCGGGATGCTTTCCTGGCTGGTGAGTTTTATGCCCCAACCTTCCTTGCGATGGTCAATCGGAGCGGCAAACCCCAATTCGTCCAGAACGGTACGGGCAAAACCATCGTAGTAGATACGGGCATGGTCGGCGCGAAAACTCAGGATGGCCACTTCCTGGGGCCACTGATCACCCAGTTTGCGCTGGATCCGGGTCCTGAAATCCTCCACCCGTGCCTGCCACTGTGCTAGCAGTGCCTCACCGCGCGCCACACGACCAGTGGCCTTTGCCATCAGCGCAAGCAGTGCCTTGAAGTCGTAGACGTTGCCCGGAATGACCGTGGGGGCGATTCGGTCCAACAACGGGTAGATGGTGCGGTGGCGGTTGCTGGCCCCGACGATCAGGTCCGGCATCAGCCAGGCAATACGTTCCAGGTTCGGCTGGGTTTCAAGCCCGAGGTAGGTGACCTCCTGAAGGTCCTGCCGCAGGTACCGGTACATGGGCTTTTCGGTCCAGGACTCCACCACGCCCACCGGCTCGATGCCCAGTGCCACGGCGGTATCGGTGGCACCCTGGTAGAGGGAAACAACACGCGCAGGATTGCCGTGGATGGTTGCCTTGCCGAAGGCATGCTCTACCACGGTAGCGGAATTGTTGGCGCTGGCTGTCGGCGCCCAGGCCAGACAGGTGGCGACTAGAAAGAAGCCGGCATAGCGGAGCATGGCAAATCCGGGTGATTGATGGTCGGTACGACGTGCCGATTTGATAATGAGAATGGGAGATAATATCATCTGACCATATTCGAAAGCGACGCCAACATGCCCTTAAACCGAGATTCTTCAACTCCGGACTCTGCCGAACTGCCCCGGTTGCGAGGAGAAGCCCTGTCCGCCGGATACAACGGCCGGCAGGTGCTGGCAGATGTGCACTTCACGGTGCAGGACGGCAGCGTCACAGTTCTGCTTGGGCCGAATGGCTCTGGCAAATCCACCCTGCTCAAAACCCTGGCGAGAACCCTGGCTCCCGATGCCGGCAAGGTGATTCTGGATGGCACCGATATCCATCGGCAATCCACCAGGACCGTGGCGCAACGCCTGGGTATATTGCCACAGAGTCCCTCAGCGCCGGACGGCCTGACCGTGAGGGAGCTGGTGGGGCTCGGTCGTTTCCCCTACCAGAGCCTGATGCGCCAGTGGTCCAGGCATGACGAAGCCGCTGTTGAAGAGGCCATGGCCGTGGCCGATGTGGCCGCCTTCGCGGACCGGCCGGTGGATGCCCTCAGTGGCGGGCAGCGCCAGCGTTGCTGGATTGCCATGGTGCTGGCCCAGGAAACGGAGCTGCTGTTGCTGGACGAGCCCACCACCTTCCTCGACCTGAAAGTGCAGGTGGATCTTCTCGAGCTGCTGGTTTCCCTGGCCCACCAACAGGGGCGCACCCTGCTGGTGGTGCTCCACGACCTGAACCTGGCCGCCGCCTATGCCGACCGGCTGGTGATGATGAAAGCGGGTAGGATTCTGCACGATGGCACACCGGAAGCGGTTTTCACGGCCGACAACCTCAAGCAGGTATTCGATCTCGATGCCCAGGTTATCCGTGAGCCTTTGGCGGGTCGCCCGGTTTGTGTGCCGGTCAAGCGTGCGCTTGGAGCGGTTGAAGCTGTCAAACCGTCGGTAGCAACGGTATAGGGGATTCTGTCCCGTTGAGAGTGGGCAGGCGGGCCCCCCGCTGCAACATGAGACGGACGGTATTTTCCTCCACCTTGCTATCGGGATCAGTCTCTGCTGACGCTCGTCCAGTAGTTTACCGAAATATCAGCGCCAGAGTGGCGGTTATCGTAGGATTCGACTGCGCGTGTGCGGCCGCGCGCGTTCGATTGCCAAGTGGTAAAAAGCAACAAGCCGCTTCTTTAGCGGCCTGTTGTGTGGTTTCTCCTATTCCTCTGTTTCGTTTACCAGTCTATCCCGTAGGTCAGCATAACCGTGCGGCCTGGAGCGGTGGTGTATTGAGTGTCAAAGTTGTAGATCTGAGAGATCACCGGGAAGTAGTCTTCGTTCAGCAGGTTGCTGATAGCAAGGGTAACGTCGCCATTACCGGTCCGCCACCGACTGGTGAGGTCCAGCACGGTAAAGGACTCCACTTCACCTACCCCGAATCCGCTGCCGCTGAAACGGTCCCGGTCACCCACCACCATGGCCTGCAGGCGGTTGGTCCAGCGTGCGGTGGTGTCGTGTTCCACGTAGCCAGTTACCTTGAGCGGCGGAATACGGTTGCCTGCCAGGTAGGTGTCGTAACTGCCGTTATCGTCGGAGTCCACCTTGCCTTCCAGCCAGGTGAAGGTACCACCGGTGCTCAGGTCGCTCGTGGGATAGACATTGAATTCCGCCTCGAAACCGTAGATGCGTTCAGGGCTCCTGAGCACCGGGATGGGTTCGTTGGCGTTAGCCGCCGCAAGGCTGGTGCCCAGCTCGGATTCGCTATAAAACAGCGACAGAGCAAGATCGGCGCGATCCCATACCGCCTCGGTACCAAGCTCATAGTTGTCGACAACTTGTGGCTCCGGGCGGATCTGGTCAAGAGAGGTACCTTGCTGGGGCTGGCGCAGGGTGCGGCCAATCTCCGGCACGGTAAAGCCTTGGGAGAAGCTAGCGGTAGCGGCCCAGACATCGTTCACCTGATAGCGGGCTCCGGTATTGAACACGGTTTCGCTGTATTCCAGTTCTCCGCCTTCGACATCCGCACCGAAGACCGTGGTGTAGTCGTCCACCTCAAACCAGAATTTTTCATAACGCACACCAGCGTTGACGGTCCATTTTGAATCCAGTTGGAGCTCCGCCTGCAGGAACGGCGCTACACTGTTCTGGTCCATCTCCGGTACGAAGGTACGGCCGTCTTCCAGCGGCTGAGAGGTGGTTTCCAGCAGGGTATCGAGGCCCCAAAGCAGCTTAGCTCCGGACATCACGTCAAACGGCGTCTCGAAATCGAGGCGTGAGCCAATGCGCTCGGATTCGGTCAGCGACTGGCCGCCACCGGGGTAGAAAGTGGCGAAGTAGCCGAAACGGGTCATGTAGTCGCGATAGTAGAGTTGCGCGCCCAGCGAGGTATCGCCGAACAGTTGGCGGTCACTGTAGGTCAGGTTCACGTTCAGGTTTTCGGTGCCCTGGTCCTTGCCGCCCGGGTCGCCTTTCACGGCGCGAGTCTTACGCTCACCATACACTCCAGGCTCTAGGACATAGTTGGTGTCCTGTTTGATGTCGTAGTAACTGGTGGTCAGTTCCAGCCGTTTGTCAGCATCGAGGTCAAAGCCGAGCTTAGCCAGAAGATCGAACTCACGGGAGTCGGCAATACCGCCCTGACCGTTCGGGTCCGGAGGAATGCGGTCGCCATCGGCGTCGAAGAAATTTGCCCGCTGTTCATAGGAACCGCGGAACTGGTAATCAAAGTCGCCGGAGCCGCCCGTCACGCTCTGGGACAGCCCGAACTGCTCGCTGTCCTTGATATGTTCGGTGGAGAATCCGCCGTTCAGTTCGGTGCGGTAAAGGGGTGCGCCTTTTTCGTTCTTGCGGGTGATGATGTTGATGATACCGCCGGTGCCGCCGAAACCGTACACACCGTTGGAGCCCCGAATCACCTCGATACGCTCAATGGAGGAGGGATCAATGGAGTTCAGGGAATGCAGCCCATCACGAAGACTGATGGTTTGGGGAATGCCGTCAATCAGCACGAACAAATTGCGGCCTCTCAGAGTCTGGGCAACAGTAGTCAGTCCATGAGTAGAGGGCGACAGGCCGGGTACGGTTTTGGCCAGGATGTCGCCGATGTTGCCGCCCAGAGAGGACTGCTCTTCAATGGCGTTTCGGTCAACAACCGTGACGGCACCCGGATTTACATTCAGAGAGTCAAGGCCACGTGTGGCAGTCACTTCAAGCGTACCAAGCGACTTTGGAGCCTGTTCGGCGCCTTCTTGTGCGGTGGCAGTTGTAGCGCACCCAAGCGCGAGGATCATTGAGAGGCGTAGTTTGTTGGTTTGTCGGAGCATTATTGGCACCTAATGGTTTGACTTAATTTAGAATGCGGAATCTAAACTAAATGTAATCGATTATCAATACCATTAAGAATATAACAAGTTCCAGCCGCCGGGTCGGGGTGTTCTCCGCTTCCAACCTCACCAAGCAGCGATACTTGATCACACCCTGTTGCAAATGGTTCTTATTTGCGTTTAGCATTGCCCCCTGCACCTAAGGAGGCGAAAATGATCTACGACAATGTTGCCAGCTGTATAGGAAATACACCGCTCGTCAGGCTCTCACGGGTCTTTGCAGAAAAAAACGTTACCGTTCTCGCAAAGATGGAACTCATGAACCCCGGCGGAAGCATCAAGGACAGACCCGCCAAGTATATGCTGGAAATGGGCATCCAGGCCGGCACGATCAACCACGACAGTCACATCATTGAAAGTTCCTCGGGCAACCTGGCCATTGCCCTGGCCATGATCTGCAAGCTGAAGGGGCTCGAATTCACCGCCGTGGTCGATCCGAAAATCTCCCCGGCCAACCTGAAGATGTTAAGGCTGTACGGCGCCAACGTCGTATCCGTTACGCAAAAGGATGAGAACGACGGTTATCTGCTGACCCGGATCAACACCGTCAAACAGCTCCTCCATTCCATACCCAACTCGGTCTGGATCAACCAGTACGCCAACCCGGACAACTGGCGCAGCCACTATTACGGCGAAGCGCGGGAAATCCTTGGGCAAATCAATCACCAGATCGACTACCTGGTTATAGGCGCGAGCACCTCCGGAACCCTGATGGGGGTGTCCCGCTGCCTGAAAGAAGTATTTCCGGCCATGCGGATCATCGCGGTGGACATCGTCGGCTCCATCCTGTTCGGCGGCAAGTCGGCTCCCCGCGAAATCCCCGGCATTGGTGCCAGCCGGATTCCGGAATTGTTGTCCGCAAACGAAGTGGACCAGGTGGTCTACGTCGACGATTACGAATCCGCCCTGGGCTGTCGTCGTCTGATTGCCGAAGAGGGCATTTTTGCCGGCGGCTCCAGTGGCTCCTCGATCTCGGCGATCGAGAAACTCCTGCCCGAGATACCCGCGGGCAAATGCATCCTGACGCTGTTGCCTGACCGTGGCGATCGCTACCTTGATCTCATTTATAACGAAGAATGGCTTGAAATGGTAAAGCAGCGTCATTTCAAGCAAGCAACCGATACCCACGAAGAAATTGCTTAATCGAACTCCAGGGAACTCATCAATGACCAACACCGCAACACTCCGCTATCTCAGCCAATCCGACCTGAAAGCGCTGGGCGCAGATCACAGTCATGCTTTCATTGAGGCGGTCGAGGAGGGTCTAAGGCTTCACGCCGAGGGCAATTTCGTCCAGCCACTCAAGCCCTACCTGCGCTGGCCCGGGGCCGACCATATTGCCGACCGGATCATTGCCATGCCCTGTTACTTGGGTGGCGAGAACCCCATGGCGGGCATCAAATGGATCGGCTCTCGCCAGCACAACCCCAGCAAACACCAGCTTCCCCGGGCGAGTGCGCTGATCGTCCTCAACGACGCCCAGACCAACTACCCCGTGGCGGTGATGGAAGGCGGCCTGATCAGTGCAATGCGAACCGCGGCCATTACCGGCGTGGCGACCCGATACCTTGCGGCCAGCAACTTTACCGATGTCACGATCATTGGCTGTGGGCCCATCGCACACATGCAGGTGAAAACCCTGCTCGAGCAATACCCGCAGATCCAGACGGTGCACCTGTATGACCTGAACCCAACCGCCGCCGACCACCTGATCAGCGAATTCGCCGCGGACTACGCAAGCACCCGGTTTGTCATCCACGAGTCGGCCAAGTCAGCGGTGGAGCAGGCTGACGTGCTGGTGACCTGTACCGTTTCCGACAAGCCCTATATCCCGTTCGAGTGGATCAAGAAAGGCTGCTTTATTTCCAACATCTCGATCATGGACATCGAGCGTGATGTCTTCCTGAAAGCCGACAAAGTGATCGTCGACGATTGGGACCAGTCCAACCGCGAGAAAAAAGTGATCAATGTGCTGGTGGAAGAGGGCCTGTTCAGCCGTGAGCAGCTGCACGCCGAACTGGGCGAGATTGTTTGCGGCTCGATCCGGGGCCGCGATAACGATGACGAAATCATCCTGCTCAATCCGATGGGCATGGCCATTGACGACATCGTGTGCGCGCGCTGGTTCTACCAGGCCGCCGAAAACAACAACGCGGGCACTGAACTCCCCTTGTTCTAGGAAGACGACAATGCGGCGGCAGCTTTATACCGACCAACTGCAAAAACTAATCGATGCCCTGTTCATGGAGGATTTCAATGGCGCCTGTAGCCACATGCATTGTACCGGCTCATTCCTTTCCATCACTCTGGACCGTACCACCCGCCTGGAACTGGCGTGTTCCAGGCGGGAAGGGCTCAGGCCCTACCGGCTTTGGGACGACGAAGTCTTCCTTTACCGTGACCGACAGCGCAGCCGGCTGAACGCTCGGCTCCTCATGGCCCATCTGGTCGAGGCCTCGTGGTGGCCGGCCACCAATCGGGCGGAAGCGGTGCAGTGGTGGGAGGAGTGTTTCGATTTCATCGACGGCCTTCCCCACCTGCTCCGACTCGCCACCAACCGGGGCCATTCGACCCTGACTGCCAGCGAATACCTGGCGATGGCCGCAGATCGACCGTTCCATCCCTTTGCCCATGCAAAAGGGGAGCTTGCGGCCCTGGTGTCGCCAACGGAAGCCCAGGACCCTTGCCTCCCTCACCTCCTTCGCCTCCGCTGGTGGGCCTTTAACCCGGACCACCTGATGACCCGGCAGGCAGCGCAGCCCGCGGAGTTGTTGCTGGCCAGTGCCGAACTGGCCAGCCTCAACCACCAGCTTAAAACCCTGGCGCCGGGGCACGTCGCCCTGCCGATGCTACCAAGCCAGCACGCGGCGTTGCTGTCAACTGCCGCCGGGGTGGATGCCGCAGACCTGCGGTTCTCATCGCCGACGGGACAGCCGACCTCGTCCCTGCGAACCCTGATCAGCGGAAGCGATGAGTATTTGCACCTGAAGCTTTCCACCAGCGCCCGGACCCTCGGGGCCATCCGTTCGATGCCCCCACGGTACCTTGTCAACAGTGACCAGGCCCACCAACTGCTGAAACGCATCCTGGCGCAGCACACCGAGTTGGCGCGAACCGTGGCGCTGTGCGACGAAAGCCACTGGTGGGTCGTGGGGCGGGAACAGGACATGATCAGCAATCCGGGGCTGTTCGGCTGCCAGCTGCGTTATTTGCCGCGGGCTGCTGGAGCCCAACCGGACCAACTGATCACCTTGTCCGCGCTGGGCTTCGCCCATGCACCGGTGTGGCAGCAACTGCTCGGCGATGACATCGAGCCCTGGCAGGCGGTCAAGGAACTGACCGCCCAGTTCATCCGGACCTTCCTGACCTTGTGGTGCCAGGGCGTTATGCCGGAATGTCATGGTCAGAACCTGCTCGCCCGCTATCAGGGCAAACGGCTTAGCGGCTTCGTGTTGCGGGACCACGACACCCTGAGAATTTGTCCAACCCGGCTCAAGCAGCAAGGGCTGCCATTGCCCGACTACCAGATCGACTGGGGCACGCCCAACTCGCTGGTGCTGGGGTCAGACGAACGGCTACTGGCGTATTTCACAACCCTGGGGCTACAGGTCACCTTGTACCCCATTGCCCTGGCGACAGTTAATCACGGCAACCACAGTGAAACGGACTTTTGGAACTGGGTGCGGGTGTGCCTTGAAGAGTACGCCGCAACACTGGCCGATAAGCAACTGAAACAGGTCCTGTGCAAATTCTTGCTGGACGCCGAGGTATGGCCATTCAAGCAATTGCTCACGCCGCTGTTAAATCAACAGGCTGCTTCAACAGGGATGCCAAGCGCCATGGGACACATCCACAACCCGCTGCTTACCTCCCGGCCAAACGCTCTCCCAGCCGAACAGGACTTAACGCAAGCTCGGGACCATGAAACCACAACCTAACGTTTTCACACTGCTGTTTTGCTGCCAGTTCCTGGCCACCTTCGGCTTGATGGTGCTGGTGCCGGTCATGCCCCTGTACCTGGAGAAGCTGACCACCAGCACCAACGCATCGGCGGCCTGGGCGAGCGTCGCCCTGGCGGCTCCCGCCATAGGCGGGCTGCTGACAGCGCCAGTGGTCGGACGCCTAGCGGACCGCTGGGGTTACCGGACGGTGCTGTTTCTCGCCCTGGCCGGCTTTTGCCTTTCGCTGGTGCTGATGTCGACAGCCGGTAACCTGGTGCTCTTCCTGTTTGCCCGGGTGTTACTGGGGCTGTGTGGTATCTCAGTGGCCATCATGGCTTACACCAGCCATACCACGGGTTTGCCAGGGGCCGGGCTGTCCAGGGGCGTGGCCCTGGGAAAACTGCAGAGTGCCCAGGCGGCTGCCTGTCTCAGTGGCCCCCTGCTTGGCGGGCTCTTCATGGACCTGTGGGGGATGGAGCTGCTGCTAAACCTGACAGCAGCCGTGACCTGCGTTGCCCTGGTCGTGGCGGCGACGCTGCTCCGTGAAGTGCCCGGGACAACTGGCAGCGACCACGGCACGCCATTGCCCAAGCGGTGGTACTGGCAACGGCGCCACCTCTCCTGGCTCGCCGCTGGCACCCTGGCACAGGGCGGGGCCTTTGCCCTGGTCACCTGTTTTGCGCTTTATATTCGTGAGCTCGGCCCCCAGGCGTTCCCCACCGCAACCACAACCGGCGTGCTGCACGCCCTGGCCTGGGCCTCCACCTTCCTTGCCGGCAGCTACTGGGGCAGGCGCAATGACCAGGGCCAGGCCAGCGACAGCTTCATCCTTGCGTCGGCCGGGTGCGGCGCCGCCATCCTGGCACTGATCTGGGTGGACAGCCTTTGGCTGGTTGCGCTGCTGCGCCTTGCACAGGGGTTCTTCTTCGCCGCTCTGATCCAGTCGGTCATGTACAGCGTGAGCGACCAAGTGGCACCGGGCCAGCAAGGGCAGGCCATAGGGACCGCAAAGAGTGCCCTGGTCACCGGCCAGTTGATCGGTCCACTGGTGGCCGCCGCTACCTATTCACTGTTCCAGGCCGCAGGCGCCATGACAGTTACCGCCGGATTCTTCCTGGCTGCCAGCCTCCTGATGACGACCTTCAGATATTCAACCTACCCAGAGGTAACCCACTCATGACGTCGGCCCATGCCCACCATTGGCATTACAAACTCTTCGAACAGTATCTCAATACCTTTTTCAGGGAGACTGGCGTGGATGTTCGCGAGAACCTGCTTTCCCGCCCGGAAGACCTGACCTGGGAAGGGCAACAGGCCACCGACAGTGACCTCTATTTCCGTTACCGGTTTACGGCCCCGGACACCGTCCTGTACGGCAGCCTCAAGCACCTTTCCCTGACCGGCTACCACCGATACGGTCACAGGTTCTGGCTGCAACAAGGCTCCGCGAGTGCTGCCAGCGAACTGACGGACATCCGCCCGCTGCTGCGACTGATCTGTGAGCAACTGGCCCACGATGCCGGTGGCGAAACTGAACGGGTGGCGGCCGCGGCGACACTATACGAGAGCATGTGCAACAGTGTTGATAAGTCACGCTTCTTTCTCGACGCGCGACGCCTCCAGGCCGACGGACCGTCCGTCGTGGATGATTTTACCGCGGCGGAGCAGGGCATGGTGCTCGGGCACCCGTTTCACGTCACCTCGAAAGCCAGTACCGGCCTTTCGGAACAGGATATGAGGCATTACAGCCCTGAACTGGGTGCCTCCTTCAAGCTCCATTACTTCGCGGTGGCACCGGCACTGGTTCAAACCCTGTCGGCTGGGGCCGAGGTCGCCCAACTGATTGACCCGGCCACCCAACGGGAAGCCCGGCAACAGCTGGAGGAACTGGCCGGTCAATACCAACTGGTACCCTGTCACCCCTGGCAGGCCAGCTTCTTGCTGGACCAGGCCGAGGTTCGCCGCAAACTCGAGGAGGGCGACATTATGTCCCTCGGCCCCTTGGGTCAGGTGGCCTGGCCGACGTCCTCGGTCCGCACCGTATGGTTGCCGCAGAGCGGACTGTTCCTGAAACTGTCGCTGGATGTCCGGATCACCAATTTCATTCGCAACAACCCCCTTGATCAGGCCAAGCGCGCCATTGACGCCAGCCGCCTGATCAACCTGATGACCCCGGACGAACGCAGCGAATCCCTCTGCCTGTTGCCGGAACTGGCGGCTCAGACCCTGAAGCTGCCGGGGCTCGAAGCCTCTTTTGGCATCATTTACCGGGCTGGACTGGCCCCCGAGACCCTGGCGCAAACCCGAGTCCTGGGCAGCCTGGTGGAAGAATGCCCGGTGACCGGAGCGCTGCCACTGCGCCATTACCTCCAGCAAGCCGCCCAGGTTGCGGGCACCCCGATAACGCGCGGGTTTGTCTGTGACTGGTGGCAGCAGTACCTCAAGGTGTCGCTGCTTCCCGTACTGGAGTTGTTCGCAAGAATCGGGATCAGCCTCGAGGCCCACCTGCAGAACTGCCTGATGCGATTCGACCAGGGCATTCCGGTGCAACTGGTCGTTCGTGACATGGAAGGTGTCAGTGTGGCGGCGGATTCCCTGCTGGCCGATCGCAGTACCGAGGTACTGCCGGATAGCCCGGTCTGGTATTCCGCGGACGACGCCTGGTTCCGCTTCAAGTACTACGTGGTCGTCAATCACATTGCCCACGTCACCGGGGCCCTCGCCCGGATGTGCCCGGTGACCGAGACCGCGTTGTGGCAGGTGGCGGGGCAGGTTCTGTCCGACGCCGGGCTCTCGGAGCGGGCGCGGCATTACGCCCGCCAGTTGCTCGAAACCAGCCATCTGCCGGCGAAGGCCAACATGCTGAGCACCTTCGCCAAAAGCGGCGAACAACCGTCCTGGGTGGACATTCCGAACCCACTTTGTGACCACCGGCCCACCGGCCTTACCCCGCTGTCTGATACCGGCTTCGAGGCTGCCTACCAGCACGCCGAACAACGGGTCATCACCCAGTTGTTGGAGGCCTTGCTGTTTGAAGGGGTGCTGCCGCACCAGCAGGCACCCAATGGCCTCGGGATACCGATCACAGCAACCTTGAGCTACCAGTGCCAGGCGACGACCAGCTTCAGTTTTGGCCGTATCCGCATCCGGCCAGGGTCGCTGCAACGGATCGAGGCCGGAAAAACCAATATCCCTTCCCTCGGGCAGGTCATGCAGGATCTCTCGCAAGTCATGGAAGCGGACCCCGTGCGCTGGCAGCAGTTCCACGACGAGCTCGCACACACCCTGGTCAAGCACGCCCAGGCGCTGCAGAGTCCGCCGGCCCGCCCCATCCGTGAGGTGTCGTATTTTGAGCAGGAAGCCCGGGTAAGCAATGGCCACCTGTACCACCCCAGCTTCAAGTCCCGGATTGGCTTTGACCTGACCGAAAACCAGCGCTACGGACCCGAACTGTCCAACGGACACACCCTGGTCTGGATTGCGGTGGACCAGGCCCTGACCCGAGTGGGGGTCAGTGGGACGGCCAGCCTGGAGGCCATCCATCGCGAGCAGTTCACAGTTGGGGAATACCAGGCCATTGAGCAGCAAATTCGCACCGCCGGTGGCCAGCCGGACCGAATGGCCCTGATGCCGGTACATCCATGGCAGTGGCAAAAGGTTATCCGCGTCTACTATCAGGCTCAGTTGGCCAGCAACCAGATCATCGAACTGGAAGTGAAGGGGCCGGATTACCTGCCACAGCAATCGATCCGTACCCTGTCCAACATGAGCGACCTGGAGGCACCCTCGGTCAAGCTCGCCATGAGCCTGGTCAATACATCGACCTCCCGGGTACTGGCGCCCCATACCGTCCAGAACGCCGCCCCCATCAGTGACTGGCTGTGGCAACTGGTCCAGGACGATGAGCTGCTGCCGGAGGAACACAAACCCATTATCCTGCGGGAAATCGCCGGCGTAAGCGTGACCCCACCGCAACAGGTCCAGGCGCAATACGGCGCCCTGGCCTGCATCTGGCGCGAGAGTGTGTACCGCTACCTGTCCCCGGGGCAGTCGGCCACACCCATCACCGCCCTGATGCAACTGGACGTTGACCAGCGCCCGGTCATCGACCCGTGGATCGGCAAGCACGGTGTTGACGATTGGGTGACGGCATTGATCGAGCGCGTCTACCTGCCAGTCATGCACATGCTGTGGCACAACGGCACCGCCCTGGAATCCCATGCCCAGAATATGTTGCTGGTCCATGAAGACGGATTGCCCGTCAAGGTGGCGCTTAAGGATTTCCACGATGGCGTGCGTTACAGCCGAGCGCTGCTGGCCAATATCGAGGCCTTGCCCGACCTCACCGACGCTCCCCAGGCCCACGCCCGGGTCAATCCGAACTCGTTCCTTGAAACCGACAACGCCGATGAGCTGCGCGACTTTACCCAGGACGCCCTGTGTTTCGTCAACCTGGCGGAGCTGGCGTGGTTCCTGAGTGAGCACTACGGTCTTTCGGAGCGAAACTTCTGGGCCCTGGCCCGGCGGATCATCCAGCGGTATCAGGCCGACCGTCCGAGCCTAGCTGAGCGTTTCAAGCTGTTCGACTTCTTTGCCGCCGGCATCGATGTCGAGCAGTTGGCCTGTCGCCGCTTCCTGCCGGAAATCAGGCTAAGGACAATGACGGTCGCCAACCCATTGAAGGAGGACAGCTGACGTGACAACGCCATCACTCAAGTCACGAATTCTCACCCGGGACGAGTGCTTCGGACTGTTTTGCTCCATCCCCTCAGCGGTGGCCCTGGAGCAGGTGGCCGCCGCCGGCTATGACTTTATCATTATCGACCTGGAGCATACCCTGATCAGCCCCGAGCAGGTCGAAACCATGATCCTGGCGGCGCGCTCCGCACAGCTGGCGGTGTTGGTACGGGTGCCTCCACAAACGCCGCACCTGGTGGTACAGCTACTGGATGCCGGTGTCGCAGGCATCGTGTTTGCGCGCATTGACGATGCGGAACAGGCCCGGCAGGCGGTGGAACTCTGCCACTACGCGCCCCTTGGCCAGCGAGGGCTAAATGCCACGCGAGCCAGCCGCTACGGCATGGACAGCCTGACCGAGGCCACCCGGCGTGCCGCCACCGAGACCCTTGTCGTGGTCATGGTCGAAAGCAGGCAAGGGCTCGACAACATCGAATCTATCGCTGCAACTGAGGGGGTCGACGTTGTGCTCGAGGGCGCCGCCGACCTGTCCCAGTCCCTGGACCTGACCTGGCAGAGCAGTCATCCACAGGTCCAGGCGGCTGTCGAACAGGTGTGTGTGGCTACCCAGTCCGCCGGCAAGGCCTTTTGTGCCATACCGCGGGAACTGGACGATATGAAGCGCTGGCGCGAGAAGCGCGTGTCGCTTTTTGTGATCGGTGACGACCGGGGCGTGATGCGCCGGGCCCACCTGGCCCACCTGGCAGCCCATAAGGAGTAACAATGACGGTTCCTTTTTCTTTGACGCCACTGCTGCAGTACATCGAGCAACAGCACGAGCCGATCTGCGCCTACTATTACGACCTGGATTACCTGGCGCAGCGAGCCCGATGGATCAGCGAAAACCTGCCGCAACGGGTCCATTTCTACTACGCCATCAAGGCCAATTCCGACGCCCCGGTGCTGACAACCCTGGCGCCCGATGTACATGGCTTTGAAGTGGCCTCGCTGGGCGAGATCCACAGGGTTCGCCAGGCGAGTCCCGGCACCCCCATCGCCTTCGGCGGGCCTGGAAAAACCCAGGTGGAACTGCAGGGCGCCATTGAGGCTGACGTGGAGCTCTACCATATTGAGAGCGAGCTGCAACTGGTACGCCTGAACGCCCTCGCAGCCAAGTCGGGCAAGGTGGTGAAGGTGCTGCTCCGGGTCAATCCACGGTTTGACCTGCCGGATGCCACCTTGAAGATGGCCGGCAAACCCACGCAGTTCGGCATCGACCAGGACCGGATTTGCGATGTCCTTGACTCGTTGCCGGGCTATTCCCACCTCCGGTGCGTTGGTTTCCACTTCCATGCCCTCTCCAACAACCTTGATGCCAGGAGCCATCTGCTGCTGGTTCAAAGCTACGTTGAAGTGGCACGATCATGGCAGCGGGCTTACGGTCTGGACATCAAGGTGCTGAACATCGGTGGTGGCATAGGCATCAACTATACGCCGGGCGGAGCCCAGTTTGACTGGCCCTACTATTGCCAGGAACTGGAGCGGTACCTGGATAGCCGGGATTTCGACTTTTCGTTAGCCATGGAGTGCGGGCGGTTCGTCACCGCAACAATGGGCTGCTACGTTACCGAAGTCACCGACATCAAAGTCAACCATGGCGAGAACTTCGCCATCCTTCGTGGCGGCACTCACCATTTCCGCTTGCCCTCCTCCTGGCAGCACAACCATCCGTTCCAGGTGATACCGGTTGAGCAATGGTCCTGGCCCTGCCCGCGGCCCGGCGTTTCCCAGCAAAAGATTACCCTGTGTGGAGAACTCTGTACCCCGAAGGACGTGCTGGCAAAGCAGGTCAAGGTGGACCAGTTGCGGGTCGGCGACCTGGTGCTGTTTGACATGGCCGGAGCCTACGGCTGGCATATTTCCCACCACGACTTCCTGAGCCATCCACATCCCCATCGGATTTATTATCACGACAACCAATTACGCCTCACTGACGAAGTGGGACCCTAATGACAAGTCCTTTGTGGACCCAGAGTTGATCGCCACGATCTTGATCCGGAGCTGCTAATAGCGTTGTTTCGAATGCGGCATCCTTGGGGCTTGGAGCCAAACGGATTTGACCTCCCATTTGCGTAACTATCGTTTAGCAAATAGACAAGCCAATACCGAGACCCGAGCTCTCCACACCTGGGCTGAATGGATCAAAAAGCGTTCGTCACCTATCATCCGTTCACATAATTCCGAAAACACTAAATGTAAAAACAGTCAAAACATCAATCATTTAATTAGTGAACATAGCAGCTTAAATGGGTGGTCCGAGACGTTACGCGAATAGACACGAGAGGACGGCGATACTCCGACCTCAAAAAATTCCGTTTTTCTCGACTTCAGGTGGGCTGCTAAGGGTCGGCAAAGACATGGCCGCCGTCGGTATTATGATTGCCGCGAATGTTCGCTTCTGTTTAATAGCAAACAATTCATGAGACCCTGAGCTAAAGAAACCATCACTAAATTGTTCGAACTGGGAGGTGCGTGGCAATACGTGGAGCTCGAATCACTTCTGGAAAACGAGAGCAAAAAGCCACGAAGCCCCTGCCCAGTGGTAAGGAGTCAACTCTCACCCTCAGGATCCTCAACAAACTGCGCCACTTTTTGCAGCTCTACATCGAAGTACATGCAAAGCTTGTCCAAAATTTCGGTCGTTGTGTTGTAGCCGCGTTGGTTCGCTATCTTGGATAGTGTCGTTCTGTGGATACCCGTCTCCCTAGAAACTTCATCCAGCGTAACCCTTCGATTTTCTTGAAATCCTTTCTCGGCAATCAGTTCTTTTAGCCGAAATCTGATCATCGCGCTTGCCCCCTCTTTGCAAGGTCTCAGCTTACCAAAGGCGACGCACAATCACATCTAATGTTGCCCAAGCGCTACAAAAGATGCTTGACAGCGATGTTTTCCGTATTAATATGTAGCTTGTGCGCTACAAAAAGAGGTTAAAAGCTAATTATGTCGACAACCGAATACCTAACAACAGATGAACTTGCTGCGCGAATTCGCTATGACGCCCGAACCATTCGGGAACGTCTAAAGGATTCAGTTCTGATTGAGGGAATTCACTACATCCGCCCCTTTGGTGGACGAAAAATTCTTTACATGTGGGAGCCCATCGAGCGGGACATGGGGGTGCAGTCAGGCCACCAATCTATCGCAATTCCAATGGCTAATGGAGGACGGATGAATGGGTAGTATCCGAGTGCGTGAGTCCACGCAAAAACTGTTTTTTGACTTTCACTATCTGGGTAAGCGGTGTCGCGAGCAAACCGCACTGGAAAACACTGCATCGAACCGTAAAAAGCTCGAAAGCATCCTCAAACGAATAGAGGCAGAAATCACACTGGGTACCTTCGAGTACCACCACTACTTCCCCAACAGCCCGCGAGCAAAGGAGTTCACCAGGCAGGCAGAAGTACAACGAGCCAGGGAAGCACACGACACGCCGTTGTTCGAAGCCTTCTCGAAAGACTGGCTCGACGAAATGAAGATCCAGTGGCGCCAGTCACACATCTCAACAGTGGAGGGAACGTTGAAGAACTACCTCAACCCCTATTTTGGGGAAAAAGAGGTTGGCCGCATCACCAAGAAAGACATTCTCGATTTCCGGGCCTCACTCGCCAAAGTTACAACCCGGAGCGAAAAACATCTTTCAGCCAGTCGTATTAACCGAATCATGACGCCATTGCGCATGATCCTCAGCGAAGCAGCCAACCGATTTGAGTTTAGCTCACCCTATCACGGGATTAAATCACTGAAGGTCCCGCGGACGGATGTCGAGCCATTCAGTATCGATGAGGTCAAACAGATTATCGATACGGTTCGGCCGGACTTCAGAAACTACTACATCGTTCGTTTCTTCACAGGGATGCGCACGGGTGAGATCGACGGGCTCCAATGGGACCACGTGGATTTCAAAAGGCGCCAGATTCTGGTTCGTCAGGCATTGGTTCAGGGACGCCTGGAATACACCAAAAACGATGGTTCCTTCCGCACCATTGAAATGTCCCAACTGGTTGTAGATGCGCTGAACGATCAGAAGAAAGCGACGGGCAAAATGAATTTCGTTTTCTGCACCCGGACCGGTAGCCCGCTGAACCATAACAATATCACCAAGCGGGTTTGGTACCCCCTGCTTCGACACCTGGGCTTACGCAAGCGACGTCCTTATCAAACACGCCACACGGCGGCTACGTTGTGGCTGGCGGCCGGGGAGAACCCGGAGTGGATTGCTCGTCAGATGGGCCACACAACAACTGAAATGCTGTTTCGGGTGTATTCACGGTACGTGCCGAATCTCACTCGACGGGATGGGTCAGCTTTTGAGCGATTGCTTCTTACCGAGTTCGATAGTTCAACCCATGCATCGGCCGAGGAGGTGTTCAATGAGAAGTGAGACATACAGCGACGTTCTCGGGGCTCTGGGAGTTAAGCACTATTTGAACACTGAACTCCAGAGTCTCGCCAGAGCTCTGTGCGTCGATCTGAATCTGGTTCGTGATTCATCCCTGGTGCACGTTCTCGGAGCGGGTGACGAACCGTCAGTCGAAAGGGCTGTCTGTACATGGATCCGTTGGCAGCTGCCAGAGCTTCAGAGACTTGCCAGACCTCAGTTATTAGACGAGCTGAAATTGAGACTGTATCGCCACCTGACCCTTTGGGAGCTAGAACGATGAACGATGTATCACCATTGACCACGCGAATTGTTCGGGCCAAAGCCGAGACGACCGAGTTCATCCATGCCAACGACGGACTGATATGCTGGAAGATAGCCCTCGACCATTATGGGGTGCAGCTTCAAGCATTCTGGTTTCGAGAGCATAGCTCGATGAACCCGCTGCCAATGGATGGCCAAACCGTTTTGGTCCGGCTATCTGAAATGCCCAATCTCCCCGACCCAGTGCTGATCATCGAAGAGCTCTACCCTCTCGGACTGCGTCCGTCGATCTAGGCAACAGACATGGCCGAGACAATGTCCCGGCCATGTCTGAGGACAGGAGAAAACATGTCAGACCAACCCTATTCAAACACTCACCTCACCGTAATCCAGGCAGCCAGTGTTCTCCGCGTCTCCACGAAAACGATCTACCGCATGATCCGTTCGGGACGGCTCGTTTCGATCAAAGATAACACTGGCCGACGACAAATTGATAAGGCTTCAATCATTCAAGCGCTGGACATCCGGGGACAGGGACAGGGACAGGGACAGGGACAGGGACAAACCATCGGCGATGTCCCTGCCCTCCGTCAAGAGGTACTTAGACTTCGGCGCTTTATGCTTCGCATCATTGAACTACACGAACCCTCATCCTTTGCGAAGATTCAGCAGAAGCAGGAACTACTGCGTGATTTTCGTGCTGATGAGGAAAGCCATTAAGAAATTGGGCCCTCCCATTCCAGACCTTTTGGCACATCCCATGGCCCATTAAAGTGAATCACTGCGACCGACAACAAAGCAAATCGAAATGTCGGCCAGAAAAGATTTTGCTCCCGGTTCAATTCACGCGGGGGCCTCACGGAGACACTCAGGTCAACGCCCGAGCTCTTTGCTGCCTCACTGACCTCCGACACTACTTTC
This sequence comes from Marinobacter sp. SS13-12, assembly GCF_030227115.1. Lineage (NCBI taxonomy): Bacteria > Pseudomonadati > Pseudomonadota > Gammaproteobacteria > Pseudomonadales > Marinobacteraceae > Marinobacter > Marinobacter sp. SS13-12. The sequence goes on from NZ_JASSUA010000004.1 coordinate 207,048, forward strand.
ACCTGCCGCTTCCTAATTCCCAGATTCCGAACCCATGTTCGCATATACTCTTTTTTTCTCGATTCGGGCACTTTCCTTAGCCTTACATCAATGGAGGATTTCAAGCCCAGAGCTTTAAGACACTCGACGAAACGGACATTCGCCATCTCGCCTTTCACCCTTATTTCGCCTTCGTTTCGGCGAACGGCCTCCAACAGCATCTTGATTGTTTCCAACGCTGTCACGGGTTCCTGATCCAACCATTTAATAAGCGCTTCAAACCACACTGCGCCCGCTTGTCTCGTGACCGGAGTGTTTGGGGGTGATATAAAGAACGGCAATTCAGGCGAGCGTTTCTCGAGCATTTTTGCATCCAGCCCACGACGCACACTCTTATTATCAATCGAAAGCAGTCGCCGCCGGTGCCTGTCGGTTCGCGTTTCATACTTTCCTTTTAGACCCATAAAGAACTGCGCATTGTAATCCCACCGTTCGGCCTCAGAACGAGGTAGGTCAAGCAACGCAGCCGCCTTATGGATAGCTTCAGCATGCCCTACGGAGTCTCTGATTTTGATCTGCTCAGCCAATAATTGGAGTCGATAGGGCAAAAGATAGGACCATGGCGTTGTCGAAGGATCGACATTCACTTTCTGCTTTAGAAGCCTCTCCCGCGGTAGCCATTCACCCTCGGGTGCCTCTTTTGGGTTAACCGTTGAAAATTGCCTAAGTAGATTCTGAGAACCGTCGTAGAAAGAGTATGTTCGCTGCTCACCACTCCGGGTACGAAGCCTTTCAACGGCAACAGGCGTTTTACCAGTCAGTTGGCTTTGCTGAGAAGGACCGAGCCCTTTAACCCGCCATAGCCATGCCAAGCGATCACCTAACATCCAGTCCATTAGATGGCAGTAAGTAGTCAATGTTTGCTGAGGGGATGCGTGGCCGAGCCACTGCGCGCAAAGAAAGATACCTTGAGCCGGATCCGCCAGCCCAGCCTCTTCCCAAAAATAAACACTCTCCCCCGGAGTGAGCCTTTCACCTTCCTCTGTCTTCAGCCAACATGATGGCAATTGGCTATCCGGAAGCATTTCCGTCAGCCGAACGGCAACCAAAGAGGCGAAAGAGTGACGGAGGTGATGAAACCGAAACCCCCGCTCACCAGTTACCTTCCGTAGACAGGCGGTTATTGGATCGAAAATTTTCTTTTGAAGGGCTGGCCAATAGGATATACCCGTCAGCGAAACCAATGGCCGGTTCGTCTTTCCGGGATTCAGTAGGCGCCACCTCTCAAGCACACGTTCGATTAACCGGCACTCAAGACCTAACAGCAATAATTCAGCCGGTAGTTTTCTGGTCGCGGAGTTACTTTTTCCTCGAAAAATTCGGTTGTTGGCGACAACCACTTCAACAAGTTGGCCATTGATCAATCGAAAATCGGAAACCAGCCGGCCCAGAACTTCCTGGCGACGCAATCCCAGCCGATAACCGAGAATTAGCGCCACTTTTCGGAGATCCCTCCAGTCCTGACTGTCGCCAGTTTGATCCACAAGCTCTAACGCTCTTCGGAACTCTATTGGCGAGAGAAAATTGACATCAACCTTAGTATCGCCGCCCTCGTCCAGAATAGTGGCCGGTGGATAGCCCCGCGACTGCATCAGGAAAACGTGAAAGTCCTTAAGCCGTGCTCCGAAGTCCGACCGCCCGGAGGCTGAAACCTGACAGGTTTCATAAAACTCCTCCCAATCGTCCTGTTCCATGGCGTCCGGATCCTCCGCATCGCCCGAGCGAGAGACCAGGTGTGGTCCAATGAGTGTCAGATATGTAAGGACCGAGGACACTTTAAGTTCGTTACCCCACCGGGAGCCATTCTCCAGTATCCAAACGCACCATTCGGTTAAAAGCCGAAGAATCGGAGCCATATCAGACCTTTGAAGAAAAGGATTCAGCCGTTCCACTGCCCTGGTTTTCGAAAACAGTACAGCCCTATCCTCTGACCGCAAGGCCGATAGCAACTGTTTGTATAGCGAGATCTGATCTCTCAATTTCGGAGGCTTAACTAACTTCTCCGGAAGGCTATCAAGTGGAGCAATTTGTTCTTCTGGCTCGAATTTACCGGTCGATTGCTGGATTCTGTTTGTCACAAGACGATGCCAGATATGCTCGGAACAGGAAGGCGCAACGCTTCTGGACTCGGCGTAATGACGCAGAAATCCGGGCAATCGGGAGCATGCCCCCGTTCGAGCCGAGCGAAGGACGCCCTGAAACGAGCGGAACTCAGTCGGCCAGTCACTGGCGGCATAATTTGTGTAGTCTTCTAAAAGCGACGAAGGATGCCTGTCCGGCCACACCCCGCCGAAATTACGACAGAATCGATACAGTAAAAGTTGTGTCGGCGGTGCAAGGAACAACCGCCTTGTCTCGGAGGGCATCTCGCTTTTTTGCGGCGAACGTGGGGATTTATCAATATCGCACGCCCTCAAATCTATCCAAGCGAGATGCTCGAAATAGCTGACGCCTCGACGAATAGCCGGGCCAATGCCGGCTACCCAATAGGTGGATAACAAAAAGTTGTGGGCGACGAGACTGAGAACCAGCTGACCGGCCATCAATCTTTGCCTCAGATCTTCTTCGGTCTCACTAAAATCGGTGTCATCCAACAACAATGCCAAAAGGCTCTCGTATTTGCCCCAGTATTTCACCGTATCCGGTGTCAGGGGCGGCACCTCCACTCGCTCTTTCATCAAGGGACTTGGGGGTGCCAAATCCCAGCCAAGCTCCTTAACGCCTTTGGTCAACCCTCGCTGCAGTAGACGCTGACGATCAAAAAATTCTTCTCCACTTGCGCCTTCACAGACGGTGTCGACCAGCCGCGTAACCTCATCGTCTGCCATGCGGATGTTTTCATAACCCTGGTAGAGTTGCGGGTAGTGCTGTTGGAGCACTGACATGATCGCTCCAAACTCCCGCCGTCTCCTTTTGAAACGAGAAGTCGCACGCTCGAAGGAGCCAAGCTCCTCGCCCGTATTGGAACCAGAACCATTGCGCTTTGGTTTTGGAAGTAAGTCTGTCCATCCCTTCCAACACTCATTACACACGATTGTCATGAAAGTCCTCCCAAAACTTTCCATCCAGTTTCGCTGAGTAGCTCATTGGCTGCTTCCCGAAGTTTCAGGACACCCATGATGGGATCGGCACCGCTGAAACGCCCCATCGGTTCCTGGCCAAGGGTCCAATGACCCATAAACCGGTCAACAGCTGGGCCCGGGATCTGCTTCCGGCGAAGCCCTGCCCTGAGGTAATGGCGGTTGAGATTCAACGGCAGATTGCGGTATGCCCAGCTAAGCGCTGCAGAAAGAGAAGTCGGCGTTAGTCGCTCAGGACGACCATCCTCCGTGAGATAAAAGAAAAAGCCGGTGCTTGCCTGCGGTAAACCAAGAGCCAAAGACCGACTTTTTACAATTTCAGTATGTCGTTCGTATGCGGTTAGCTGTTCCACCAGAATGTCAGCGAGCGCAACCGTCCTGCCATGGCCGTAACCGTCTGTCGTCTTGTCAACGATCAGAAGGGTTGGCCACGCTGGGAAGGCTGGGGCAAGCTTCAGAAATCTTCGATCTTCTATCGGGTCCTTGACAGCCCGATATCCGGTTCCAAACAGCGTCATCATGACGCAGTAGCTGGTAAAGCTGTTATGGAAGCGAATGAAACCTCCTTCACTCTGCATGGCCGCTTCGTCAGCGATAACCCGATTAACGAGGTCGCCAACAAGTGTCTGTAGAGCGGCGGCCGAGGGCGAAAGCCTTGACCCGACAACTTTATCGTCGTCCAACGTTGATGGCGAGGATAGCCAACCGTTCTCGAAATTACTCAGACAAAACGTCTGTCCGATAGCCTTTTGATAGAGCTTGGTCAGTTCCGTTATAGAACGACTGTGGTAATAGATTGAGGCAGACTGCCCCCACGGTGGTTGCTTCCCCGTGATCAGGAACGCATCGGCCAAGTCACCTGTGACCAATCGCAAAAAGACAAAGAGCGAGTTTTCTACCCGATGAAGGGTGAGGGAGGTTCTTTGTTCTTTGTTGATATGCCGCAGAAGTTCTTTCAACTCTTTTTCGAGCTCTCCAGGTTTATACCCCTTAAACAAGGCGACAGAGCGTTTTTTTCCATCGACATTTGGCACAGGCAGTTTGAAGAGCTCAGTCCAGAAGTATCTCGGAAACGGCAAGATCAGCGCGCTCGCATGTTTCCTGAGAACTGATCGCCAGGACCGCTCCGCCCTTTTTTGGGATTCCGGACGTGCTACCCCAGTCGCCCACGCCATTTCCTCTTTGATGAGATACAGATCATGACTTTCCACTGTTTCAGGCAACTGGCTTCTGGTTTGAACCAGCCGAGCATTCAACACGTCCGACAGGGGGCGACCGGTTAGTATGATGAGCGAGATGGCCGACGCGAGAACCGGAGACGCTGAAGACAGAAGTGCGTCCACAAGGTGAATCAGATCGTACGGGGTGAGTTCGCCCCACCGTCCGGGCAGAAGCTGTAATGATCGTCGACAATGAATCGACTTGGAACGTCCGCGCATCATCGCTGCGGCGGTCGAGTCTCCTTTATGCAGTTGAAGATGCTTGTCGCTACGCCGAAGTATCGGCCCTGATGTGAGTTCCGAGGGTGCATTGCCTTCACGAAAATGATCACTTCCCCTAACCTCAACGTCGCTCAATCTTGTTGTTAAAAAATCGACTCCATCTGTATCCACGCACCCGGTGTCCCCTGTCTCTGTGAAGACAGTTTCAATCGACCTTTCGTCTGAATTTTGTTCGATGGTGACACTGGAACTGCGACTTCTTGGTTTTCTATCCTGGAGAAAAGTAGCCAAGAAGTTCTTGATTGGAATGAGGCGCTCGTGCCCGAAATTTTCGTCATCGGGGACGCTGGCCAAAGCGTGCTCCAGTGAATCGTGAAGTTCGGCAAGTGAGTTGGTGCTGGGAGGAAGTTTTCGCTGGCAAGCTTTGGATAGGAGTCGGATAGCACGCCAAACCTCACACAGCCGCGCATGGCACCATGCTTTTTTCTCATCCTCCGTCATGGACTCTGGCAAACTCGACATGGCGACGATTTCCCAGCGTGCCCTTGTGACGATTATGGCGGCAACCAGACATGTGAGTTGGCCAGACACCTTTGGGCGCTGCGCCAGCTCTAAAAGGGCTGCGTGCTGAGGATAGGCCCCCATGAATCCCTTCGGGGCTGATATCCGATTAAACCCATCCTCTGACAGCGAAACCTCCATCGAATTCTTCGCGTCTAGAAAATCTCGCTCAAACGCTTGAAATTTCTGGTCCAGCTGGACCAAAACCGGCCATAGCCGCCAAACGAACGGATAAATTCGCTCGCTGCCCAGGTTGTTTGGTGCCAACTGAAGTGTTTCTTTGAGCGGGGCATCTTGCATCATGGATGTCATAGGGCTTCACCCTCCTCTTCTCCCATTAGCGCTCCGAACTGTGATCTCACCATTTGAGGTTCGGCTTCCTTAGCCCGCCGATTGATACCCGTTAAGGCAGCGAACCCTGACTTCGTCAGTAATTTGGGGGAAATCGATCGTTTATCCTCTTCGTCGACGAGGTTCCAAAACCCCATCAGCGCCGCATGCCCGTGTTTGGATGAGAGGGAGTTCACCAGTAGACCAAGCAATGTGCCCTGGGAGTATAAGCTTGCATAAAGTGCGGACGCAGGGGCTACATCGACAATCCAGACCGGCACACGTTCGGAGCCATCAAGCGCGCCTACAAACTCAAAAGTCCGATGATTGGCAATGACAATAAACTCGCCATCACGTTCGGTCACAACCATCGGCTGTAAAAACGTCAGTAATCGAACTGCATTCACTGAGAGTGAATCAATACTTGAGGTTGGATAAGGTAAGCCCAGGTGAGACAACGCAAGTTCACAGTTGGGCGCTTCCGCGGACTTCAATTGACGAACAAGAATATTTTTCTTTCTGAACGGAGGTGCGCTATGAGATTCGAGAAATGACATGTTTCTTCCCCTTTAAGAATTCGTTTCTGATCAGGGAAGATTGTGGACAACTGTCATTTTTTATTGCGTAAAGAGGACGCTGTTTTTATGCCTCTACTTAATTTTTTCCGGTTTACGGATCTTGCAGAGGGGGGGCACGCCTGATGGGCATGCAAAATCTTTGAGTTTGCCCGTAACCCGGCAAAAACTCCGCAGGTTATACCTATCTCCTGGACGCAATCCACACCATCAGATTCATAAGCCCAAATGTTGCAAGTACAACAACGCCTGTTCCGATTAATGCGAATTCGATAGTCATGCCAAGGCCCTTGCATTTTCGATAATACGGTTACGCTTAGCGTAGCCGCATTGCTTTGTTGATGTCGATAACATCGAAGAACGATACTCAGAAAAGGCCAATGCGATCAATCTCCCCAAAGAGACACAGAGGTGGAATTCATGAGTCGTTTTCAAACCAGGGCCAGCGTGAGCATGCATGGAAATTATGTGGGGCGACTGGAACGTATCGGCGGTAGGATTCGATTTCAATACGACAAGGATTACCTTCGGTTGGGTAGGCCGTTGAGCCTGAACCTTCCTCTGCTACCTGAGCCTTACGAATCGGAAGGCCTGCCTCCCTATTTCAGCGGACTATGTTCGGAGGGATGGCTGAGACGAGTACAGGCATTTGAGCAACGCATAGACCCTTTGGACGAGTTCACCTTGCTCGTCAACAACGGCAAAGATCTCGCCGGTGCGGTTACGATTGAGTCTGAAGAGTGATGCCAGCGATATCGGCAAGGCAAGCTGTCTCGCCGCCGATTGGACCAATCGATAGCCCATTCATTAAGCAAGTTTAAGAGCCTCGACCACGAAAAATATCAATCGCAATCATCACAACGATGGAAGCCATCAAGAGCGCGCCCGTAGTTATCATAAATTCAGTAGTCATCGCACCTCCTCAACATAACCATAACAAAGTTTCCGGATTTTCACTCACCGACCCGACAGAAAGATTTTGTGGAGCTCATTGCGCCTGGCCTTTATGCACACGGGGCATGCGGATTCGGGGAAAAGGCCACATTAGGGTGCTCGCAAAGATATTCACGAGCCTGTTTGTCCAGTGCACATCATGAAAAGCCAACGCACCGTCCCAGAAACCAGAAGAACAATGATGGTTGTGTAACACGCCAGCCAACCCGTCAAAATCCAGCCAATGGGAGAAGTGAAGTCCACGGACCCGATATGGCCGTTGAGGGCCAACAGTCCAACAACTACAAAACAAGCCGTATACACGGCGGTGCTGACTTTTCCAAGGGTCCAATTCATAAGCTCTCTCCTCTGTGCTTACATCCACTGTAATAGACCTTTTGAAAATGCAACGCGAGATCCAGCTATCTTTATCCGGCCCCGACAAAACGTGCGGCTGCCCCGCTAGCGATGTCGCTGAGCCAACATGCCGTAAACGACGCGAAGTAGTACAATTTCGTTAAAACCGATTTGCAGGAATCGCCGATATGCCGGTAATCCAAATAATTTTCAGTGAGCGGGAAACCATGCCGGATTTGTTGGAACGCCGCGCCGCTGAACTGGACATCACCGTCGAACAGTTGATTCGTCGATTCATCTGTAAGGGTATGGAAGATTACGAAACGACAGACGGCCCAGCGGAGCCTGGAGAGACACTCGAGGACTTTTTGATCAAAAACGGCGTATTAAAAAAGTGACAGACCTAGTGAAACTATCGTTTCCAAGTTCGGACGAGGAAGCCGTATCCGTCGCCATAAACGCAACATCGGGCATCGTCGCCTGCTGATATGGGTTCAATCAGACCGAGAACAACTTCATTCTGAATTTTGCTTTGCTTCGAAGTAACGTCTCGTCTGGGCCAGTTGTTTCATTGACCCACTGGCCATGAAATCAAGGGCGGACGATCCAGCAAATGGCAGATCGCTGGTGGCGAGGCGAATTCTTCGGTTGGCGCGCTCAGCATTCGGGTACATCTTTCTCAGGGATTTATAGATGCCCAGGATATAGCTCACTCTTTCTAGCAAGTCATGAGAAGGTTTCGAATACGGCAGCGTCTGATACTCAGCGAAAGTGGCGTCCGAAACTCCACCGAGCATTTGAATCATCTCTTCTTGAGAGCACCCCCACTCGCGACAGATACCAAAGAAGCCCTTGAGCGCAACATGGCCTATCAAACCCTCTTGGTCATTTGGCGTTGATTCATATTCATGTGGACCGATCATAACTATCTGCTCCGACTGTGAGCTTAACTGCCAACCAGGGAGCCCTTTTGATCCCTAGACTTGATAATTCTATCGCTTTCGGCTGACAACGAAAATGCCCTCCGGCACTAGGGTTCGCGTCTCGCTTCTGGGGGGGGCTCAACGGCAAACTTCTACTTATCTCCAACTTCGACTTCTACACAGCCTCAATGCCGGGCTAAGCCGGTTGGAGCGCCAGCGAAAACCGGCTTAGCCCGTGGTTAACTAATTCTCGTTCTTGGGCGGCATGCCGGATTTTTCCAACTCCGTAATCACTCGATTGCGGCCACACTTTTTCGCCTGATACATAGCGCTGTCGGCGCGAACCAATAAGGTTTTAAGGCTATCTCCCTTCCTCCACTCTGTAACTCCCAGGCTTACCGTCACCGGGTCTCGCAAACCAAAATCCGTTGCCGCCACCTGAGCCCGTAGTCTCTCGGCAAATTCTGTGGCACCTGTTAGTTCCGTGTTGGGCACCAGTACCAGAAACTCCTCACCGCCCCAACGGCCCAGCTGATCACCCTCCCGTAAGCAGGATTCCAGGCTGTTAACCAGGGTTTTCAGAACCCGATCTCCTTCATCGTGTCCGTACGTATCATTTACTTCCTTGAAGTGGTCGATATCAAACAGCACCAGAGAAAACGAATGGCCATAACGTTCGGCATTGGCCAGAAATACCTGCACCAGATGCTCGATTCGATAGCGGTTCATTGCGCCGGTCAGGGAATCGGTGGTTGCCAGCTCGTGCAAATGGTCATTCGCGCGAGCAAGCGCCTCCCGCTCGGACTGCAAGCGTTCGTTCAAATCAGTCACTTCGTGAGACGAAACCAATACTGCCAGATCGTCACCCAGGTCCCTGGCTGACACCAACTCCTGTGGCAGCCAGGCCAGGCTTTTTCCACGCACCTCTTCCCGCCATACGGCAAAGGATTGTCGCGGCGTAAGTCTCAATTGGTCATCCTGCCGCTCGAGTATTTTTTTCGGCTCCCCCGCCCAGTCGACCGTTTCGACCTGTTCCCGGCGAAAGAAAAACAGCCAGCCTCGGGTAGTGACATCTATCACCAAGGGCATGGCCAACAGCCCACAACAGCCACAATCAAGCTCGTCGACTGCGGGATACCCCGCTTCCGCCAGACTGATGGTGGACCACGGGTTGAGCTCACGCCACTGTTCCGCAAGCCAGGCCGCCAAATCAAACAGTTGGGATTTTACCGGGGTACAACCATGCCGAGACGTGTGATCGCGGTAAACCAAAGCCACTCCGCTGGCCCGAAACAATCGCAGCCACTCCGCGGCATATTCGGCAAGGATCTGCTCTGGCCCCTGCTCCAGCACTTCACGCGCCAGTACTATCCGGTTTTGGCGGACCTGATTCCGAAAGCGGGCCTCAGCCTCCGCTTGCAGCAAAAACAGGCGCTGGGCGGCCACCCGTACCAGGATCGCCACGCTGTCGCGCCCTGAGGGCGTTAACACTTCCGCATCCCGCTTGTGACAGGTCAAAAGGCCCCAGAGCCCAGTGCTCGAGTAAATAGCCACGGACATTGAAGTGGCGACTCCCATGTTCTGCATATACTGGCGATGTACTGGGGACACAGCACGCAGAGCTCCCAGGCTCAGGTCTACGGATGTTTCAAGAGAAGGCACCAGGGGCACCGGGTCCTGATAGGTATTGGCTATAAAACGGAGCTGGTTTACCCCGTAGAGTGCCCGCACCTGTGGGGGAATATCACTGGCGGGGAAGTGATGATTCAGCATGGACGATAATCGTTCGTTATGACTTTCCGCCACCACCCGACCATTCCAGTGTTCATCAAATCGAAAGACGAGCGTGCGGTCATGACCGGTAATCGACCTGACCGCCGCTACCAATTCATCCAGCACGGCGGCTTCAGTATCGGTATTGACCAACTTTTTCAGATGTTCATTGACCAGCGATAGCCAGCGATAACGGGTACCCGGCTCAACGGGTTCCAACTCCACCACCACGGAATCGCCGGAGCGAAAGGCAGCAACATGAAGCCTTTGGGCATTACCCTGTACCTCCCGGCTAACAACCAGCCCTGGCGGCAACTGGTCACTGTCAGCAAGCCCTTCACGCAAACGGCGATGTACTTTCTTGCCCAGCAGCATCTGAGGCGACACCGACAGGCTCTCGTGGACAGAAACGCCCAGGAAAGCCTCAATATTGGCGCTCACCTGTTGAACACAGGTGAGCTCCCGGTCAAGGCGAATCAGAATGCCAAACGGCTGAATGGCCCCGGGAATTCGGACCGGCTCACTGTCACAGATGGCGAGAGCTGCTTCTATTTCCGCCTCTGAATAAAGGGCGTTATCTCCCATGGGCAAATAGCTGCCACTGGTCAAGGTGGGTATGAAGAGTAGAAAACGTCATATTAGCCCCCTCAATAATGCTTCTGGTGTCATCCTGATAGTGTCGCTCCAAATCTGTACTCAACCAACTGCGAAAAGCGGCCCAGGAGTTGTTCCATTGATGAATGTTAAAAAAGCTTGCGCCCGAATTCTCATCTAGACCCAGTGTCTGAGCCAGATGTTTGGCAATAAACCGGCCGCCTTGGGTAGACCCCTCAATCACATAGAGTACCCCGATCAGATAAGCCCCACTGCCTTCCAGCCGAAGTTCTATCGGAGGATGGATCAAGCCGGGGGATGCACAACCCAGCACCCGGCAGTCATTGGCCAGTAGCGCCACGCGAGGCAGATACCGATAATCAGGATCTGGATGTCGCTCAAGCAGGGCCGCTGTCGCGGGGATCAGCTTCGATTCCAGTGTTTGGTAAAACGCCAACATGGACTGCAGCAGCTGGCCGTACTCTATCTCCGTCAGCCGACTGGAGAGCACTCGCTTCAATAATGGCTGAGCTTCCAAAGCCAAATGGGCCGGCCGGGTTTGCTCACGCAGTTGTTCCAATACTGGTTGACTCATAGCGTCTCCGAGCCTAGGGAAAAGGGAGCGAGCAAAGAAGAAATAAAATGACGGCTTCTGTAGATTCTACTGGTCGAAATGAAGTGGCGTCGGTGGGACAACTTGAAAGTGATGAGCAGCTTTGACCCGTCTGTCTATCCGGAGCAAGCTGCTAGTTTTGCGGCCTCCATGTAGCGCGCACTCAATCATTTTTGCTGCTGTAGACTATCACGAATCAAAAAATAGGTATCTTCGATCCACGTTACGGTGTGTCGCTCCTTTGTCATATCCGATTTTACGACCAGGGACTGGTTCTGCATGCGCAGCTTGAAGCATTTAAACTATGCTCACTCTGGTTACCTGACCAGTGGGATTTTCCGACAAGACTACACAGCAATTTTTACCTTTGAGCACGGCCTCTGATTGGGGATTGTGCTGAGGGCACCATGGAAAGGGCACCCCTCTGCCATCTACTGCTATGCTGTTAAGTCAGCGAATGGACAGTTGTCGTAAGGAGACTTAAATGGCGCCTCGCTCCATTTTAGCTTTTTTATGTGTTTTATTAGCTGGGGGCAGCCTCGCAGAGGAGCGAACCATAACTCTAGTGGGTGACAAGTGGTGTCCATTTAACTGCAATGACCATCCGGACCATCGCGGTGTTCTGGTTGAGAAGGCGGCATCCGCCTTAGCAGAGGAAGGGTTCAAGTTAGAATATATTGAAATTCCCTGGAGCCGGGCAATTATCAGTGTCCGAGACGGTCAGTATGATGCGATCGTTGGAACAGGGATTTCTGAAACGCCAGATTTTCACTTTCCACCTGAGCCTCTGGCTAATGCTCACCATAGTTTCTTTACTCTCCCCACTAGCGCCTGGGAGTACCAGGGGCTTGAATCCTTGAAGGACATACGTATTGGTGTGATCCAAGACTACTCTTATGGCGGGCTCTATGAGGATTACATTAAAGAAAATCAGGATAATGAATCCCGCGTGGTTATTCTTAGGGGTGATCGAGTTTTACCTCGGCTTGTAGAAATGCTGGGGCTGGGCCGTATCGATGTGCTCGTGGCAGAAGAAAGGGTTTTAAATTACCACTTCGCTTTGAGCGGTCAGGAAAACCCTTTGCGACATGCCGGACTTGCAAACGAGGAAGCCTTATACGTTGCGTTCTCGCCGGCATTAGATGATGGGGCTGAGTTTGCGGAAGCTTTGGGCCATGGCATGAAAAAGATAGAGAAGTCGCCTTGAGTTCATCAACGGATTTACTCGAATTCTGCGTCACTTCAATCTTGTGCACAACCCATCCTGAACACCATGCGCAACCTGTTGATGAGGGCGGCGTAGCAGTCGCAGGCAGCTGTCTCAAACCCGGAATGATCGAGAATGCGGATCTTGCCCGATTGGCCAAGAGATCATTTGATGAAGGAACAGAGGTGTGAGCAACTTAGGCTCTATTTGCTAAGTTTGAAATACGGGGATTATTCCTAGCCGCTGCGATGAAAGCTGAATCATTAGCAGACATCAGGGGCAGCGGTTCAAAGAGATAAGATGTCCGGAAGGACCCTGGAAGCGCCAACCATGATGTTTAAATGCCCCACGCGGTGTAAACTTGTCAGCGTATGCAAATGCAGACTCACCAGTCCTCGCAGATTAATGCACCTTCTCAGACGATGCTCAAATGTATGGCTAAAATCATACGGGCCGGCGCTCCAACATCGCCACTAGCCAACTACCTATTGAGGAATGGCATGGGGTTATCGGCGACGCCACTCTGGACCGGCTCGTTCACAACGCTTCCAAGATCAATTTCCTGGGTGAATCCATGCGAAAACGACAAGCAAAGTTGACGGACACTGCGAGTTCGGAGTAAGAAGAGAAATCCCGCGTCGCTACGCTCCGATGCGTGGCAGGCTTCACGTGAAATGGGTGGCAACCTTCAGCGGTTTACACAATTGGTTAGCATAGTATCTGTTCGACAGCACTGAAATGGTCCAGTATTATGCCACCCGCTGCCTCTGGCACTACAATCACGAACGACCCAATATGGGACTCGAAGGCATTGCTCCTCAACAAAAAGTTGCCATGATGGTCTAATGTCTACTTTTGAGCCCCTCTAAAAATGGGGGGTACCAAGGACTGATAGCTGTATGTCGATAGCACGCAGAATAAGTTCCCTGCTAAACAGAGACAGAATTCATCCACCCAACCCGACATATACGCAGGCTGCAGTTCTGATTGGTATAGTCCCGGGTCCATATGGCGAACAAGTGATTTTCAATCGAAGAGCCTCGAGCATGAACAATCACGCTAACGAGATCTGTTTACCCGGCGGTGTACTTGAATATATTGATCACGGCTCACACACTAACGCAGCTTTGCGAGAGGCCAATGAGGAAATCGGACTACCGAAGGAGAATGTTCAGGTTATGGGGGTACTTGAGAGCTGTACCACCAGTCAACACATAGAGGTAACGCCAATAGTCGCAATAGTCAGACCACCCACCGAATGGATTTTACAAACTCATGAGGTTGAAGAAGTCGTGGAGCTACCCCTGAGCACCTTCCTCGAAGCAAGAAACTACAGGCGTATTTCCAAGCCATACTTCGATAGAGAGGTTAATACTGTTTCGATCACATGTAACTCTTGCGAAATATGGGGGCTTACAGCGAAAATCATGATGCAGCTACAGCAACTTGTAGATCAGGACTCAAATTAAGTCTATGATTCCCTGATATCTCGAGCAGCAAGTTCGTTTGCAATGGTTTCTGCATGACTCCGCAGAATGCCTGCCACCTCTTTTATCTTTTCCTCGCCGAGTCTTGCAGAGGGGGCAGACATTGAAATAGCGGCTTGCAGGTGATATTCCTCACTGGTTGGCATGGGAATGGCAACTGCCACACAGCAGAGGCCACGCTCAAACTCTTCGTTGTCTACAGAGTAGCCCTGAGTCCGGATTTGATCCAATTCTTTCAGAAGCTGTTTAGGAGTCCCGATTGTAGAATCGGTATACTTCTTAAAGGTACAAGTCTTGGCGTACTGTTTGCAATAATCATCTGGCAATCTGGATAACAGAACTTTGCCCACTCCTGTGCAATATGCTGGCAACCGTGCCCCCATTCGAGTCCTTATCGTAAGGCTCCGCGCACCCTCACCTTTTGCCACGTAACAGACTTCGTCATTGTCCAGAATTGCAGCGTGGATAGTCTCGCCGAACTGATCCGCCAGCTCATCTACGTGGGGTTGGACGATGCTGTTCATCGCATCAATCACCGACACACGCCCCCCAAGAGTAAACAGTAGAAGCCCCAGCTCAAAGTGGCCGTCTGGCATTTTAACCACAGCGCCTACCTGCTGCAGCGTGGTCAAAAATCTGTGGGCAGTAGCAATATTGATATCCAGTTTTCTCGCAACCTGAGAGAGCGTGAGCTTCTCGCCAGCGTAAGAAAAAGCATTCAAAATCTGGAAAGCTTTTATAACCGAGTTATTTACTGGTGTTGCCATTTAAATACTCTCTTCCCTATATAGCTCTCTAGCCGGAAGGTCCCATGATGCCCCTGAAAGAGCTTCTGCTTCTGTCTAAAAAGAACCAGAACCCATGCTGGAACGAAAGGCGTCGAAGACTAAACTAATTCCAAAAGAGAATCAATTGAACGATCCGCGTAGAGCTCGCACATGGCGACATTTGATCGGTAACCATATCGGACGTAGACGGATGTCACCCCAGCATTTTTTGCCGCCATTATATCCGAAAAAGAATCCCCTACCATCATGCTCGATTTCGGCTCCCCACCCAACTCGCTCAGAGCGTACACCAGCATACCCGATTCAGGTTTATAACTACCAAACTGATCAGCGCAAACAACAACTTGAACCAGATCATCCAATCGGAATCTGGAAATTATCGAGCCCGTGAACTCAACCGGCCGGTTAGTGACAACACCAACTCGAAAATTCTGGTCCGTGAGTGTCGCCAGAATAGTACGTGCATCCGGGTATAAAGAGGCGTACCTTCCATTGGTTTCCCTGTAAAACGATAAAAACAAGTTGTAAGCGTTTAGAAAGTCCTCTTGTGAAACAATTCTATGGTGGAAACTCACGTACCTGTTGAATGCTCTCTTCAGAAGCGTTTGGGTTCCCAACCCTACCCAGCTTCTAACGTACTCTTCCTCAACAACGGGTAAACAATAATGAGCCATGACCTGATTTATACTGGAGCAAATATCAGGAGCACTGTCCACCAGAGTACCGTCGAGATCAAAGAGTGCAACACGGCAATAGTCGCGATTACCCGAGACAATGCCAGCCAAGGGGGTCTTTCCAGCCATACTAATCAAACCTCAAGCAATCGATCATCATCCAAGGGCTTCCGAAACTTTCTTTGCTCTGCGCAGTAAAACGACACTACCAATGATCAGCACCAAAAGAAGTACGATGCCAATAACCAGAAAGCCGTGGGAAATTCCTAACAATTCGATCACAATACCCAGCCCAATCGGTACAACCACACCTGCAAGTCGGTTCGCAGTCGATCTTAACCCAACGCTCAGCCCCTGCTGCTCTCTTGGAATGGCATTCGATAAAACTGAAAGAAGTAGTGGCAAGGAAATCCCCATTCCAAGGCCAAATATAACAGCTGCGGTGAAAAAGATACTGAATCCAGATAGGTAGGGCGTCATGGAGATGAAGATGATTGCGGTGGATATACCACCGATCAATA
This sequence comes from Marinobacter sp. SS13-12, assembly GCF_030227115.1. NCBI lineage: Bacteria > Pseudomonadati > Pseudomonadota > Gammaproteobacteria > Pseudomonadales > Marinobacteraceae > Marinobacter > Marinobacter sp. SS13-12. The sequence continues at coordinate 222,945 of NZ_JASSUA010000004.1, forward strand.
CAACAACCTGAGAGCCAAACAATCTGGAAGCTGGCGCGCCGAGCAAGGTAGCGAGGCCTGAACTAAGTCCAGCAACACCCATCAGAATTCCAATGTTAAATTCGTTCTGCCCAAGATGTACCAACGCTACAGCGTAAAAAGAGGCTTGAATGCTATAAGCCGATATTCTTAAAAAAGTAGCAAAGACTACCAGATCCACGCCCGGTTCTTTCAGCATGATAAAAGCCTGCCTGTAAACCGACCACTTAGGCATCAGGCTTTTCCAAGATGTTATGGACTCTTTGGGTCGGTCACCAACCGGAAGGCAGTATACGGCAGCGAATAAAAGAAAACCCCACAATGAGATAATTCCAAAGCCGGCTATCGGGCCACCGAACTTCCACGCGAAGCCCACCAGCACAGGCCCGGCAAGGTTCCCCATGTTAGTGGCGAAGCTGAAGCGCCCGGCACTCTTCGGATCCCCTTGAGCAACTCTGGCCAACGCTGTCTGTGCGCCGATCCATGCCATTGAGCTGACCAGGCCGCCAAACAGCTCCAGAATGAGCACGGCAATAACAAAAGGAAAAACGGGATAAAGCCATGGCAATAGCCCATTGAGAATAGCCAGCACAAGGAGTGTTCGGCGAACACCGAGTTGGTCCATCAAGGAACCACCATGAATGGAAAGGAACAATGGCACAAAAGAGCGGGCACTGAGAATGACACCCATATAGGCCGGTGGCACACCCAGGGAAATACACCAGAGGGGAATAGCCAACCCCTTCATCAGGGTTATGCTCAGTGAGAAAAAAGCAGCTGCGTAGATCGCCAACATGCTGACTTCACTTGTACCTGTACTGGCACTAGTTTTCGATTCCATTAAGATACCTATTTATATCTTTGTAATAATGATCACTTCATACAAAAACATTCCCTGCTTTACTTCGGGTAACCCCTGATGTACAAGCCTGAGCCGGAAGAAAAAAGCGCCCTTATCGGAAAATCCGGGGCGCATGGCAACGATGCAGAGCAACAACCACAACAACTCATTCAGAGCAGACTGTTCATACGTCCACTAGCGAATGAACTTCTCGGTAAGAACATGTTTGATCTCTGCCTTTCTTTTATCAGAAAGATCAGCAAAAATGTTCTGAATCAGCTTATTCAGATCAGCAGCTGAAAGAAAATTGATGGGGCGATTCATATCCTTAGCTTTCTGGATAAACTTGTCATCGGTGAGAATATCCTCGAGGTGACCGGCCAGGAAATCAGCCCTTTCAGGGTCTACGTCTTCATGCATAACCAAAGCACGGCCAAGCGTGGTGATGTTGGAGCGGAAGTCCATCCAACGCTCGCCTTCTTCATCCAGATTACCAACTTCAAAAATAGTCGGAGTGTCCGGGAAAAGTGCGTCACGCTCCCGATCCAGGGCGGCCAAAGGCACCAGCGAGTCATCGCCAACATAGTTGATCGCGGACGTCGAACTTACAACAACACCATCTGCCTCACCCCGCACAACGGCAAGGGCAATGGCGCTGGTGCCATCGTAGCCAAGCACAATTGAAAGCTCATCCGATGTCAGATTCAGCGCTTCAGCCATCGCAGCAGTGGCGTCAGATACAGAATCCGTCAAGCCAGTTGCCCCCCAGCGGCTACCTTCTGATTTCATGGTTGCCAGAACTTCTCCGAAGGTGCGTTCTGTATTTTGCGCGCTCCACATCGCCATGCGGGTGTCTACAACAGCCCGACCAAGCCAGGTTACCTTGCTCAGGTCAAAGCGCGTACCCGGTCGGTCCGTAAGTTGTGCCAATGCTGCCGATTCCGAGCTTGCAAGCATCATGGTCTTATCATCGCCACTTTGTGCGAGCCTGTTAAGGGCAAGAAGGCCGCCACCACCGGGTTGGTTTTCCACTATGACCGTGGCCCCTATGCGCTTTTCCAGCTCCGGAGCAATCATACGGGCGTACTCGTCGTAACCACCGCCAGGATTAAACCCAACGACGATTTTGACGGTTTTACCTTCATAGTAATCCGCCGCATCCTCTGCCTGGGCGAGATTTCCAAATCCAAGAAATATGGCCGTCGTTACGGCAGACGCCATCACTGTTGAAGCGAGTTTTCCGATTTTATTTTTGTTCCGAAACATTGCCTTCCCCTTACTTTCAGTGGTCAGTGCAACGCGCCCGACTTGACGCGACGCGCTGCAAATCCGCATTTCAACCAGTTATTGGCTGGAATGCAGGTGTTACCTATTGAGCAACATTGAATTTATCCATCTTCGGAGTTACACCGTTCTTCTTCATTTCTTCGAGCCAGATCTGATGAATGCGTGGATCCTGATCTTCATACTCCACCTGATCACCGCCATCCTTCATGCTGGTAGATACCGCACCCCTTTCACCTGGCTTCATACCCAGGAGTGATTTCCGGCGATCAGTGGTGAACGGATACCGTAGACCACCAACACCTGTTGCCAGGTAGCGGGCTGGATCCTGACTGGTGTTGAAATGCTGGTGGAACTGGCGATCTGCAGGCGGGAACACCACACCGTGTTTCCAGTCGATACGGGTGAAGTCTTCTTCACCTTCGAACCACAGCATCGAGTAGCCCTGCCCCGTTACACACATGACGTGGTAGCCCGGGCCATGACGGTGACCTTTTTTGTAGGTTCCCACTGGCATCTCGGAGATGTGGGCGTGCATGGTGCCATCGGCAAGCACGAACATGATGTTGCTGCCGCCTGCACCGCGGTCACCCCAGGACTTGAGCTCAATGCTGGCCAGGTCCGGTACGAAATTGGTCTCCCACATGTGGTTACCCGGGCGCACGGTAATCAGGTCACCCTCGCCTGAGAAGTACTTCTCTTTACCGGTACGCTCACTGAAGTCGAAGTTATTGTTGAACACGAAATCTTCATTGTGAAACGCGTTCATCACCATCGGCATATCAGTGGTGGTTACCAGCAAAGCACGGTCTTTACCACTGCCATTAAAGTGGCGATAGCGGGCATTCAGCGGAATCGCAAACAGGCTCTTGGGACCCCATTCAAAGGACTGCGTAGAGCCATCGGCAAATTCGAGCTGGGTGCTGCCACGACCTTCCAGCACGTAGAAAACATCTTCGTACAAATGTTTCTGGGGTGAAGTGGATTTACCCGGAGCAATCTCGTAAAGGAACATGTTGCTGAAGTCACAGCGGCCTTTCAGATGCGCTGCTGCACCCTTCACGTGATCACCGGCTCTGGCCCAGGGCTTGGTTTCCAGTTCAAACAGATCAATACCAAATGCCTCTGTTACCGGCAGCCCTTCACGCTCGACCCAGTCCATATAAAAGTCGACGCCATATCTGGGGATATCTTTATCACTCATACTATTTACCTCTGATTAATTTACTTTTTAAGTTCAAACACTCTTAAAGGGGTGTCAGCCCTGATTCACCGAGGCATCTACCTCATGAAAACAACAACGACTTGATGACAACGGGCACAACTCCCGGAGGGTCGAGGAACTCGCCGACATCAACAAAATCCAGTTCTTGCAACTTGACACCGTCCACCGACACAAGACTGCTCTCCAACCCGAACTCATGCTTGAGCAGGTGCCCGAGTGTTCGGGCAACGTCGCCGTCGATCATCAACAATAAAGGGGCCCCGCGTTTTCCTCCCGGCGCAGCTGCCCGGAGAATGCCCTCGCTCACCGCGGCAAGTCGCGAATACTCGGGATCCCCTTTCCACGTGAATGCCAGTGCCATCTGGTTGTCATGATTCAGGTCCATCTTCTTCATTCCCGCGCGGATGGTTTCAGCCACTGATGTCGAATCAATTTCCCCTTTAAGCTCGAGGTCAACACTCACAACGGGAACGTTGTGCACCGGCAATACGGAATCGCCAGCGAGGAAAATGGTTTTTCCGCTGACCTGAACCGTGAACTGGGAAGCACCAATGACCGTTGCGCGAATTCCGTGACCGGGGTCGAGCATTGGAAGATTGAGCGTTTCAGGCAACATCCTGCACAGCTCCGTGGAGAGCATCTTGGCAATGTCGCCATACTCTTTGGTTTCACGCCCGAGAATGTATTCCGAGACACCCCCGGAGAAAGTAAGCGCTGTTGGCTGCATAGGCCTTGGCAAGGCTTCGGTCAGTTGCAATGACATTCCCAGACGGTCGAGGGACTTTCCTGAGATAAAATCGACAGCAACCTCAGCCAGGCGGGTGACAATTTTCTGCCGATTGCCTTCGTTAGCCATCGACTCCGGATCGGTCGCAATACCCAGTTCCTCCGCAACCAGGCGAACCGAATCATCCACCCGCGTCCATGCGCCCTCGTCATCCTGCGCAAGCAGTCTGCCGCCGACGGCAAATGCACAGACGCCCAGCACTTCACCCTTGTTGATCATTGAAAGCTTCGTTGTGCCGCCACCAATGTCGACGTGAAGAACGCACTCGTTCCGGTTCTTGGATAATTTGGCGGCACCTGAGCCGTGGGCTGCCAGAGTACATTCGAGCTTGTGACCTGCTGTCGCACACACGAACTTTCCGGCTTCCTCCGCAAACAGCTCATCAATTGCCCGCGCGTTGTGCCGCTTGATCGCCTCTCCAGTCAGGATGACAGCGCCGCTGTCAATGTCGCTTCGTGCGATGCCGGCGCTCTCATAGGATGTGCGAATGAATGCTGCCAACTTGTCTGCATCAATGTTGCCATCACTCAGAAAGGGCGTGAGCATGATGGGCGAGCGCCAAACCACCTCGCGATGGGTTACGACAAAGCGGCTGGAGAGCCCCTGTGACCGACGTTGCAGGCGAACCGTTGCAAACAGCAAGTGAGAGGTGGAACTGCCAATATCGATGCCGACCGTGTTGAGTTCCACGGTTTCCTGCCGCCAGATAAAGTTGGCAAGTTCGGCTTTATCTTCCTCATGCATGTGGCTGTGCCCATGCTGATGATCACCATGCAACTGCAGCATGAAATACTCTCCTTTCGAAACATTCGTGACTTGAAATACTATTTATTCCCGCATCCACATTGGCTCAATGGGCAAGGGCACTCCCAGCAACTCATAAAAGCCAATGTAAACAACCGCAAATATCAAAAAACCGGTAAGTATTCGTTGCCACCAGGGCAGCCCGTGATAACTGGTATAGGCGAAGCTGAATGCAAGAAGCCCGACAATAAATCCGAATACATAACCCAGAGGAAATACTGCGCTCAGCCACAATGCGCGCTTGAGCAATGAGCAGCGTCTGTTGCCTTCGGAGAACAGCTCACTCTCATCATCCAGTTCCTTTTCAGACGCGGTAAAGGACCGGACCGCCAACCACCCGGCACAAAGAGCCAGCAGGGAGCCGGCCATTACCGGGAACTGGAGCACTTTGGCCGAATACCCCCAGTGAAAAATGGCCATTAACAACATGGTTGATGTAAATAACAGCAGAACTGCCGCACTGAAAAAATTACCTTGTCTACAGGTCATGCGTAGTCACCTCTTTCTTGTTGTTTAATGTTTTCTCAGCTTTTTCAGCTTTTAACGCTTTATGGGCCCGATGACTTTTCATTCCCGCCATGACAGCGCCAGCAACTATAAAGAGAGCCAGAACCAGACATATCGGCCTCAGGAAAAACAAGCCGCCATAGGTATTGAGAGAGATATAAAGGTAGGTTTCGAGCAGCGGCGCCAGAACGAATCCCAGCAATAAGGCAGGCCTGGAGAAGCCGTAGGCTTTCATGGCAATACCGACCGCACCGAAGATGAAGACGAACAGAACGTCAGCAAAATTGTTATTGGTGGAGTATGCCCCCACAACGACCAGCGTCAGAAGTATCGGCGCCAGCATATGGCCCGGTAATAGAGTGATTTTAGCCAGATGTTTAGCCAATAACAGCAAGACCAGCGAACCGATCAGGTTGGCTCCCACCAGCACAAACGCGAGCCCGTAGGCCATGTCCATATGATCTTCAAGAAATTTAGGGCCAGGCTGCAGACCAAGCAGAAGGAACCCTCCGATCAGCAGAACCATTGCACTGCTGCCCGGTACGCCAAAGGCAAGAGTTGGCACCAATGCGCCACCGTCTTTCGCATTGTTGGAACCTTCCGGTCCGATAACTCCTTCAATCGAGCCTTTGCCGAATTGGTAAGGACGCTTGGAAGCCTGTTTAGCAGCACCGTAAGTTACAAACGGTGCAGTCTCACTGCCAACGCCGGGTATCAGACCGAGGAATACACCGAGGATTGAAGAACGAAGCAATACCCACTTACGTACGACTGCAGCGCGCGCACCCAGCCAAACCTGCTTGTGGGTAATTTCCATCGGGCTGCCGTCTGGTCGCGTGGCCGCGATACTCCGCCCGGACATCAAATCAATAATTTCCGGTATGGCGAACATACCCAGCGCCAGCGGAATCAGCCGGAAACCATCGAGCAGATAGTCGATCTCCATCCAGAACCGTGGCACACCCGTTGTACTCTGGTAACCGAAAGTGCCCAGGAACAGCCCGAAGGCGCCTGCAGCAAGCCCTTTGATAGGTGACCCACCGCCCAGCATTGCCAGATAGCTGATGCCCAGCAAGGCCAGGAAAAACGTTTCCGGTGAACCGAATGACATAACCACCGGGCGTACGATGGGGAGCAGCGCAAACAGCACTACAGCGCCGATAACCCCCCCCAGGGCGGAGCTCGACAATGCTGCCCCCAGGGCGTAGCCGGCACGTCCACGCCGACTTAGAACATAGCCGTCAATGATGGTTGCCGCGTTGCTCGGAGAGCCGGGGATGCCCAGCAGTATTGCGGTTACCGAACCCCCGGTCGACACCACCGCATAACTGGCCAGCAAAAACGCCAGGCCGACAATCGGCTCCATGCCATAAACCAGCGGCAGCAGTACCGACAGGGCCACAAGTCCACCCAGGCCCGGCAAAATACCGAACACTAGCCCGACAGGGACCGCTGCAAGCAGGACCAGGAATACATCCCACCGTGCGAAGTTCATCAAACCATTCAGTAGATCACTCATTCGTTGCCTCGATGTTCACACTGCCACCAGCCACACTCGGGCGACTGATGCCGAATGCCGTTGAATTCGATTCGTTCGTTCGGGCCCGTTTCAGGTAGAAGCTCCATAACAGGGCCGCGACTATCATTGCCCCACCCTGCACGAGCAGATTTGGAACAATCAGCGTGCAGGCAAGAGCTGCAAACAGAAGCCGCCCGAATCCGTTAAGGCGTGTTGTCAGTATCCAGCCGTGAACCGCAACCCCGAAACACAACACCATCCCGACTGCTGCTATCAGAGCACCGGCAATAGCCAGCACGCTGCCATCCATAAGGAGACCCGGATTGAAGATGAAGAAGAACGGCAATACATAGCCGGCGACAGCCAGCTTCGACGCATACGGCGCAACCGAAAACGGGTTGGTATTAGCGATGGAAGCGGCCGTAAAGCAGGCCACCGCGACAGGTGGCGTAATGGCCGACATACAGGAGAAATACAGAAGGAACATGTGGGTGCCGAGCACTGGCAACCCGAATTCGCCGATGAGAACAGGGGCAAGCAGAGCCGCGCCCATAATGTAGACGGCAACTGTCGGCATGCCCATGCCCAGAATAATCAGCACCACCGCAGAAACGATAAGGGACGGTACCAGAAGGCCTCCGGCCAGTGCATACAGCACGGCGGCCGCCTTGCTGGAAAGGCCTGTCATCTCAATACATCCGATGATAATCCCTGCAACAGCTACAGCTGCCGTCAGGGGCACCACTCTAAAGCAGGTTTCCACACATCCGGAGATCAGTTTTCTGGGGCCAATGGCGTGCCGAACAGCGATCCAGCTGGTTACCAGGGTGACCAGACAGGCCCCTGCAGCGACGTAGGCGGGCGAAAAACCACTTAACAGAAAGTAGGTCAACACAAAGATGGGAATCAGGCTTGGCCAGCCACGACGCAACGCCACCATCAGGGTAACGCGCTCTTCAGCAGGCATGGCCTTGATACCAAGGCGCCGGCATTCAAAATGAACGAGCGTAAAAACACCCAGGTAATAGAGACAGGCAGATAACAGGCCTGCGATCAGAATGTCTCTATAAAGAATGCCCGTCATATCTGCCATCAGGAACGCTACCGCGCCCATCACCGGTGGTAGTAACGCACCACCCGAGGAAGCAGCCGCTTCGGTTGCGGCGGCCTGTTTTTTGCTGATGCCAAAACGTTCCATCAATGGAATCGTTATCGGCCCGGTCGTAGCCACATCGGCCGTAGGGCTTCCCGATACCGAACCGTACAAAGCACTGGAGACAACACAGGCTTTTGCCGGACCGCCGATCATTCCTCCGGTACTGCAGGCCGCAATATCGAAGAAAAGCTGGCCACCGCCAGACAGCTGAAAGAAGGCACCGAACAACACAAAAAGGAAGGCATAAGTTGCCGCTACATAAAGCGGAACACCAATCAGTCCATCCATCGTGATGGCCTGCATTTCGATAAAATAATTCAGGTTAACGCCACCGTGGGAGAAGCTGCCGGGAATGTTTGGCCCCCAGACCACATAGCCCAGAAATGCAAACGAAAGCAGAAGCAAGGGCCATCCGGTCGCCCGGCGCACCATTTCCAGTGACAACCCCACTAGCGCAAGGCCACCCCAGATTTCATAAGTAGTCAGTTGATCAAAGCTCTGCATCCAGTTGTGGTAGCGGGGTTCGTAATAGCTGAATCCGGCGGCAAGTAAACAGCCGGTAGCCCCCAACACACCATCAAACCAGGTAATACGCTCAACACTTTTTGAGATTGTTGTTGTGAGAAATGCGATAGGAAACAAAAACGCCAGAAACAGACCGACATGCAACAGTTCAGACTGGCTACTGAACAGCGCCATATAAATAACCACCGCTGTTCCGAGCACAGCGAGTAGCGCGACAAATCTGCCCAGCCAACCAGTAGGCACGAAACGGTTGCCTTCACCGGTAAGCCAGAAAAATCGCTTCAGTCCGTGTATAAGACTGCTTTTAGCAGACATACCCCCCCCCTAATCACCGAAACTGCGGCAGGTAAAAATAGTTCTGTGACCTGGGCGGAACCGCCGACCTGATCAATCGGCAGTTCCGCCTACGGCACTTCATTACTGCTTTCCGGTCGGAGCTTTAGTCGATAAGGCCCTTCTCACGGTAGAAGCGCTCGGCTCCCGGGTGCAGAGGGAGATTCATCGGGTTCCATACCATCATCTCCGGCCCGAAGTTGCGCAGGGAAGAGTGAATGGACTGGACGCGATCAACATTCTTGCTAATGGCTGTCAGGAATTTGTAGACAGTTTCTTCGGAGACGTGTGGGCCAGCCTGCAATGCGTTCCACATTTTCTGTGTGGCACTGTCTTTCTCAATAAACGGGCTTATCCCGGCTGGCGCGATATACAGGTCGTAGTCCCAGCCTTCGGCAGCGGCCGCCATCTTGTCGCGGTCAATGTCGATCCATTTCAAAGGACGGTTGTTGTGGATCTCTTCCAGACGCGAGTCAGGCATAAACCGGCCATTGATAAAGACGTCCGCACGGCCATCGGCCAACGCGTCCATACCAATGCCTGAGTTACCACGCAGTACGGAACCTCCCCAATCTTCGACGTCATCCATGGAGAACCCATACTCGTTAAAGATGTGCTCATACATGGCGATGGTTGACTGAAGATTGGCTTCGGTGTTCACCGCAATTTCCATGGGTGGCTTCTTCTCTGCGATGTCCGCCATTGACTCGATACCATGTTCTTCAGACCACTCTTCGGTCATCAGATAATGAACGGTCAGTTCATTGTGGATCGTCATTACATGAAAAATCTGGTCTTTCAGGGACTCCCGGAATGGCGCCGTTCCCTCCAGCGCGTACTGAACTTCCACTGCGCCACTGGCGCCCGCAAAATCCGCATTACCACGGGTGATTTCAAGCAGACTGCCTGCTGGAGAGCCGGGCTTGAACTCTGCTGCAGAGTCAGGGTATTCATCCCGCACAATCCCGTTCAGCGCTTCAAAAACAACCCGTGAATATCCACGTGCGCTACCGCCTGTGGCGGTGTATTTGATGGGATCGTTATCCTGGAATTTTTCCTGGGCGAAAACCGCTCCTGATCCTGCGGTGGCTAGTGCGCCACATGTAATCAGGACGCCAAGGCCGGCTACTTTCAATTTCTTTTCGAAGGTCATGTGCTACCCCTTATTGTTTTTGTCCGAGTTAGGACCATGCTGTTTTCTCTTTATGGACGGAAAGAGAAACCGTTATTCAGGCACTTCACCAAGAACCGTCACTCGCCGCAGCCATCTGCGTTCCGCCGGATCAAAATCACGACGTGCATGCAAAGTGCAACGGTTGTCCCAAAGCAACAGGTCCCCCACCTGCCACTCGTGGACATAGGAAAGTTCTGGCTGGGAAATGGTTTCAAACATCACATTGAGAAGGGTTTCACTCTCATCAGAGTCGAGACCTTCTATTGAATGGGTCATCAGTTTATTGACGAACAAACTCTTGCGGCCGGTGGCCGGGTGTGTCCGTGCAATCGGGTGGGCCTGCGAAATACCGTCTTCTATACTGACCATATTCTTCCGGTCGGTGCCCTTGCCGCCATAGTCATACACGTGGGTAGCCCTCAGGCCCTCGATCCTTGACTTGACGGAGTCCGGCAACCGCTCATAGGCCATGTAGCCGTTGGCGAAAACGGTTTCACCACCGGCGGAAGGAATCTCGATGGCGTACAGCATGGTCCCTTTGGCCGGGCGCTGCTGATAGCACTGATCGATATGGAATTCCATTTCACCCAATGGCAAGGCGCCTTCGCTTTTGCCTTTTTCTTTCAGGTTACCGATGTACATCACCGCCGGGTGGTTACCCTGGTACTCAGGCACGTGAACTTCCGCCAGCTCGCCGAAACGGCGGGCGAACGCCACTTGCTGCTCTTCTGTGGGCAGGCTCTGATTGCGAAGCAGAATCACCTGATACCGGTGCCACGCCTCAATTATCGTGGCGAACTCTGCATCCGTGACACCTTTGCTGACATCCACACCCCGGATTTCTGCCGCAATGGCCGGGGAGCAAGGCACGATTTCAATACTCATACAAACAACTCCTGCCTGAATTAATTCAGTGCCAGATGGACGGTTTTGGTCTCTGTGTAGGAAAGCAGCTCTTCAATGCCCTCCTCCCGTCCAAGCCCACTGTTGCCCATACCACCAAACGGCGTTCCAAGGTGATGCGCCGAGAATCCGTTCACCCACACGTAACCAGCCTTAATCCGGCGGATGCACCGCGTTGCTGCATTGAGATCGTTCGTCCAGATGGCAGCGGTAAGCCCGTATTCCGTGCTGTTAGCAATGCGTATTGCCTCGTTCTCATCCTTCCAGCGGAAAACCGACAGCAAAGGTCCGAAAATTTCTTCGTGTCCTATGCGCATTTCGGGCGTCACATCGGCAAACACCGTAGGCTGATGCCAATAGCCATGCTCAAACCGGGCGCCAGGCGGGCGTTCTCCGCCGGTCATCAGGCGTGCACCGTCCTCATGGGCGGTGCGCACATAGTGTTCAACCTTGTCCAGCTGCATGCGGGAATTCATGGGCCCCATCTGGGAGCTCGGATCCAGCGGATCCCCCATCACCAAACGCTCTGTTTTTTCAACAATGCGCTTGAGAACCTCTTCATACAGGGATTCGTGAACGAGCAACCGGCTGCAGGAGCCACAAGACTGTCCCTGCCAGGCAAAGTTCATTGCCGCTACCGCTGCCGTCGCTGCAACTTCAGGATCGATGTCGGGAAAGATAAGCATCGGGTTTTTACCACCCAGCTCGAGACTGACATGCTTGACAGACACTTCTGCCGCAGCTTTCTGAATGACCAGCCCGGTAGGAACGGAACCGATAAACGCGAGACGCTTGATATCCGGGTGCCGAACGATAGCGTCGCCCGCCTCCGCCCCGAGACCGGTGATAATATTGACAAGGCCCGGCGGCAGTTCGTCCCGGCAAATTTCAGCCAGAATGCCGGCGGAAAGGGAACTCGACTCAGGTGGCTTGATAATGATTGCGTTCCCTGCCATCAGAGGAGCAGCCATCCTTGACAGCGCAAACATGATGGGGTGATTGAACGGAATTATCCGTCCGACGACACCGTAAGGCTCCCGCACAGAAAAGTGCAGGTTGCGCTGGCTGGCAGGAATCGTACTGCCTTTAAGCTCAAGCCCAAGGCCGGCGTAATATTCCAGGACCTTGATACCCATTCCCACGTCACCGCGCATTTTGGTGATGGTGTTGCCCGTATCAAGAACTTCCAGTTTCAGAATTTCCTCTGCACGCTCGGCAACCCTGGCTGCCACTGCGCGAAGCCGCTCTGCCCTGTGGGACATTTCGGTATTCGCCCATTCAAGTTGGGCTCGAGTAGCTGCCACCACAGCGCGGTCTACATCTACCGTGTCACCGGCCGGAATCCGACCGATCACTTCTTCTGTTGCTGGGTTCAGCGAGTCCAGCGTTTTTCCACTGGCGGCTTCAACCAACTCGCCATCAATCAACATCAAGGTCGTTTGGACATTCGTCATTTTCTTGTTCTCCGATTCAGCTTTTACACACTCAGTGCATGGACTTCCCGCCATCGACGTTAATCGTCTGGCCGGTTATGAAATCGCTGGCAGGGGAGAGCAAGAAAAGGACCGTTCCAACCAGATCCTCAGGTGTCTGGGGACGCTTCAGGGCGCGCTGCTGATTGTATTCGTCACTCAGGTAGCTGGTGCTTGAAGATGCGAGTTGGGTATCGCTCAGCGTCAGTCCGGGCATAACAACATTGACATTAATGCCGTCATCCCCGACTTCTCGGGCCAGCGCTCTGGAAAAGCCGATAACACCCGCCTTCGCTGAGGTGTAATGAAGCCGGTTGGGCGTACCTTCAAGAACGCGGCTGGATGAGACGTTGATGATCTTGCCGCACTTTTGAGCCTTCATGTGTGGGTAGACAGCGCGACAAACCGTCAACAAACCGCGGAGATCAACAGCCATTACCCGGTCCCACTCTTCCGTGGGAATTTCAAGCCAGGAACGGCGGGGCAGCGAACTCATCAAAGATGCGTTATTCACAACACCATCAATGCGACCAAAGGCCTCCATGGTTTTCCTGGCCATGGCCGCGACACTTTCCTCATTGGAAATATCGGTGGTGACAGCAATGGCATCACCGCCGGAATCCCGCAATTCCGCGGCAGTCGTCTCCGCCTCTTCCCCATGAATGTCCGCGATAACAACATTCATACCAGCGTCCACGCACGATTTGGCATAAACCTTGCCAATCCCGCGACCCCCGCCAGTGATGATCACTGTGCGTCCTTCAAGATCAAACAGCTTAGAAGCCATTGAACCAACCCCCTGTGATTGTTTTTGTTGTGCGAAATCTGCTGATCAGTGCCCGCCTGACTCATCGAAGCCATTCAAGCTGCCAGCCACATTCTTTATTATTGAGATGCTATTTTGTTTTGTGAAATCTAACTATAAAATTATACAAACGGCTTCAGGTGTCAACTATTAATTGGAAATCGGCAGAAACAAATAACTCATGGGCTGGAGGCGTATGAACAATTATTATTTTGTATTATTTTCATATGGCTTTATGACGACACATCTACTGCGTTTATTGTATTAAATAACTATACATATCTGACTTTATTAAAGACTTATTACTTTTCCTGAATAAGTATTACAAGGCACTTAATTCTATATATAGAATCCTGGGGAATACCCAAACTTCTCCTTGCCTTGCGCAAGCCTCACCTCACTTCGAGGCTTGACGTACACAACACCTGACGGTACCTTTCGACTATACTATAGTGAAAGCCACTCTCGCTTAATGATAAAAAACACAAAAATCAGGAACAGAAAATGGTTGCCGAAAACACGGGAAATACACCCTCTCGCCCCCTGCCACCTTCACCTGAAAAGCTGGAATGGGGCAGCGATGCCGTGGCCTGGACGCTCAGGTCACTGCCAATAGACTTCATTGCGCTCAATCCCGGGGCCAGCTACCGAGGCCTCCACGACAGTCTGGTTAACGTTCTTGAGGATACGGCCCCGGAAATGCTGGTATGCCTTCATGAAGAGCACGCCGTTGCCATGGCCCACGGCTATGCCAAGGTAACCGGACGACCCATGGCCGTCGCCCTTCACAGCAATGTCGGCTTAATGCATGGCAGCATGGCCATCTACAATGCCTGGTGTGACCGCGCACCCATGCTGATCCTCGGGGCTACCGGGCCGGTTGACGCAAACCTGAGACGGCCCTGGATTGACTGGATACACACGTCCCAGGATCAGGCTGCCCTCATTCGCCCGTTCATCAAGTGGGACAACCAACCTGCATCGGTTGAAGCCGCTGTGGAGTCCATTCTGAGAGGCTGGCAGGCGACCATCCGGCGGCCTCAGGGCCCGGTGTATATATGTCTTGATGTAAGTTTGCAGGAAAAGGCACTGGACAAACCGCTGTCGCTGCCCGATCCGTCCCGCTTCGCGCCCGGCGAACCGCCAGTGCCGTCGGCGGGGAAGCTGGATACAGCCGCGCAGATGATTCGTGCCGCCCGGAATCCCGTGATTCTTGCAGGCAGGGTTTCCCGGGATTCTGCGGACTGGGCCAAGCGGGTAAAGTTGGCTGAACGGCTTGGCGCAACCGTCATGACCGACCTCAAAATCGCGGCGGCCTTTCCGACCGATCATCCCCTCCACCCTTTACCACCCGCTTTCCGGCTGGATAGTGCCGCGGTACACCTGATATCCGAGGCAGACCTGATTATCAGCCTCGACTGGCTGGATCTTGGCGGAACACTGTATACGGTTTGGCCTGATGGAAAGCCCTCGGCAAAAATCATTCACGCCTCGCTGGACGATTATGGGATGAATGGCTGGGCGATGAACCATCAGCGCATGGCTCCGGTGGATCTGGCTCTCGATGGCACACCAGAGAGTACCGTTGATGGTCTGCTTGAACGAATGGAATCCACCGCTGCCGTTAATACACAGAGCTCCTACCAGCGGCCACCGCTCCCATCTCAAACCGGCGTATTCGATCTTCTTGCCCTGGCAACGACACTGGCATCAACGCTCGAAAACAGGGATGTCAGTTACCTGCGCCTGCCACTGGGCTGGCCTTCATCCACCAGCACCTTCAGGCACCCGCTGGACTACCTGGGTTATGACGGCGGAGCCGGTATTGGTTCGGGGCCGGGAATGGTGATTGGCAGTGCACTGGCTCTCAGGGGTTCCTCGAGATTGCCTGTCGCTGTTCTCGGTGACGGAGATCTGATGATGGGTGCCAACGCACTCTGGACCGCTGCCCGCCACAAGATTCCCGTGCTGATTATTGTTGCCAACAACCGCGCTTACTATAACGACGTCGCGCATCAGGAAACGGTCGCGATCAACAGAAGCCGTGACGTTGAAAACAAATGGGTTGGTCAGCGGCTTGATGATCCCGCGATTGACCTGGCGTCCATTGCCAGAGCGCAGGGTTTCCAGGCGGAAGGCCCGATCCTTGATGAGGAGTCTTTCCGGACCGCACTGAAAAAAGCCATCACCGCCGTGGAAAACGGCCAGCCAGCGCTTCTTGATGTTGTCGTCAAAGCCGGCTACATGAGCGGAGTGGTTGATTTCAATAGTGATTCCCACTCAGACGGCAATAAATAAATAAAGGGAGCCACCCACAATGACCACCAGTAACCAAGCACTCACAACCAAGTCTGTGCTACCGCTCAACCGCGGGCTCTATTATGGCGGCGCCTGGCACAAAGCCGCCCTTGGGCGCCAGATTGCAGTGACCAACCCGGCCGATGGCAGCAGCCTGGGCGAAGTGGATGAAGCAACGACTGAGGACATCAATCATGTCGTGGACGCCGCGCGCAAGGCTCAACCCGCATGGCGGGCCATGGCCCCGACACAACGGGCAGCAGCGGTGCGTAAGATGGCGCAGAAAGTGCGCGATCACGCCGAAGAGCTGGCCCTGCTTGATGCTCTTGACTGCGGCAACCCACGCTCCGCCATGGTGGGAGACATGCAGGTAGGCGCGCATCTGCTGGATTACTTTGCCGGCCTCGCCACGGAACTCAAGGGTGAAACCATTCCCACCGCCGCCGGCCAGCTGAACTACGTCCTGCGGGAACCTTTGGGTGTGGTTGCGCGCATTGTTCCATTCAACCATCCCGCGATGTTTGTCTGCGCCAAAATCGCCGCGCCGCTGATCGCCGGTAACAGCGTCATTATAAAGCCAAGTGAACACACGCCACTGTCGGCTTTGAAACTGGCCGAACTGTTCGATGGCCTCTTGCCAGCCGGTGTACTCAGTATTGTCAATGGCCAGGTGGAGGCGGGAGTTGCCTTGTCCGAGCACGAGCAGATCGACAACATCAGCCTGGTGGGCAGCATCCAGACCGGTAAGGCCGTATGCCGGGCTGCCGCCAATACCCTCAAGAGCACCCTGATGGAACTGGGCGGCAAAAACGCCATGCTGATATTTCCGGACGCCGACCTGGAAAAAGCGGCGGCAAGCGCCGTGCACGGAATGAACTTCGGCTGGACCGCCGGTCAGTCGTGCGGCTCAACAAGCCGCCTGTTCGTCCAAGAAAGCATCTATGACGAGGTGCTCAGCCGGATTGTCGAACAGACCAACGCTATCAAGATGGGCTTGCCGGAAAAGGTCGAGACCGAGATGGGCTGCGTCTCAAGCAAGCCCCAGTTCGACAAGATCATGGAATACATCCGTATTGGTCAGTCAGAAGGGGCACGGTTAGTTGCTGGAGGTACGCAGCCCGACGACCCTGCACTTGCCAATGGCTATTTTGTGCGCCCCACCATCTTCGCCGATGTGTCAGCAACAATGCGCATCGCCCGGGAAGAAATATTCGGGCCCGTGCTCAGCGTAACTCCGTGGTCCGATGAACAGTCTGTATTCGCCATGGCCAATGGACTTGAATTCGGCCTTACCGCGTCAGTCTGGACAAAGGATCTGGCCCGGGCGCACAACGCCGCCGCCAAACTGGAAGTCGGATACGTCTGGATCAATGGCTCCAGCGCCCACATACCCGGCGCGCCATTTGGCGGGAGCAAGCAATCAGGGCTTGGACGTGAGGAATGTATGGAGGAGCTCCTCGCCTTTACACAGAGCAAAAACGTCAATGTGACTCTGGAACCATGATATGACGGCAATTCTTGAAATCGCGGATGTCTCCAAGACATTCCAATCCGAGAACGGGGAAAGCATTCAGGCTCTGGCTCCGGTAAGTCTTGGCATCGAGCAAGGGGAATTTCTTTCCATCATCGGTCCCAGCGGCTGCGGAAAATCCACACTATTCAATGTGATCGGGGGCATGACCCCCGCCGATTCCGGACAGGTGTCAGTAAACGGCAAGCCCGTTTCCGGAACCCATAAAGATATCGGCATGGTTTTTCAGGAAGAATCGACGTTCCCCTGGCGGACTGTGATCGACAATGTCGCTTTCCCTCTCGAAGTTGCCGGAATGGCTAAAAAAGAGCGCCTGGAAAAGGCTCGTCACTTTGTGCAGCTGGTTGGGTTAACCGGATTCGAAAATCATTTTCCCTATCAATTGTCCGGAGGCATGCGCCAGCGCACGGCCATTGCCCGCACACTGGCATCCGAGCCACGCATTCTGTTAATGGACGAACCTTTCGGGGCGCTGGATGAGCAGACACGGCTTTTACTTGGGGACAAGCTACTGAAGATCTGCGATGAGCTGAAGCAGACCACAATGCTCATTACACACAATATTACTGAGGCTGTGCAGCTCAGTGACAGAGTGGCGGTCATGTCTTACCGCCCTGGCACCATCATGCGAGTGATCGACATTGAACTGCCGCGACCGCGCGGTTCAGAACTGATTTCGACGGACAAATTTTCCGGCTACGTCGGGCAAATCTGGGAGGACCTGCGCACGGAGGCAGACAGAGGGATGAAAGCAGCCGGTGAAGCGTGAAGCCCGCCGGAACACCTTGTAACAAAAACAAAAGCATTAAGGAGAACAATCTGATGAAACGCCAACTGTGTAAATATGTGGTCACCCCCGTGGTTGCGGCCATGCTGTCACTGAGCGCTGTCGCCCAGGAAATGGACGAAGTTTCGGTCGCTATCGGCCAAAGGGGCCTGTGGGACACCCTGGTGGTGCACCAGGGTATTGAAGAAGGCATCTTTGCCGAAGAAAACCTTTCTGTTGATATGACCTGGACCAAAGGCGGAGCCGAAACACTTCAGGCGGTCACGACCCGAAGCGTTGATATGGGTTTTGTTAACGGTATGCTCGGTGTTCTCGGAGCCTATCAGCGCGGCGCGCCGGTGCGGATCGTAGGCGCTGAAATGACAGGTTCCAATGACCTGTTCTGGTATGTAAAAGGTGACAGCGACCTGGAAAGCCTCGCCGATGCGGAAGGCGCGACTGTGGGCTATTCCCGTCCTGGTGCATCTACCCACCTGGTTTTGCTGAACCTCCTCGCGGAAGCCGGGGTAGACGCTGAAATTGTCTCTGCAGGCGGCATTTCCGATAACCGCACCCAGGTGATGTCCGGTCAGCTCGATGTTGGCTGGTCAGTCCCTCCTTTCAATCTTGACCTGGTCGCCGCGGGTGATCTGAAAATCATCGCGAAGGGCAGCGACATCCCGGAACTGGCTGAACAGACTGTACGGGCCAATATTTCCAATACAACGTTCCTCACTGAGCGTCGGGATGTTGCCAAACGTTTTATGCGCGCCTACATGAACACCGTGGACTGGATGTATGACAACAAGGACGAAGCCATTGAGCGTTTTGCAGAATTCAACGACATTGAGCTGGAAATTGCGAAAGAGGCTGCAGAGTTCTATCCCAAGGAGGCGTTGCTGTCGGTACCTGTAAAAGGACTGGATAAGACGATCCGGGAAGCCATGGAACACGATGCCCTGCGGGAGCCCCTGAGCGAGGAGCAGATTGACGAGTTGCTGGACTATGTCTATGACCCCCGCTGAACACCGTCGCAAACCATTCCTGGCGTTCATCTGGGGCCCGACAACAGCAGCTCTGCTTGTGCTGCTATTGCTGGGGCTCGCCCTGGAGGGGCTGCTTGCATCGGGGCTGGCTGATCGCTCCATTGTCGCTGCACCTTCGGAAATGCTGCAGTCCCTGGGACGCCTGTTCGCCAGGGACGAACTGGGCATTTCCTTTCTGATAACCCTGGCACAGGCATTGTCTGCAACGATAATGGCCATGCTGATCGGATTGCCGTTTGGCTACGCCCTGTTCCGCTATGAGCTTCTGGGGCGCGCCTACAGGGGTTGGCTCGCCGCCTTGTTTGCAGCGCCTTTGGTGCTGCTCTACCCACTGTTTCTGGTGGTCATCGGGCGCAACTACGGGACCACGATCACCATGGGCGTCATGACCGGTATGATACCAATTGCTCTGTATACCTGTGAGGCCCTGCACAAGGTGTCCCCCACGCTGTTAAAAGTGGGGGCAGCTTTCAACCTTACCGCCAAGCAGCGGTTTCGGCTGATACAGATTCCGGCTGCGGTGCCAGACACCTTCACAGGGATCAGGCTCGGGCTGATCTACGCCCTGGTCAATATCATAGGCATTGAATTTCTGATCGATTTTGGTGGGCTCGGACGTGTGGTATCCACCATGTTTTTCCGCTATGACATTCCGGGAATGTACGCCGCGATCTTCTTTATCATTTTGATCAGCTTACTATTTCTCACAGTTCTAAAAAGGGTGGAACGATGGCTCAGACCCGTATAGATCCGAAAATGCGCCGTCAGGTTCTGACCCTTCAGGTGCTGACACCGGTCGTACTGATCATTCTGTGGGAGCTCATTGCCCGCTCGGGTTTGCTGTATGAAGGGGTTGTTCCCACCACTCTGGAGGTGGTACGAGCATTCTGGGGTGAGATCACGAGCCCGGCGCTTTACCACCATTACGGCATAACCCTGATGGAGCTTTTCGGCGGCTTTATCATTGCAACCATCACCGGTGTTGTAGTCGGAGTGGCGCTTGGCAGCCGGCCCTTTGCTTCGCGCGTGGCTGACCCATTCCTGTCATCGCTTGCGACAACTCCCAAGATTATCTTTCTGCCGGTCGTCATGCTGATGTTCGGTATCGGGCCGGAATCCAAGGTTGCCCTGGGGGCACTGGCGGGATTTTTCCCTATTGCGCTCAGCACCATGGCGGGAACACTTGGCGTACGCCCGGTGCTGGTTAATGTTGGCAAGGTGCTCAACCTGAGCCGTTGGCAGATGCTGACAAAGATTTACCTGCCGTCGTTGGTAGGCCCCATCATCCGGGGCATGCGGCTTGGGCTGGGGGTAACCGTCATCGCAATACTGCTGGGAGAGATCAAGTTATCAAATGCTGGTCTTGGCTTCCTGGCCATTGAATACTACAACTCTTTCCATATCGCGAACATGTACTCAATCCTGATCATTATTTTTCTAACGGCCCTGATCATCAACGCAGCCATGAGCTACATCAGTCAGCGTTTCGATCGGTCATGAATTCCCGGAGAATACCAATGCCAGAATCAGACAGCCCCGTATGGGGAAAGAGAATGGGGTTTGGACAGCGCCCGGCCCTATTGATCGTTGACCTGACCCGCGCCTTCACCGAAGCGGGCCGTCCGCTGGGTTCGTCTATGCCGGCGACCCTTGAGGCCACCAATGCGTTATTGGATTGTGCACACAAAGCGGAAATTCCGGTCATTTTCACGACGGTGAGCTACGACTCGAGTGACCTCAGCGATGCGGGAATCTGGATCACCAAGATAGGTGGCCTTGAAGATCTCAGATCCGGCAGCAATGGCGTCGATATTGCCCCTCAACTGCACCGTGAAGAAAAGGACGGACTGCTGGTCAAGAAATACGCCTCCTGCTTTTTTGGCACTGACCTTGTGAGCAGGTTGCTTTCGATGGGTTGCGACACCCTGATCATGGCCGGCTGTTCCACCAGTGGTTGTATCCGGGCGACAGCCGTGGATGCCATCCAGTATGGATTCCGGCCCATCGTGGTAGAGGATGCCGTGGCAGACCGCTGGCCAGAGGCTCATCGGCAGTCATTGAGTGATTTGCAGGCAAAATACGCCGATGTATTGCCGCTCGAAGACGTGCTGGCACATTTGGAGGCGCCACTGAAGGCTTGATCAACGAACAGTACGGGACTGAGGGAACGGCTCTTATGGCGCAACACGACAGGCAGTTCGGTATTGTCGGGGCAGGAGGCATTGGCAGCTTTTACGCGATGAAGCTGTTAAATGCCGGGCATCGCTGCGTGATGGTGGCCCGCGGGAAGCGCCTAGGCCAGTTGCTTGAGTCCGGCCTGCGGCTATCCCATGATACGCAATATCATGAGGTGCCTTGTCCGTCTGCCTGTGACCTGAGTCAGCTGTTTGAACACTATACCCCCGGGCAGTTTCATGCTCTTGCTCTTTGCACAAAGTCTTCTGCAACCAAGGAACTCGCCGGTGCCATTGCCGGGTGGTTCGCTCGCTGTAATGCCACTTGCCCGGTCATCTCATTACAGAACGGCATGGATAATGAAAGCACCCTGGCAGGAGCACTTCCCCGGAACTGCGTGTTCGGGGGGCTTGCGGTGAAAATCGGTGCGCATCTGACCGCCGATGGCTCTGTAGAGGCGAAGGGACCGGGTGAACTGATAATCGGCCCCTGGCCCAAGGGTTCACCGGACAGGGTGCCGGCTGAAGTGTCTACTGCCTTTGAGCAATCAGGCGCCCCCATCAGAATCAGCAATAATATACAGCGGGAACTATGGCTTAAACTCGCCATCAATAATGGCGTCAATCCACTGTCTGCACTGACAGGCCTGGATACTCGGAGCCTGAGCCGGGAGCCCCCCTTTGCGCCGATGGTTTACAGCCTGATGCAGGAAGTCGCGATAGCCGCAAGTGCGGACGAAGTGCTGCTAACCCGCCAGGACATAGACGATATGTACTACCTGATCCGTAGTTTTGATGCGATCAAGACATCCATGCTGGTTGATCATGAACAGGGGCGGGCCCTGGAGCTTGACGCCATCTGTGGCGCAGTGATGTCTCGCCATCAGCGACTGGGAATCGATGCACCCTATACCCGTTTGGTCTATGCCCTTCTGAGCCAGATGCCCGGCTCAGTTCAACATTGATGAACCCGCCTGCCAAAGCAGGCGCACCGACAGAAGCGTCAGTACGATATTGAACAAGCGATGAAAATGTTTATTGGAGATAGTTCGGAGCACGTGCAACCCCAGCCAGGTTCCGACAAATCCGAAAATTGCCATACCCGCCATGAACAGCAGCCACTCCTGGAAAACAAAGCCCGCAAAACCAAACACAATGGCTTTCGGAGCGTGTTGAAGAGCCATCGCGGCCGCCTGGGTAGCGACGGTACCGAAACGATCCATTTTTATCTGCTTGATAAACGCAGCCACCAATGGCCCTGTAGCGCCAACAAACAGGCCGATAAAGGTGGTTGCGGTGGCGGCAATAAAGACACCGGTACTGCCAAGTACAGCCTTCGGCAGGCCGGGGCCCCAGCACAGATAAAGGACAAACAGCCCGATGGTCAACTGCCAGATATAGGCGGGCAGTTGCACCAGCAACAGGGTACCCAGCAATGACCCGGCAACAACCCCTGGTATAAAGGCCGCCAGGACCTTCCAGTTGATGTTTCTCCAGGTCAACACCACCCTGCCTCCGTTCGAAGCAAACTGGATGATGCCATGGACCGGAATAATCGCCGCGGGTGGCACCCACATTGCCATCAGGACAAGCAGCAACAGCCCTCCCCCGACCCCGAAACTTGCGGTAACCATGGACGTCATGATTGAGCAGATGAAAAGAAACGCAACAATGCCTGTTGTCAGGGAATCAGGTATCAATATCAGTTCCATCGTTGCCCCATCAGAATTATTCTCGTATATTAATATTTCATCTTGTTTATTAAGATTTTTGGCGATTATACGATTCCCGTGTGACAGCCACAATTGTTTGTTGCGAATCCACCAATTACAAAACCAACAGCAACGAAAGGGGAAGTAGCATGCTTTTTCTGAACAACGATGATATTCATGAATTGTTGAACATGAGGGATTGCATAAACATTCAGGAAGAGGCGTTCAAGGGTCTTGCAAAAGGTCACTCGATACATCGCCCCAGGATTGACATGTACGTGCCTTGTGAGCGAGACGACGGATACTGGCGCTGGGGCACGATGGAAGGCGCAACCCATGCCCCCGGACCCTATTTCGCGATTCGGATGAAGTCGGATGTCATCCAGTGGACCGAGGATAAGCGCAGTGGTCTGCCCCGCGAGGATAAATACTGCGTGGAACCCGGCACCTACTGCGGGCTCATTATGCTGTTCTCAACCCGGAATGGCGAACCTCTGGCCATGATGAATGACGGCCACCTGCAACATATGCGCGTGGGAGGCGGAGCCGGTATCGGAGTCAAGCACCTTTCCCGTGAAGACTCCACCACGGTTGGCATGCTGGGCTCCGGTGGTATGGCGCGCACCTACCTGCAGGCATTCTGCTCGGTACGCCCCATCACCAGGGTCAAGGTGTACAGCCCCAGCAGGGAGAATCGCGAACTCTACGCCAGAGAGATGGAGCAGGAACTGCAACTTGAAGTCATCCCCGTAGACAGTGCAAGGGAAGCGGTTCGGGGGGTAGATATTGTCTCGTCATGCACCAGCAGCATGGTACCGACCATCGAACCCGAGTGGCTGGAGCCGGGCATGCATGTTACCAACCTGGGGCCATTCGAGCTGTCTGAAGAGCTGCTTCTTCACGCAGACGTGGTTATTCGCCAGGGCATTGCCGGTGGCGCCCCCACTGCAGGCGAAGATCCGGTACGAGTACGATCGGGTGTTGGCCATAGCCCGGTTGCCTACATTGCCGGCACTGAAGAAGAACTTCGCCGGTTACCGGAAGCCCGTCCCCGGAATACCCTGTTCCGCCGGGATTGTCCCGACTTCTCTGATCTTGTTAGCGGTAAAAGCGCCGGGCGACAATCCCCTGACGATATTACTCTCTACATCAACGGAGGTAATCAGGGACTGCAGTTTGCCAGCGTTGGCGGCCTGGTCTACGAGGCCGCCAGGCTGAAGAAGCTGGGTCGCGAGTTACCCAGTGAATGGTTCGTGCAGGACATTCGCGACTGACATCGCAGAAAGAAGTGCAGGAAACCGGTCAACGGTATGCGCAGTTTCCTGCACTTCTGATTGGCTAGGCCTTTCCATAGTCCTCGTGCGCCGCACGTGATGAAACATAACCATCCGCTACGTCCTGCGCCACTTTCTCCGCCGCTCGCAGGCATGGGTCACCGTAACCCGCACCGCCACTCTGTTGCAGTCGCAACACCTGGCCCGCCTTCAAATGGCAGGTGACCAGCGGGCCCAGCTCTTCTTCGCCAGGCGTCCCCGGGTCCAGAATAGCCCTGGAATGCTGCGGTGGCTTGCCTCCTTTCAAGCCCCAGGCACCGTAGGTATGATTTGATGTCCTCACGGTTACCACGCAATCGCTGAGAAACTCATACTCCCGAATGAATCCGATACCACCACGCTGCTCACCCGGCCCGGCCGAATCACACCAGATATCAAAGCAGGATACCCGCACCGGATACTCGGTCTCCAGAACCTCGACCGGCGTACTGGGCGTAAAGTGATTGATGGGTAGCACCACCGATGCACCATCCTCAAGACTGGTACCGCCAAGAGACGTCACCAGTAACTCATATTGCACCGCACGTTTACCCATTCGCGAGTAAGGGTAGCCCACGGCAAGAGCGCCGGTTCCCAACCCTGAAGGTGCCACAGCACGGGTAGGATTAAGCTGGCCGAGAGCGGCCAGTACGACGCTGTAGATAAGGTGTGACGTGGGAAAATAATGATTCACTGTCGCCGGATGCTGTGGGCTTACCACCAGGCCCGGCGGGATCATGAAATCAACCTGATCCACAAGCCCCGAGTTAATGGGGATAGTCGGATCACTCACCGCAATGGCCGCCAGCAGGCAAACCGCCTGCGCGGTTGGCGTGCAGCAGTTCACCGGCCCCAGGGTTTGGGGGCTGCAGCCACTGAAATCGAGGGTAAGCCGGTCGCCGGTTTTTGTCGCCTTCACATGAATGCGCACGGGCACATCTGTGTTTGCCCCGTCATGATCCAGCAGTCCCTCAGCTTCTGCGGACCCATCGGGCCAGTCGTTCAGCTCGGCAGCCAGCCGCGCGGCCGTGCTTTCCAGCAGTGACGCCATCACTCCTGTGAGCGTCGATGTACCGTACTCCCCACACAGATCCACTAACCGCTTTGCACCCAGCCGGGTACACCCGACCTGACCTCGCAGATCACCTACAACAGCTTCCGGCACCCGACTGTTGTTGCGGATAATGTCCTCTACAGCTTCGTTCACGCCCTCCTTGCTGGAATAGAGCACCGGGGGTAATAACAGGCCGTCATGATAGATTTCCCGGGCGCCCGCCCCCGAAGACCCGGGTACCAGTCCGCCCAGGTCCGCCTTGTGAGCCAGGCTCACTGCAAATGCAATCAGTTCACCTGCAACAAACACAGGCGTGATAACCATCATATCCGGAACATGCGGATTACCGGCCAGGTACGGATCATTCAGGACATAGCAGTCCTCCTGCTGAATCCGGTCGCCGAACCGCGCCAGCACACTGCGTACTGCGGTGGTGTAAGGGAGCGAGTGATATTGTAGGCCACCACTGACGACAATGACCCGGCCACTGGCGTCAGTGATCCCCGCAGTACCATCCTGGGATTCACGCAGAATGGTTGAGTAGCCACTGTGGTAGAGCGCGTGCTCCATTGTCGCCGCGGTCTCTCGCAACCGGTTGATAACCACTTCCGTCGTAATCGGATCGGTGCTCATTGCCTCACCTCCGTATCGATGACCAGCGCGCCAGAGGCATCCACTGTCAGGCGCTGCCCCTCCAATACCCATGTAGTGGAATCGAACTGCTCGATAACACAGGGCCCCGCAATCGAGTCGCCTGCCCCCAGTCGGCTGCGATCATAGACAGCCGCGGTCACACTTTCGCCGCTGTCGATATCCAGCACCTCCCGCTCCCCTTTGTAAGCAAGAGTGATGTCGCCGCCACGATCAATATCCTGCTCTGTTAACTGTGGAACTTTGATGCTGGCCTGCAAACGGAAGGTCACTATTTCGGCCGGCTCATCAGGCGCACTTTGCCCATACAAGTTGGCGTGCAAATTATCGAAATCCTGTTTGATCCCGGCTTTGTGCTCCTGACGGACCGGCACATTGGGGCAATCAACGGTCAGCTCGTAGCCCTGATGCAGGTAGCGAATATCCAGCTGATAACGCAGCTCCACCTCTTCCGGCTGAAAGCCTTCCTCACGGGCATCGGCGTATGCCTGCTTACCCAGCTCGTCCATCAGGGCGTTCATTTTACTGACATCAAACTCGTCCAGTATGCCCGGCGCAGAGCGGACATAAGTGTGCTTGACTTCAGTCTGCAGCAAGCCCAGGGCACTGTTCAGGCCCGGGTGACCGGGAACAATGACGCGGGGAATGCCCACTGCGCGAGCCAGCCAGCATGCATGCATAGGGCCAGCGCCACCAAACGGCACCAATGAAAAGCGACGGGGATCCTGGCCACGTTCCTGAAGCGCAAGCCGCAAGTCGATGGCCATGTGATTGTTCACGATTCGCAGAATGCCCGCCGCCGTATCCAGTGGCGTCAGGCCCAACGACTCGGCAATTTCCTCCATTGATCTGGTCGCCGCTTCCAGGTCCAGATGCATACGACCATCCAGAAGGCTTCCTGCACCCAATATGCCCACCACGAGATTGGCGTCTGTAATGGTAGGCCGGGTGCCACCGCGGCCATAACAGGCAGGGCCAGGGACAGCACCAGCACTGGCCGGGCCCACCTTCAGCAGGCCATCCTTCCCGACATAGGCCAAGGTTCCACCCCCCGCGCCCAGCGTACGCACCTGTAACATGGGCGTGCCCACATGCTGGCCTCCCAGCACACCTTCACTGGTCTGCTGAGCAAGTCCTCCCGCGATCACACAGATGTCAGTGCTGGTGCCGCCCACATCGAACGTAACCAGATTGCCGGTACCTGCGCGCTCGGCCAGTCTTAACCCTGCAACAACGCCACCGGCCGGTCCTGAAAGAAGGGTCTGGTTGGGAAACCGGGCCCCGATGGTAATCCGCATCAAACCACCGTTGGACTGCATCAGATAAACCTGGGGTGTGGTTACACCCCGTTCTTTCAGCCGCCCGGCAAGACTCAAAAGATAGTGTTCAACAACCGGTCCGATGTACGCATCCACCACGGTTGTTGATAATCGCGGGTACTCTCTTATCAGGGGCAATATGGCCGAGGAAAGCGAAACCCGCACCCCGGGCGCCTCTTCAGCAATGATTTCAGCGGTGCGTTGCTCGTTCACGGGATTCAGGAAGCTGAACAGGTAACACACAGCAATGGCTTCAACGCCCTGATCCCGCAAGTGTCTGACAGATTCCCGAAGCCGGGCCTCATCCAACGGAGTCTGGATGCCGCCGTCATAACCCAGGCGTTCATCCACTTCGGCTGTGAATCGCTGCGGTGCAAGTAACGGTGCTTTCGAGTAAAACGGGTCAATCAGGCTCACCGGGTCCGGACGTGTCCAGCCCCTGGCCTCATAGACCGCCCGAAAACCTCTGGTTATCAGAAGCCCTGTAGCAACGCCTTTGTTTTCTAACAGCGCGTTGGTGGCTACCGTCGTACCATGCACCAGCATCTGTATTTCCCCAGGTGCCACGCCCTGATCAAACAGGTCCTCCAGTGCTGCCATTACCGCCCTTGAAGGGTCCTCCGGTACAGAGGGTACTTTCGCCAGGCGCAACGCCGGTTCGTCGGGGCTGAACGCAACCAGATCCGTAAACGTTCCCCCTGTATCGATTCCCACCAGCCATCGTTTCACAGTTCCGCCCCCTTTACTTGCCACTTACTGAAATGTGATTCCAGCATCGACAGAAGCCAGTTAACGGTCAAAACCGTCAACAGCGCCATAAGAATGCCAAGATAGACATGGCCGGTATCAAACATGGTGCGATGGTATGCAATCATGTAACCGAGCCCCCCGAACGAGGCAAGCATTTCACTCACCACCACGCTGATCATGATCAACGCTGTACCAATGCGCAGGCCGGAGATAACCGATGGCAAAGCCAGACGTAAAACGACGCGATAAAAAATCTGTAGTCTGTTCGCCCCCATAGCTCTGGCCATGGTGACGTAGTTCTGATCCACCTGACGCACACCCGACAGCGTGTTCAGTGCTATCGGGAAAAAGCCGGCTATAACCCCGAACAAAACCTTGGATTCAGGCCCCATACCAACCCATGCGATAAAAAGTGGGTAAAGGATGATGGCGGGCACCGCAAACAGCGACCCCAATATGGCTGACGCTGCCATGGAAGCTGCCCTGAGGGTGCCAAAGAAAGCTCCAATGACAATCCCCAGTGGCCAGGCGATGACTATAGCGGCCGCGATCTCAGCGGCGGTCAGGGCAAACGCGTCGAGAAAACGGGAGCCGTCGGACTGCCAGGCGGCCCACAATCCTGACGGTGGAGGCAGCTGCATGGGCTTTACCCACTCCATGGCCGTTACCAGAAACCACAACGCAATCAGACCCAGGATGATCCCATAGCGTATCAGGGCTGGTTTGCTCACGCTTCAGCCCCTTCCTGAATCAGCTTCCAGATCCGGTTACGAGCCTGCCCGAACACCTCACTGCTGATCATTTCAAACGTCCGTGGGCGTGGCAGATCCACCGGAATTACGTCAACAATACGACCGGGCTTGCTGCCCATCACCAATACCGTGTCGGACAGATAAATCGCCTCGGTCAACCCATGGGTGATGAACAGAATGGTTTTGCGAGTTTCCTGCCAGATCCACAACAGCTCTTCCCCCATTTTGAAACGGGTCTGCTCATCAAGTGCCGCAAATGGCTCATCCATCAGCAGAATGCGGGGGTCGCGAACCAATCCACGAGCAATGGCAACCCGCTGGCGCATGCCGCCAGAGAGCTCTGCCGGGCGGTGGTTGATGAAGTCACCCAAACCCACAAGCTTTAGCAGGTCGCGAGCCCTGCGCTGACTCTCATCTCTGTCGGCACCACAAAGCGAGAGTGGAAAAGCCACGTTTTCTTCAGCGGTGAGCCAGGGCAGTAATGTGGCATCCTGAAACATCACGCCGGTCTTTTCCGGCAATGGCCCACGCACTTCAACACCATCGATTAACACCTGTCCGGAGGTAGGTTCAAGCAGGCCGGTCAACAGCTGAAGCAGGGTCGACTTACCGCAGCCACTCGGGCCGACAATGCTGACGAAGCCACCTTCCTCGATAGCAAAGCTGAGTTTGTCCAGGGCATGAAAGTCACCCTCACGGGTGGAGTACATCTTGCTCAGATTCTCGACTCTGATAATTTCACTGCTCATGCCTGGTAACCCCCCGCGGCGCGATGTTCGCAGTAACGCATAACCTCATTGATTATGATGGTCAGCGCAGAGACCAGCAGAATGCCCGCCAGTAACAGGTCGAGTTGAAACCCCTCCCCCCAGGAAAACAGTCGTCGACCAATACCGGCGCGGCTTGCATCCATTTCTGCCAGCAACACACCAATGATGTTAAAGATCATTCCCAGCCGGAGACCCGTCATCACCACTGGCAACATAGCGGGGAGATAAACTCGCAAATAGATCTGTCGGGGCGTGGCGCCGAATACCCTGGCTACCGTTACGTATTCGCGCGGCACGCTGTGAACTGCAGCGGTCGTCGTTACAACAATGACGAACAAAGCGTGGGTAATACCAAAAACGACTTTTTCCAGGAAGCCGATACCCAGCACAAGCATGAAGATTGGCAGAAAGATGGATTGCGGGACTGCCATCATGAAGTGAAACATCGGGCTTAGAATCTGCCCCAGATAAAGTTTCTCTCCAAGCAAAAAACCAATAGAAATACCTAAAGGGGCGGCAATGATAAATGCCACGCCCACTTCCAGCCCGGTTATACCCAGATCCATCAGGAATTCCCGCTGTGTCAGCAAGTCTCCCAGCACTCCCAGAACCGTAAGGAAGGAGGGCAGCAGTCTTGGATCAACAAGCTCCAGCCGACTGGTCGCCTCCCAGACTACGGCAAGCAGGAGGAAGAAGCCGGCCTGAGCTCCGAGCAACACGGACAAACGCATGTGCGCACCTTGGTATTGTTGTCGTAGATCTGACGCAGGACTAACCCTTCTTCGACTGAAAGTGAGCAACGATCTCTTCCACATGCATCACATCTGCGTATTTATGATGCAAGTCGAATAGATTCACTTTGTGGGACAGAAGGCTGCGATCGAAACAGGCCTCTTCAGCCATGACCACATGAAAACCGTATGAGTAGGCATCCACTGCCGACGCGCGGACACAGCCACTGGTGCTCTCGCCACAGACGATCACAGTGTCAATGTTCATTTTCTGAAGGTAAGCGATCAGAGGCGTGCCAAAGAACGCACTGGCCCGCTCTTTGCCAATAACCAGATCCTCTGGTTGAGGCTGAAAATCCGCATAAATTTCGAAGTCGTCATTGTGGGACGCATCCACTGCACGCGACGTTGCACGCACTCCCGCTTGCCGGCGTTCAACCTGAGTGGTGTAGATAAGGGGCACAGAGTGCTCACGCGCCACGGCAAGTAATTGTCTGGTTGGCTCTATCGCATTCCAGGCATTCTCCCCACAGCTACTCGGGAACTCATTCAGCAGTTCAACCACGGGGCGAGCCCCTCCCCTGTAAGCTTTGTTATAAAGGTCAATCGCTAGAATCGCGGGGCGCGGACCGATATAGGTATTGCGAATATACGCTTCATAGATGCGAAAAATATCGGGGCTGACGATATCCTGCCAGCAATGGTCTTCGAAACTGTGTGGCATCGCTACTGACTCTCCTCTGATGACAATTGGCCTGATCTATGTGAGATCATTCCCCAAACTATTCGGCGCCAATGTCTGCGAACTGATCGGTATAAACCTCAGAGGGAGAAAGTGTTCCGGACCCGGAATCACCGGCAAGGCCAAGAGATGCCTTGAGCCATTCAGGCTCGATGTGGGCGCGGGTAGCACGGTTCATGATGCCCACTTCGTATTCCAAACGAAGTACCTCGGGGTCTTCCTCACCGGTGAATTCCCGGAGAAATTCGATGGAATAGTCACGGTTCTCCTGCATGTAACGGGTCGCGCGATACATTGCCCTCAGGACTCCCTCAACCTGCTCGGGATGGGCGTCAATCATGCTCTGGGATGCAATCCAGACATCCGGCAGGGTTGGCGGCATATCCGCGGCATAGTCGACAAGGGAGCGACCATCACCGGAAACAATCAATCGGTAGGTCAACGGCGAGAAGGCCGAAATGGCATCCACCTGATCAGACAACAACGCCGGGATCATCCCGGCGCCACCGACGGGAACCGTTTCAATCTCAATGCCGTATTGATCCGCTACCCAGAGGGCATAGTAGTCCGTTGTACTGTTCTTACCCGTAATCCCCACCCGGCGGCCATCCAGGTCTTCAGGCTTCTCGATGCCGGAATCGGACTTCACCATCATGTGCCAGCCATCCGGCCTGGCCGCTCCCACGGCTATCACTTTCTGCTCCACACCACGCTCAATGGCCACGGCCGCGCCCGGGGGGAAATAGTTGATGATGTCCATGCCGCCAGAGGCAAGAGCCTGCTGCGCCGCACTGCCCCCGCGGAATGCCGTGATTTGAACGTCGACACCTTCATCCGCGTAATAGCCGAGATCCTCCGCCACATACACCGCGGCATAAGGGCCAAAGTTTGGTACTGACAGCCCGATATCCACCCTCTCTGCGGCATGAAGCGGAGATAATGTAATCGCCGAAGAGAAAACTGCGGTCAAAAGTACATTTTTCAAATTCATGCCCGATATCCTTCTATTTATTGTGGTGAATAAAGGATTGCTGATAAACCTCACATCCAACTTTTATATCACATATCAAGATTTATTCTTCAATAATGATATATTTTAATAGTCCAACGAGCGGCGACTGTCAATAATTCAAAAAAATAAATGCCTAGACCGCGCCAGCCTGTACCAGTGACTCGATCTCTTCCTGGCTGTAGCCAATGTTGGTTAGAATTTCTCTGGTATGTTCTCCCAATCCGGGTACCGGACGCTGGGCCTCATCCCGTGGGCGTGTTTCGTCATCCACCCCATAGCCAACCAGTGGTGTGGCTCGGCTCCCTGTACCGAAGGTGCGAACCATGTCCAGGGCTTTGACCTGGGGATCGTTCAGCGCTTCCTCGATCGTGTAAATCGGGCCCGCAGGTACGTCATTGGCAACGAGTTCGGTCAGCCAGTACTCACGGGGACGTCTGGCAAATTCGGCTTGCAACTCGGCCCTGAGCTCATCGTAATGAGCAACCCGGTCAGTCTTTTTGATAAAGCGAGGGTCCTTTTCCAGCTCCGGACGGCCAACAGTGGCAAGCAGAGCCTTCCAGAATTTCGGGGGCGACGATAAATGAACCGCAAACGACAGACGGTCCTGCCCGACAAACGTGTAGGATTGAGAGAGGTGGGGGCGTGAGGACTTGTCAGCGACCTTTCCCGATAGCAAATAATCCGCCACCGCCAATGGCTGGAACGCCAGGCTTGCACCCAGCATGCTGACATTGATTTTCCGGCCCTTGCCGGTTTTCAGTTTCGAAACCAGTGCCCCAAGAATACCGTAGGCGGTATAAATACCCGTCAGTTGGTCCGAAAGCGGTGGTCCCACCGGTTCAGGATCTTCAACGTCAGAAAGCTGGCTCCACAGGCCGCTCATCGCCTGGGCTATGGCATCGTATGTTGGTCGATCGCGGTAAGGGCCAACGGTCCCCATGCCGGTTGCCGCGCAGTACACCACTTCAGGGTTGGTTTTACAGATCTCATCGTACCCAACGCCCAGTTTGTCCAGAATCCCCGGTCTGAAGTTGTCGAGCACTACATCCACATCCGAAGCCAGGCGAAGGTAAAGTGCCCGCCCTTCCTCGGTTTTGACATTCACCGTGATGCTCTTCTTACCCCGATTGAATGCCGCAAATGCCGGATGCACACCGGCATCCTCACCGGCCCAGTTGCGAAACGGGTCCCCGGTTCCCGGCATTTCGACCTTTATGACCTCGGCCCCGAGATCGGCAAGCAACATACTTCCAAAAGGTCCGCTGATGACATTTGCCATCTCCAGCACTTTGATTCCAGTAAGCATCGCACTCATTCAATACCCCTTCTGTCGTTGCATGCGATCCGGGTGGTACGCAGCAATCTGATCAGTATTTATCGTTTCTGAAACATGAACTCTGGCAAGGCAGTGGCCAGATCCTGAAAGAAAAAGACAATAATCATCCCTATTACTGATACCGCTGCCGTAGCAAGGCCAGCTTTGTATAGGTCCATAATCCGGCTTTCAGGAATTGCGCCTTTCAACACAAAAATCATGGAGCCAACTGGTGGCGTCATACTCCCAATGGGGAGGGTGATCAGGAACAGGAGGAAAAACCAGACAGGGTCAATGCCAGCCGGCACAATCAAGGTGGAAAACAGAGGGGCCAGCAATACAATCAATGCCAGTGTGTCAATGAACGTACCCAATACCAGCAGCAAGCCCAGCAGAACGGCTGCCAATACCATGGGTGGCAAAGACATTTGTTGCAACCAGAGGTTAAGCGACGTTTCTGCGCCACTAAGCGCAAGAATCTGGCCAAACAGCACGGCCCCCATGATCACAATAAATACCATCGCCGTCAGCCTGGCAGTCGCAAGCAGAGCGCGGGATAACACAGAACAGTCCAGGCGACCATATAATGCAGCCACCAGCATTGCACCGACTGCCCCCGTAGCAGCAGCTTCACTGGCTGTCGATATCCCGAAAAGTATGAAACCCAGGACCATGAATATAATCACGCAGAAGGGCAGGCATTTAGCCAACGACAGCCATCGCTCTCGCCAACTCGCCCTTTCTACTTCCACCGGGGGAACCAGTGAGGGGTTTAACCTGACCCGAATAAACACGTACAACGCAAACAACACAGCCAGCAAAACACCCGGAATCAACCCCGCCATCAACAAAGCGCCGACAGATACGTTCGCCAATCCACCGAGAATAACTGCAAGGCCGCTCGGAGGAATGATTGGGCCGAGCGCACCTCCGGCCAGTACAACGCTGTAACTGATCTGTTGCTCATAGCCTTTTTCGGCAAGCACAGGGTATAAAGTGCGGCCTATGAGAGCCGTATCCGCAGACCCAGAGCCACTCAAGGCCGCCAGCCCCGTGCCCCCTCCAATGGCAACGTAAAGGTGCTTCCCCCGCACGCGGCCGATCCACTTCCCCACCATATCAAACAGCAGATCAACGACACGGGACTGGAATAATACTTCACCCATAAGGTAGAACATCGGGATAGCAATCAATGCAAACCCGGAAATCGAATCTACCATGCTGCCGGCTACTATATTTAAACCATGGGGGCCAATAAATATCATGACGCCAATGAGATTAACCGCCATCAATGCAAAAGCAACATGAATTCCAGATAGCATCGTGCCAAGCAGAAGCCCGAACACAAAAAGGAAAATAACATACCACTCCATGACGCATACCCCAGAAATTAATTGTTTTTATACTGTAATACTTAGATTTAAACCTGGGCGTCTATCTGCTCTTGTCGACGCTCGGCAATCTTTCTGAATATCGTAAAGATGAACTCAAACGCCATGGCAAGAAAACCTATTGGCATTACTATCCAGAGCATCCAGTTAGGGACGGGCACCGCAGCCGGTGAAACGTTTCCAAAAAGGTACTGATTCCAGGTCGCCGAGGCGGACAGCCAGAACAAAATAAGACAGATGACAGCAGAAAACGCGATATTAAAATACTCAAGCCTGTTCCCAAGGTGGTCAGGGAGCACAAGATGAAGTAAATCAACACGAATGTGTCCTTCCTCCCTTGTCAGCCAACCACCAGCAAGGAATGTAATATAAACCAGTGCATATTGGGTAAAATCAAATAACCATTCGAGGTTATAACCCAGGTATTTCCTCATTAGAACATTTGCAGTGATCGTTACAGCCATCAGAAAAACAAGTGAAGCGGCAATAATGTTCAAACCGAAAATAAGACCGCTGTAATAACGAAATATTGTTTTTTTAATTGATGGTGCCATGAAACATTTGCTCCCCATGCCAGGACCGGGTTGCCGGTGATGAAATAACCAAACGGTGATTTCGCCACCACCAGCAACCGGGACCGGAACGGTTTCTCAGCTTTTATCCGATAACCCACGCAGACACCGGCTGACCGGAAACCAAACGCGGGCGACCCATCCGATACGCCCTACCCTTCTGAGCGATCCCTCACACACTCAAGGGCTTTCATGATTTTTGGTCCATGCTCAGGATCGGCATCGAGAACATAATTTTTGGCAATACCATCGTAATAGAAGCTCTCAAAAGACTTCCGTGCATCCCCCTTGAGCTCGGCAACTTCTACACCCGCAGCCGGGAGTTGTTCCATGCCTTTCTTGTCGCGCTCGATCCCTGCCTCCCTGCGCTCAACCTGAGTTTCTTCAATCGCCTGTCGGATAATTTTCTGCACATCATCATCAAGCTCGCTCCAGCTATCCTTGTTGACAAAAAGTGCGTAAACAACTTCTCCCAGTGCAGGCTCTATTGCATAAGACATCACCTCATCCCAGCTCAACTTCTCCAGTGTGCCGAGGGCTCCGGAACCGTTAAACGCTCCGTCTATCATTCCCCGTTGCGCTGCGGTATAGGTTTCCGCTGATGAAACCCTGACTGACGAAGCTTTCATGCCGTGGATAACCGGGTTGTAGAAGTCGGTCCCCCGAATCCTGAACCCTTCCAACGCGCCACCTTCTTCATTTATTGCTTTGGCCATATAAAGCCGGTAACCATGACCAGTCGGGAATTGCGCCAGATAGGAGACATTGCTTTTGGCAAGGTATGCGTCATTGACCGCCTTGGTAAGGCCACACTCGCGGCGAACCTGGGCCGAGCCCTCCGCAAGATCCAGCCCCATTCCCACTTTCACTGAGTCTGCGTGGTACGCGGTATGCGTAAACAACATGTCGAATACCCGGTGTTCTATCGCACCAAACTGCCGAAACGCCGGAACTGCAGCGGGACCAAAAAATTCGACAGTGACCTCGCCCCCCGACAGCTCCTTTACCTTCTCTGCAAATGGAATTGCCCCCAGGTCAACGCCGTCGTCGGTTCCTGCGGCCCATGTCGAGAGCATTCGCAGTTTCACTTCCGCCACTGCAACAGGCGCACCCATAACGGCAAATATCGTCAAACCACAGATGAAACTAACGGCAAGCCTTTTCTTGTTACGATTAGCCTTCATTGTTTAATCCCCCGATACTGTTTTATCATTGTTTTTCGGAACATCCGTTGTGTTCAGACACCAACCAGATCCAGATGCCTGCAAACCTCGGCCGACAGCTAGACATCAAGGCCAAAGAATTTTTTTGCGTTCTCAAGCATGATTTTGTTCCGGACTTCCGGCTTGATACCCAGCTGATCAAACTCCTCCACCCAGCGCTCCACTCCCAGTACCGGCCAGTCGGAGCCAAACATCGCCTTGTCCTGGAGAATCGAGTTAACGTGGTGAACCAGTTCCGGCGGGAAGTACTTGGGTGCCCAACCGGAAAGGTCGATAAAAAAGTTGCTTTTATGTTGGGCAATCGCGAGGCTTTCGGCAGTCCAGGGCCAGGACGGATGCGCACATAGTATTTTCAGTTCCGGAAAGTCCGCGGCGACATCATCGAGATGAATGGGCTGTGTATACTTCAGCTTGTTCCCCATCCCCCCAGGCGTCCCTGCGCCAGCGCCCGCCATGCCACTGTGAAACATTATCGGCAAACCCAGCCTCTGGGCTTCTTCCCAGAGAGGGTAGAACCGAGTGTCATTAGGGAAAAACTGCTGGCGCGCGGGGTTGAGTTCGCCAATGCCGTGAAGGCCCAACTCTTCCTTGCAACGGCGAATTTCCTGGAGAGCCAGCTTGCCCAGCCACGGGTCAATGGCCCCAAATCCGAGGAACACATCAGGGTGTTTCCTGACCGCATTGGCAATATGGTCATTCGGGACCGGTGTAAGGCCTGACACCGAATCATCCCGTGTGTTAACGAGTACTGCCATCATACGGCGCTCGCGATACTGGTCTGCCAGTTCATCAACGGATACTACCGGCCTCTTACGGCGGAAATACTGCTCCATCTGCTTGGCTCGCGCCCCCACTGCCTTGATGGATTCCTCATCACTAAGATGCACATGTACATCGATACCCACGATATCCATTCTTCTCTCCGTTCCAGTCATGGTTTTATGTTGGTCACCGGCACGCCAGCCGGGCAGATGCATCAATGTCGCAAATTCAGTGACAGGCCCGGCCTGCTAAAGGAAATAACTTTTTTGTCTGTTTGGCGGGTAAGGCCCTGAACCAACTGCATCAGCGGCTCCCTGGAGGAAAGTTGCCCGACGGGTGTTTTTGCCCTGCGCGCAATCTCAACGGCCTCGGAATCAATGTAAGTACGCAGAATCAGCTCTTCGTCAGTAAGCTGCTCACCAAACTTTTGGCGCACCTCTTTCAGGGACAATTGCGGGGGTTCCTCAGCTTTGAGCTCTTTGGCCCTCGCCCGGTCAAGAATTTTTTCACGAACATCCGGGGCCATAACCTGGACAGCTTCCTTGCCCCAGTAACCGAGCGCATACTGGATGGTTTCATCCGTCACCTGCCGATACCGCTCACCCACAATGACGTTTATGGCTGCCTGGGTGCCAACAAACTGAGAAAGTGGAGTTACCATTATGGGATATCCAAATTCCGCTCTGACACGAGCTGCCTCAACCAGAGTTTCATCCAGCCGATCTTCCATGCCGACTTTGGCCAGTTGATAACGCAGATTTGAAATCATGCCGCCCGGAATCTGGCTCTGGTACAAACTTGCGTCGTACTCTTGCGGGGCGCCAATCGTAAAACCCTCGCTCCTGGCGATCCTGGTGAAGTGTTCTGTTACCGGGAGCAACAGCTCTTCCCGGATATCAGGCTGGTACCCCAGCACCCTGAGATTCTTTGCCACATTGAATACGGAGGGTTGTGCAGAGCCATTGGCCAGGGGTGGTATTCCCGTGTGGACATGCGTAATTCCAAGCTTTACTGCTTCCAACACATTGAGTGGTCCAAGCCCGTTATTGCAGTGGCAGTGAAACTCCAGCACCACCTTTCCCACCGCTTTCTGAACTTTGGGTAGCAGTTCCCTCAAACGCTCAGGCGTGAGCAGTCCACCTACGTCTTTAAAACAGATCCGGTAAGGTTTCAGTGAGGCAGCGTCTTTGGCGCGCTGTACAAAATATTCGTCGGTATGGCGAGGAGAAACCGTGTAAATCAGATTCACGACGGTCGCCATGCCCAGCTTTCGCAAGCCCTCTACTTCATCCCTCATGATTTCAAAGTCATTCCATGAATTTGAGGTGCGCGTAACGTTGATACCGTGTTCAACCACTTTTTTGACAAGAAGTTGGCTGACGCATTCCGGCACCTTTTTCAACCCACCCTTATAGCCACCATGCAGGCGCAACGGTGTCTTTCTGGCCTTCCTGACACCCAGCTTCAACCACTGCCATGGATCTTCCCCGAGGTCCCGGATCATTTTCTTCATCTGTACAATCGGCACAAAGAACTCGATTGCTTCAAAGCCCGCGTCATCCATCGCTTCAAGTGCAGGTAGCATCATGCTCGTGCGCATGTTCAGGGCCCACAGACTCTGCTGCCCATCACGCAGCGTGGTATCAATAAACTGAATATCCGGCATGCTACCCCCCTCAAAACGGCATTCGTTTGACGTGCTGACGCACCAGACACATCAACGAATTTCCTGGATTTCATACCCGCGTATATTCACAAACTCAATCCGCAAGTATGAACATTTTTTATCTTTTATGAAGAATGCCTCTCACTTATTAATATAGACAATAGCAGGGAGGAAAGATCTGTCAAGAAACAAACATCGAATTTAAGTGATGAAACGGACCGCAAAAATCAGGCTTGGCGAGAATGAAAAAAACTGAAGGAACCGTCAGGAAGTTGTTTCAGCGCCCTCCGGATTTCCAAACTTGATAATTTCCAGGCGCTTGAGCATGAATGCCAATGCTACCCCGAAACAACCAACAGCGGGGAACACCCACCGGCCAGCGTCCCAGCCACCAAATCCAGCCACAACCCCTGCAATCAGGGGAGGCCCCAGCAGGATGCCGACGTTAATACACTGCACAACAATACCATTACCCAAAGCGACTTCTGCCGCATTACGAGCATGAACGGGTATGCCAGCCATCACGGTACCCGGGATCGCGCCGCCTGCTATCGAGGCTGCAATGGCTGCAAATATCCTTATCTCGGGAGGGATATCCGATGAAAACACCACGAAGCCAAAACCGGAAATCAGAACCTGCGCGACCGCAATAACCTGCCAGCGTGAAAATCCGGCCGCGGCCAGGTAAGGAGCCGCCAGGTTACCCAACGCATTTGCAAGGACGACCAGACCCGTCAGCAGCGCGGCCTGGCCCAGGGAAAGTTCCATGTAGGTGACCGCGAAAGAAGGCAGCCAGGTACCAATCATAAACCATTGCGAAGAGTAGATCGCGAAAGCACCGCCCATGACCCAATGGCCCGTTAACCGGGTGCTTTGGCGCAGTTGGCTCAACAAGGTTTGTTGCCCAGCGGAGGATGGCTGCTTCTTTGGGAAAGTGCCTCTCACCCTCCAGGCAATAACAAGTACCGCAAAAAGCAGCCCTCCATTCACCCACCACACCGTTTGCCACCCGCCTTTTAAGATAAGCAGTGGCGTGAGAACAATCATGCCTGCAACGCCAATGGGCATGTAACATCCCCAAACCGCCAACGCCCGCCCCCGCCATTCCGGCGTTGCGCTGGCCGCGATAATCGAGGGTGCGGACACGGCTATCAGCACAAATCCCACGCCTTCCAGCAGTCGTGTCCCAAGCAACATCTCTCCGGTCGGACTCAATGCACCGAGCAACGTGCCCACAACCGCGGTCAACAAACCCAGCAGTAATGTGTTTCCCGCACCGGTTTTTGCGGCAAGCAAACCGCTCACCAGACCAAGTACGGCCGCTGCACCGTTGATAGAAGCTGACAGCCAACCGGCCTGCACAAGAGAAAGGTCAAAGGAGTCTCGCAATACTGGCAAAGCCGAGGGCATTTTCCCGATCTGTGCGGCGATAACGATGCCTGCAAGCAGGGCAACGATAAAAGCGATCAACCCTCGGTTCAAAAAAAGCGACACGTCGTAAACCTCACTTAATATTTTTTATCGATATTGAAAGTCACAGGTAGGCATTATCAGTCCTGACTTTTATCTGGCAGTCGCCCACGTCTGAATAGCCAGGCCCCTCCCATAAGAAAGACGCCACTCACGTAGAACACCAGCACCAAACCGCCGAAGGCGCCCAGCCCTCCAAAAAATACCGGCGCAACCAACTGTGAAAACCGGTTTACGGCCAACCGCAGTCCAAGAACTTCTCCGGTTCTGTCTTTGGGTGAGGCGCTGTAGGTAGTTGATATTGATAATGGCTGCCCACACC
Organism: Marinobacter sp. SS13-12; assembly: GCF_030227115.1. Classification (NCBI taxonomy): domain Bacteria; kingdom Pseudomonadati; phylum Pseudomonadota; class Gammaproteobacteria; order Pseudomonadales; family Marinobacteraceae; genus Marinobacter; species Marinobacter sp. SS13-12. Next base: position 263,640 of record NZ_JASSUA010000004.1, read on the forward strand.
CGAGACCCAATCCCATCAGCCCACTCAGCAGGCCCAGAACCCATACGTCTGCTGTCATGGGCATCAATAAAAAAGCCACACCAGCCGTCAGGATTGAAACGAAAAGAACATGGTTTCGTCCGAACCTGTCGCACAATCGCGCCAGGAAGAATCGCACCACTATCTGTGCAAATGCCTGAACGGAAATTATCCACCCGATCGTCGTGCCCGAAAGGCCGGCGTCGCTGGCGAACAATGGAAAATAAACAATGAAAATATCCCTCGAATAAAGCACGAGCGCACTGGTCACCATGGCACGGCGTATTGCCGGGTTTTTCAGAAAATGCAAAGCACTCGATTGCTTGGCTAATGTTTTCGCGACGCCTTTTATGGATGGAAGCAGAAATCCCAGAGCTACAGGAAACACACCTGCAACACCGGCAATGAGAAAAGCGACAGCATAGGAGTACTGGTCTGCGAGGTAACCACCGCACACCGGTCCGATAAGATTCCCGACGGAGGCTGAAAGGGTAAAAATCGCAAATTGCTGGTCTCGGTTTTCAATACTCGAGATCTTTCCGATCAGGTTCTGCACCGAGACCATACAGAGTAGCTGCGAGACCCCCACGATGATCTGCGTAAGATAAAGCGCCCAAAGCGACTGGGCTGCAAAGGGTATAACCAACCCCAGGGCCATACCGGCAGACCCCATCACGACTGGCAGTCGGTCGCCGATGGCATCCGAGAGCTTGCCCACATGCATAGCAAGCAGCAACGGAAGTAATGCATACACCGCGGCAAGCAGGCCCACATCCAGCGTGTTGGCACCAAGGCTGGCAGCGTACAACGAGATCAATGGGCGGGTGGCACTCAGAATCAGGTAAATGCCGAAGGTGACACCCAATACGATTCTGATCGTCATCCTAAGCTACCGCCGTATCAGCCAGGAAAGATATCGGGCCGGGCAAATGCTTACGCGTCAACGGCCTGGCTTTCAAGAAAGGTTGTCGCGATTTTCTCAAGCCAGCGGGTGTTGAATTGACCGGACACAAAGTCGTTACTCACGATCACGTATTGCAGAAATGGAATAGTGGTATCGACACCCTGAATCTCGAAGCCCGCAAGTGCTCGCTCCATAATAGCCAGGGCATCCTGTCGGTCTTTGCCATGAACAATAAGCTTGCCCAGTAGCGAGTCATAGTACGGCGGCATGAAGTACCCCTCAAAACCATGACTGTCGAGCCGTACACCGGGGCCTGACGGTGGCTGCCAACGGCTGATGCGGCCTGGTGAAGGCTGGAATCCGCGCAGAGGGGCTTCAGCGTTTATCCGGCACTCAATAGAATGCCCTTCAACTTTGACCTCTCCCTGGCTGATAGTCAGTGGATCCCCGGCCGCGATGCGTAATTGTTGAGCCACAATGTCAATGCCCGTTACCGCCTCCGTGACCGGATGCTCGACCTGAACCCGAGTATTCATCTCCAGGAAGTAGAACTGCGAACGGTCCATATCCACAATAAATTCCACGGTGCCGGCACTCACGTAACCAATATTCTTTGCCAGGGTCACGGCTGACTCGTGAATCTGTTTACGAAGCTGGTCAGTCAGGCCTGGGGCCGGTGATTCTTCAACCATCTTCTGGTAGCGCCGCTGTAACGAACAGTCGCGCTCGCCCAGATGGATCACGTTGCCATGGTTATCGGCAAGAATCTGTACTTCCACATGCCGGGCATTGCCGATATAACGTTCCATGAACATAGCGCCGTCTCCGAAGGCTGCCGCAGCCTCCGCTGAAGCTCCCTCGAATGCAGCTTTCAGTTTTTCGGGCGCATCCACAACCCTGATACCGCGACCACCGCCACCAGCGGCCGCCTTCAGCAGAATCGGATACCCCACCTGCTCCGCAGTTTCCAGGGCTTCGTCCGAGGAATACAGGCGCGCAGAGCCTTCAGCCAATGGAACATTGAACTTTTTGGCCAGCGCTCTTGCCTCAAGTTTGTTGCCCATCCGGCGTATATTTTCAGGCGTGGGCCCCACAAAAATAAGGCCGTTCTCCTGACACAGCCGCGCGAATTCTGCATCCTCCGATAAAAAACCGTACCCCGGATGTACCGCATCACACCCGGTAGCCAGAGCTGTTGTGATGATGCCTTCACGATTCAGATAACTGTCGGATGACCTTGGTGGGCCGATACAGACAACTCTATCCGCAAGCCTTGCCCCCATGGTTTCTTTATCTGCCGAGGAGACCCCCAGTACGGTATCTATTGAAAGCGCCTTGCAGGCCCTTATCACGCGAACCGCAATCTCACCACGATTCGCGATAAAGACTCTTGAAATGGTCATTAACGAGCCCCCTCTGAAGGCTCCACCATGAACAGCGGCTGGCCATATTCAACCAGTTGGGAATCCTCGACACACACTTCGACAATCCTGCCCTTCAGGCCTGCGGAGACGCCATTGAACACCTTCATAACCTCAACAAGACCGACGGTGGTATCAGCATCAACCTCAGAGCCGATCTGGACAAATGGCTCGGCACCCGGTTCCGGCGCCGCATAGAAGACTCCGACCACCGGTGCCTCCACCGCTACCAGGCTGGAGGAAGCAGCAGCCGGGGCTTCCTGCTTGCGAGCAGCCTCAACCGGGGGCGCGCTCTGATCCAGATTTTCAGCAGCCTTTGTAACCACAGGAGCCGGTGCAGCAGAAGCCTCCGCTGCAGCCTGTACCGGAGCTTGCGATACCTGCGGCACGAAATTACCCGATTTGCTGACCGCCAGTTTGACATCGCCATATTCCAGTTGCAGCGAGTCGAAACTGGATTCTTCAACCAGCCTGAGGATGTGCAATACGTCAGTTTCGGAAAGTGTCATATCAATAACCCTCTTGTTTTTATATCAAGTCACATAAGCTTCCCGGACCGGGACGCCCCCTTGAACCAACCCTGTTTTGCTAAAGGAATGTTGTACCTCCATCTACCGTCAGGCTCTGCCCTGTCAGGAACCCGGAATCGTCAGACGCCAGGAACATGACGACGCCAGCCAGATCTTCCGGCGTTTCACCCCTTGGTATGGACCGCATGCGAATCAGTGCCTCTCGCTGCTCCGGTGTTACCGTATCCCGTTCGATTTCGGTATCGGTGGCACCTGGCAGTACAGAGTTGACGGTGATCCCGTAGGGCCCAAGTTCACGGGCCAGGCTTCTTGAGAGGCCAATCACACCTGCTTTTGAGGCCACGTAATGCACGTACAACGGCCGCCCCATATTCACCACAGCCGACGAGATATTGATGATTCGCCCCCAGCCCGATTTACGCATGGGCGCCGCAGCGAAACGGCTGCACAGAAAGACACCCGTAAGATTGACGTCGAGCACCTTTCTCCACTCGGCAATCGGAATTTCATCGTAAGGGCGCATCTTGAGCGTCGAAAAAATGGATGCGTTGTTAACAAGCACGTCCAGGCGACCATAGTGCTTCACTACCTCATCAACACCACCACGCACAGACTCTTCGTCCGACACGTCCATGGTCAGAGCCATCGCTTCCCCGTTTCCTGCACAGATGTCATCAACGACGGCTTTTGCCGCACTTTCGTTGATATCGCTGACAACCACGATAGCTCCGCTATCAGCGAACCGGTGGGCAAAGCACCGCCCCAGACCCTGTCCCGCGCCGGTAATGAGCACGACTTTTCTATCTACATGAGCCATAACACCTCCAGGTCACAACAAACAATCCACATACCTTTGCCGGCAACGCCTGCCACTCCTCAGAGCAGGCCGGGCAAGTACGTCGCCAAAATCGGGAAAATGGCCAGAAGAACCATGCCGAACAGAAACAACAGAACGAACGGCCAGGCCGCACCATAGACCTGCATAAGGGTTCCTTCCGCCCACGCACTCTTGAGTGCAAACAGCGTGTAACCGAAAGGCGGCGTCATGCCACCAACCGTGATATTCACCAGAAACAGTAACCAGAACCACAGTGGATCAAATCCAAGAATCTCGATGATCGGTTTGTAGATCGGAATAATGATCAGCATCAGTGCAATCTGATCGATGAACATGCAGAGCACAAAAGGCAGAGCCATCAGAATGATGAGCATGATCCAGGGCGCGAATTCCATGGCTGCGACCCACTCCGTGAGCGCGGATGCCCCTCCAGTAAAGGCCAGTAGCTGGCTGAAGAGCTTGGAGCTGGCCATGATGATCAGAATCATCGTTGAAATCATTGCCGCCGAACCCACGGACTCAACCACCATTCTGTAGTTCAGGCGCCGGTATATCGCCGCTGCAATCAAAGCCCCGATGACACCCATCGCGCCGGCCTCATTGGGGGTTGCGATACCCATCAGGATAAAGCCCATCACCGAGATGATGATGATTGAAAACGGCAGCATCCTGATGACAGCCATCACTTTATCCCTTGCAGTCACTTCCCGATCTAATGTTTCGGATTCCGGTGCCAGCTTTGGGTTGAGACGGACACGAATAAAGGTATAAAGCAGAAACAGGCCAGCAAACATGAGGCCCGGGAGGATACCGGCAACCAATAACCCTGCAATTGAAACGCCGGCAAGGGTGCCGATGATAATCACCAGAACGCTTGGAGGCACCAGGGGGGCGAGGCTTGCTCCCGCCAGAATATTACCGGCCGAGAGTTTAGGGTCGTAGCCCCTGGCGATCATCCCCGGCAACAAGGACCGGCCCAGCATGGCTGCCACCCCCATCGCCGCACCCGACAATGTACTGAAGATGGTCGCCAGTGCGATTGACAGTACATACTGTCTGCCCCGTATATGCCCAATGAGCTCGTCCATCGATCGGAACAATACGTCTACCGCGTTGCTCCGGAACAGAATCTCTCCCATGAGAATAAACAGTGGAATTGTGACCAGCGAACCCGACGTTGTGGTCTCGAAAAAGCTGCTGGCGAGCATGCCGAAACCGGGCGGACCAAGAAGTACAAATACGGCAATCAGGTTTACCAGCATAAAAGCCACAAAGACCGGCATGCCGAGCAACATAAATAGCAACAATAGCCCTGCACCGGCCATCACCGCGGGGATACCCGAAATCATCAGCTTTCCTCCGCGGATCTGGTAACGTCACGTCCTGCCGCCAGGCGTAAAAAATACAAGCCTGAGTTAAACAGCCCATAGCAGATCAGTGCGAAAAGCACCCACTTGGGTATGCTAACGGTACTGAGGGTGCCGGACCCGCGCTCAAAGAGCGTCAATGCTTCGAAGTAGACTATATACCCCAGGCACAGGCATGCAGCGGCGCCGACGAGGTACCCGCCCCGCATCATGACCTGCCGCCCACGCTCGGGCAGTTGATCATTCAATACAGTGACCGCAACGTGACCACCCGCGCGCGTCAGCCAGGGCATCACCAGAAATACCGTGATGAGCAACAGGAACGACACGAAATCGCTCGCCCAACGTGTTGGAGCACCAAAAAGGTAACGGGAAACAACTTCATAGGAATAGATAACAACGATCAAGCTAAGCGCCAAGATGCCCAACTGGTACAACGTTCGTGACATTACGTCATGCCATCGCAAAACACTCGCCAAAACCGAACTCTGTTTTATTGTCATAAATAAGGGTTCGCTTCAGTTCATCTATTGATTCAAAAAGGTTCGGCTCCGGGCCGGTTGCTTTTACCTCGGAGCCGAACAAAACGGTCAGGCTCCCGATCAGGGTGCCATTCCCGCCTCCGCAGCAAGTTCGCGAATTCGTTTCACAGCTTCAGGGCTTTGCTTCTCAGCAAGGTCCATTGCACCCTGAAACCAGGCCTTGTCTACCTGAGCCTGCTGCTTGTCGTTCAACTCGGTAATAGTCACACCTTCCTTCTCAAGCGTGGATTCCTCCATGGCGACAATCTCATTGAATTTATCGACCGCTTCTGCCTCGTATTCTTCCGCCACTCTTGAAATCAGGTCGCGAGTTTCCTGATCAAGACTGTTCCATTTGTCCAGACCCATGAAAACCTCATGACCAACCTGCCCGAACGAAGGTCTCAGCATATAGTCCGCCACCTCATACAGACGCAGCCCTACAGGGCCAACGGTTGGCCATGCTGCACCGTCGACAACCCCACGTTCGAGGGCCGGGTAAATTTCACTGGCAGATAACACAACGGGGGAGGCGCCAAGCGCTTCAATGACCGGGTGGTAAATAGGCGTGCCACGAATCCGACGACCCTTAAGGCCGTTGTCAGGATCAAGAGCTTCCCGGAGCATGATCGCATAGCCGTTCATGTCATAAAGTACAGCAATGAGTTTGAGACCACGTTCCTGATAACTCTCGTCCACATGGTCCCAAATGCCGGATTCCCTGAGCTTGTCAGGACCGCCAATCAGAGAGTCCAGAGACATGGCCACGGCGGTATCGTTGTAGTGATAGGCACCGTTGGTGAACAGCATGTCCATCAGTCCACGGGAAACCGGGTCCAGTTGTTCGAAGGGGGGGAAGGTTTCCGGCCCCGAGACCCGGGAGGTAATCTCGCCGTTTGACTCTTCTTCAAGGCGCTCCAGGAAGCCTCCGAGGATCTGGCCAACCGGTTCGTAGCTGTTATCCCAACTACTCAGTACCCGGAATTGCTCAGCAGCCAGTGCCTGACTGAGTGTCAGGCTCATCACCAGAGACATACATAATGCAAATTTACGACACATACTTTTCTCCTTCAGGGATTGGTCTTGTTCTACTTGTCGATACCCGAATTTTGAACGACTTGCCGTGTTGCTTCGTTCGAGCAAGTAATCCACTATTATTTTTTATACTGAACCGACTCCTCCGCAGCGTGGGCCATGTGAAAACCAATAGGTTTCGTTGATTCCTCGTATAGATGTGCCAGCAAACCTGCCGTTCGTGCCAGAATCGGAATTCCCTTGAGCGTTTGAACCGGAAAACCCAAATCCAGCAGCACCGCAGGAATAGCAAAGGACACATTCATCACCAGGTGTTTGCCCCACACGGTGTCGACAGCTGACTGAAGAGCGCGCGTATAGCGACAATACTCACCCGACACGCCACGCTCCTCTGCCATTGACAGTAGGCGCTCACAACGGGGATCCAACGGTTTGTGTAAAGGGTGCCCGAATCCCGGAAAACGCTTACCTGCGGCCTTCACTGAAGCAGCCTGTTCCAGTGCCACCTGGCCTGGCTCGCCGCCATTGTTGCGCCACAGCTCAACGCCTTCCTGTAACACATGGCCTGCCGCTTCAGCCGTCCCGAGAACCGTACTCCCGCAGCCGAGAATTCCCGCCGCCACGGCACCCTGAAGCGCCTCCGGCGCCGCCGCAAAGGTCATTCGGCTTGCCAGGACACTGGGCGTAAGTCCATGTTCGGCAATCGCAACCAGGGTGGCGTCCAGGAAATCCCGCTGGTCCGCTGTTGGCTGCTTACCGGTTAACATTAAAAAGTAGAACTCGGTAAAAGAGATCTGCCCTATCAGGTTATCGCTCAAATTACGGCCACGAACCTGTATCGAAGCTGCGTCCGCCGTTGCAATCGAGGTCTGTCCCTCGGAGTGCCCAATTTTCATTGCATAACCTCTGATCGGTTCACGCCTGGGGCGATTTACTCATGGTTAATGAGAAATTCCGGCCTTTCTGAACAGACACAAAGCCCCTGTCTTTCAACCTCGACAAGCTGCCTACAAGCTCAACAATCGGTTGACGGGTACTGAGCCCTCCCGTTGCCGATGGGCGCGACCTCCGGGCAACCTCAACAGCCTGTTCATCTATAAACGCCCGAAGAATCAATTCTTCGTCGGTCAGACTCTCACCGTATTTGTGGCGCACTTCCGGCAACGTAAGCTCCGCGAACTCAATTCGGGCAAGTTCCCTGGCACGGTTTCTGTTCAGAATCCTGTCTTTGACATCCGGGTCCATCACGTCCGGTGCTTCCTGGCCAAACTGCCCGAGGGCGTAGTAGATCGTTTCGTCAGTCACCTGCTCATATCGTGCGCCGGTCATAACGTTAATGGCCGCCTGGGTACCGACGAACTGGGACAAGGGTGTCACCATGATCGGGTAACCAAAATCTGCCCTGACGCGGGCAGCCTCTTCCAGGGTCGCTTGCAGATGCCCAGACATACCAACTTTTTCAAGCTGGTATTTGAGATTTGAAATCATGCCACCAGGAACCTGGTGGCTATAAAGACTCTGGTCGTACTCCAGCGGTGCACCAATCGCAAAACCATGACGTTTTGCGATACCCGTGAAATGTTCCTGCACGGGCCTGAGCACATCCTCCGAAACCAGCGTGTCGTGCCCCAGTGCGCGGAGGTTGCCCGCCGTATTGAAAATCGATGGATTCGATGAGCCACTCGCCAGCGGAGGCACCGCGGTATGCACATGGGTAATGCCAAGCTTGACGGCTTCGATAACGTTCAGTGGCGCAAGCCCATTGTTGCAGTGCACGTGTAGTTCAAGAACGATGTCCCCAATCACAGACTGGATCTTTGGTAACAGCTCCCGAACCCGGTCGGGGGTCAGCAGGCCGCCAACGTCTTTGAAGCACAGCCTGTAGGGCTTAAGCTTCGCAGCAGCACGGGCACGCTTCACAAAATAGTCATCGGTATGTCGCGGCGATACCGAATAGATAATGTTAACAACTGAGTCCATACCCATTCGCTTCAGTTCGTCGACTTCCTCGCGAAGTTCCACAAAGTTGTTCCATGGATTGGAAATCCTTGCGCAGGTTATCCCCTGATCAATGACTTTCTGGACCATGAGCTTTTTAACCGACTCAGGCACCTTGCCCAACCCGCCCTTGTAACCCGCGTGCAAACGGAGCGGCGTTTTCCTGGCGACAGCCGCACCCTGACGGAGCCATTCCCACGGATTCTCGTTGAGATCCCTGATCATCTTCTTTAACTGCACAATGGGGACAAAAAATTCCATGGCCTCAAAGCCTGCCTCGTCCATCTGCTCCAGGGCAGGAAGCATCATCTCGGTCGTCATGTTCAGGGCCCACAGGCTCTGCTGGCCATCACGCAGCGTTGTATCTATAAACCTGATCTGAGACATAAACTCCTCGCACCACTTAAGTCGCACTCACCCCTGCGCCTCGAAGATCACAGGGAGGTGAAGGCCCTCCAGAAAACGTTTCGGCCATCAATTATTTATCAATTATCAAGATGGCTTCTCACATATGGTTACAAGCCTAGCATCAGGGAAAAACCTGTCAAGCGCAAATACACCCTGCAGAAACCCATTGACAAAACAACATTGGGCTTTCTATAGTTAAAATAACATCTCACTTAATAATAATTATTATGATTACGCAATGAATCCCTGAGCAGCTTCAACGAACCATACTGATATCAACAATAAGAGGGTTCAGACGATGGCCAGCTGGCTTAACCTGTCTGCCGATGATGGGCACGAATTTTCCGCTTATTACTCAGAATCAGCGTCTACCCCCAGTAAGGGGCGGGTCGTTGTCGTCCAGGAAGTATTCGGAGTTAATCAGCACATTCGCGATGTGTGTGACCGGTTTTCACAGAATGGTTACGACGCGCTTGCCCCATCCCTTTTTGATCGACTGGAGCCAGGCGTCCAGCTGGGCTACTCGGCTGAGGACGTTGATAAAGGAAGGGACCTGCGTTCACGCCTGGACTGGAACGACGCACTCAACGACACACTGGCAAGCATTAGCTATCTCGCCCAGTCAGGCCCCGTGGCCGTTGTAGGTTTCTGTTACGGGGGAGCCATCGCCTGGCTGGCAGCCAGCACATCCCATGCCCGGATGGCAGTCTGTTACTACGGTTCCTACATCCACAAGTTCAGGGATCAGCACCCTCAATGCCCGGCTCTACTCCACTTCGGGGCACGTGATCCTATGATCCCTCGGGAGAACGTCGAAGACATCAGGGCCGAAAACACGGAGGCCAACCCTGATATCTGTATCTATCCCGACGCAGGACACGGATTCAACTGTGATTATCGGGACAGTTTTCATGGACCCAGCGCAGAGCTGGCGTGGCAACGCACCCTGGATTTTCTATCGCAGAACTTCACCAGGGCCTGAACAGCCCGGGCTGAGGTATGTCATACCTGACGCCGGAGTATCAAGGAGTATACATGCAACGTTTCACGGTTTCACTTGACGACGATCTTGCAGAACTTTTTGACCAATTTCTCCATCGCTTCAGCTACAACAACCGCTCCGAGGCGATTCGGGATCTAATTCGGAAAAAACTTGAAACAGATGAGCTCGAGCACTCCCTGGATGGCCACTCTGTTGGCACGATTACCTATGTGTATAGCCATAAGGAACGTGAGCTGGCAACCCGATTGGCACGGATACAGCATCAACACCACGACGTTTTGGTATCAACGCTGCAGGTCCACCTGGATCATGACCATTGCCTTGAAACGCTTGTAACCCGTGGCCCGACAAAGGAGCTAAGGGCGTTCAGCGAACACCTGATTGCAAAACCGGGCATTCGTCACGGTCAGATCTACCTTCTGCCAGTGGTTTATGAAGTGGCATCCCACAGTCACAACGGGTTATCCACGTCCCATGAGCCACACCAGCACGTTCATACTCACCCGGCCACCTGAACTGGCCAAAGCGAAAAGGAATTACCGATGTCAGCTAGTTTCCAGAAAGCAAGAAAGTACGCCCTTGTTGCAGGAGCCTGGTTATTCATTGTACCTGCCATTTCATCGGCCCATTTTCTGGAATTGATCCCTCAACACGCTGTGGTTTCAGAACAGACTAGCCAGTCCATTAATCTCGATATTCAATTCACCCATCCGATGGCCAGTGGTCCCAGAATGGATATGGGCATGCCGGTTCGGTTTGGCGTGATGACAAGGGGCGAACAGCAAGATCTTCTCGGCTCCCTGACCATTCATGAGGACGATGGAAAGCGACACTATTCAGCAAGCCAATCTGTCGCACGACCCGGCGACCATGTTTTCTTCATTGAACCGGAGCCTTACTGGGAACCCTCAGAAGAAGTCATCATCGTTCATTACACCAAAGTCATCGTCAGTGCCTACGGTGGCAGCAGCGCCTGGGACCAGCTCGTCGGCATGCCGGTGGAAATCAAACCTATGACCCAACCCTATGGATTGTGGTCCGGAAATCTATTCAGGGGCGTGGTACTGAAAGATGGCGAGCCTGTGCCCGGAGCAACAGTAGAAGTTGAGTGGAGAAATGATGGTTCGGTAGCCATCCCTTCTGATGAGTTTGTAACCCAGACCATTAAGGCCGACCAGCAAGGAGTATTCAGCTACGCGATGCCCCGTGAGGGTTGGTGGGGGTTCGCTGCACTGCTAACGGCGGATAAGCCGATGAAAAATCCGGATGGCGAAACCGTGGATGTCGAAGAAGGTGGACTCATCTGGGTTTACGTTCAGGATATGGAGTAAACAGCCACGTGGCTCATATACCGGAAGGCATTCTTTCTGAGCCAGTACTGATCGGTGGTGCTGTTCTGGGGGTCGCAATGCTGGGCTATGCTCTGAAGAGAATGCCGGCAGAAAGCATCCCCCAGACAGCTCTGCTTGCAGCTGCCCTATTTGTTTCTTCTTTGGTCAGTATCCCAGTGGGGGTCAGCAGTGTTCATCTGTTGCTGAACGGCCTGATGGGCATTGTTCTGGGTATCGTGGCGGTACCCGCCATACTGATTGCTCTCGTCCTTCAGGCGGTATTCTTTGGCTATGGAGGGCTGGTTGTCCTGGGCGTCAACCTGGTCAACCTGGCGCTGCCAGCGGTGTTGTGTGCGGTTGTCATACGCCCGCTGATTCATAACGCATCTCCCAGGAAATCTTTCTGGCTCGGCCTTCTCGCAGGCGGCCTTGGTGCCTGCATGACGGGCACTTTATTAACCGGCTCAATCATGCTCTCTGATCCAGGTCTGATTCCCGCAGCCAAGATCATCCTGTTAACGTTTGTTCCTTTGATGGCTATCGAGGGCGTAATTACGGGCTTCACGATTGGGTTTATCAAGCGTGTCGCACCGGAATTAATTCTGCCAAAGGAGGGCCGTCATGTTTAACAAAACTCTGCTGACAATTCTTGGTTTTCTGATTTTCCATGGGTCAGTACAGGCGCATCAACTTAAAGTGTTTGCTTACGCTGAACAGGATCGAATCACCGGAGAAGTATACTTTGCTGGAGGTCAGAAGCTGAAAAATGCACGGGTTTCTCTGGCCAGCCTCAAAGGTGATGACGAGATCGCAAACACACGCACGGATACCGACGGCAGCTTCTCTTTTCCTGTTAATGTTCGGCAGGGCTACCGCATCAGTGCCAATTCGGGGGAGGGTCATGTTGCACATTGGGACGTCCAGATGTCCGAACTGATTATGTCCGAATCAGAACCAGGCAGTCTGCAACCGTCAAACCCTGCTTCTCCCCCTCCAATGTGTGAACCACAGTCAGGCAAGTTGAAGACACTGATTGAAAGTGCCGTTTCCCGCCAGGTTGCTCCGCTGCGTGCGGAGCTGCAGGAGGTCCGGGATGAGCGGCAAATTCAGGACATACTCGGGGCTATTGGTTATATAGCAGGACTCGCCGGGCTCGGTATGCTCTGGTTTTCCAGGCGTCGGGGATCCAGGCTATGACTGATGTCCTGTACTCTCAGACCGATCAAAGTGGTACTTCTCCGATCAATTATCTTGATCCCCGTACAAGACTGCTAACAGCGGTTTTGACCACAGTCACCCTGATCAGTATTGATAGTCTTGTCATACTCACCGGCGCCCTTGCGTTTGCAGCTGGAATCACGGCACTTGCAGGCCTCGGTGCATTCTCTGTGGTCCGTCGTTTAGTTCTGCTGGAAGGGTTCGTGATTGTCTTGCTGTTGGTTCTTCCTTTTACCACCACCGGGAAACCCTTATTCGAGCTCGGACCGGTTGCACCGTCAGGGGAGGGCCTTAAGCTTGCAGCGGTTATTGCCCTCAAAGTCAATACCATTACCTTGCTGAACCTTGCTTTGATTGGAACCCTGTCACCGCTGCAGGTTGGCAATGCACTCAGGCTGTTGAGAGTGCCCGGGAATCTGGTCCAGTTGTTGCTCATGTCGGTTCGGTATATCAGTGTACTGGAAAACGAATATGTCCGCATTCGTCGCGCCATGAAAGCAAGGGCGTTCGTCGCCAGATCCAATATCCACACCTGGCGCACTTTTGGCTGGCTGGTCGGCATGTTACTGGTAAGAAGTTTCGAGCGCTCGCGCAGAGTGAGCAACGCCATGAGGTGTCGCGGCTTCAACGGTTCCTTTACCTTTCATTCAGAGAGTCAATGGAGAATTCTTGACGGTATTACCCTCACACTAGTAACCGCTGCCTCCGTATGCCTGATATTCCGGAGTTACATGACATGACCTCTTCCTTATTGGAACTCCAGGGTGTAAACATTGATCGGAATAACGAACGGTTGATAAGTGACATAAACTTCCACCTGAACCCTGGCGAACGGGTTACTTTGCTTGGAGCGAATGGCACTGGAAAGTCCACGTTTCTGGACGCTCTGGTCGGGCTCCATCCATTATCAGGGGGGGATTACGCCGCATTCGGAAAAACACTCAACAATGAATCCGACTTTCATCAGATACGGTCGAAAATCGGCCTGGTGTTTCAGGATTCTGATGATCAGCTGTTCTGTCCTTCCGTAATCGAGGATGTCGCCTTCGGTCCTATCAACCTCGGGCATAGCCCCAGGCATGCCAGAGCTATAGCCCTTGACACTCTGAACAAGCTCGGCTTGGGGGAATTATCAGAAAGGATTACCTATAAACTGTCTGGCGGAGAAAAAAGGCTGGTCTCTATCGCGACTGTGCTCGCCATGGACCCCGACATCATTCTTCTGGACGAACCAACAACCGGCCTTGATGAGGGCGCCAGGCAACGACTCATCAAGTGTCTGGCAGAACTCTCACAAGCGCTCGTCTTCACCTCACACGACCAGGATCTGATTGACCAGTTGGCTACACGGGCAGTGCTGATAAAAAATGGATCTTTCGTGAATTCCATTCTTCATCAGCACCCCCATGTTCACGTTCACTCACACAAACATGTACATTCAGATGACGACCTCACACACACTCCCCCTTCAGACCCGGAGCATTCATCTCATTATCATCCCGGCGATGCGAACAGGCAAAAAAGCTAGACGGTAATCAGGTTCCGGAATAACTGAATCGCATTGAGAAGTCGACTGCTTTCAGGTCTTTGGTGAGTGACCCCACAGAAATGAAGTCTACCCCTTTTATGGCATAATCCTTCAAGGTATCCCAGCTCACTCCTCCGGAGACCTCAATGAGCATCCGCCCCTGATTCAGTTTCAGCGCATCATGCACAAGTTGCGGCGTGAAATTATCCAGCAACACCATGTCAGCGCCAGCAGTCAGGGCTTCTTGCAGTTCATCAAGGTTCTCGACTTCAACTTCCAGTTTCGAGTAGCTGTTGTGTTGACGCGCAACCTCTACAGCCTTGGTGATGGAGCCACAGGCGACGATGTGGTTCTCTTTGACCAGAAACGACTCCGCAAGGGTAAGGCGGTGATTGACGCAGCCTCCGCATGCGGTCGCGTATTTCTGGGCAACCCGAAGCCCGGGCAGGGTCTTACGGGTATCAAGCAACCTCACACCCGTGCCAAAGTCTTTAAGCGCATCCGAGTACCGCCGCGATACAGTCGCGATGCCTGAAAGCATTTGGAGGAAGTTAAGTGCGGTACGCTCCCCTTGCACCAGTGCACCGGCCGGCCCTGAAAAGCGGCAGAATACCTGGTCGGGAGTCAGCGGGTCGCCGTCATCAACATCCCACTCAATGGTGATTCTGGGGTCAATCTCCTGAAAAACCTCGTCAAACCATTCCCGCCCACAGAACACCGCGTGCTCTCGGCAGATAATTTGTCCGTGGGCAACATGGCCATAGGGAATCAGGCCTGCGGTGATGTCTCCCGCCCCCAGATCCTCATCCAGAGCGCGCCGAACATCCTCGCGAACAACCAATCTTGATAACCGCACTATGCTTTACTCCTTGCTGACTAAACAGCATACCCAAACTGAAACAATAGTCACAGTGTGCAGGCACTGTCCAATGATTACAGCCCGCAGGCCTCATTAATAACCCGAAAATTTCTCAATAAAACGGATCGTAGTGAATCTGGCTGTTGGGGACATTTCCCTTCAGTTGAAGCATCTTCGTCGTCGCCTGAACCATTGGTGGCGGGCCGGCGAGGTAACATTCAAACCGGGAGAGCTCATCCCCATGCCGGTTTTCTACAATCTCGTGGATAAATCCGGTATCCCCCGTCCAGTCCGGTGCATCTTCAGGCATTGAAATGGCGGGATAGTAGTGAACGCGACCTTCGAAACCAGGCAGTGCTCTCAGTTCCTCGAGCCCGCAAAGGTCATCGGGGGTTCTGCCACCGAAGTAGAAGTGTATATGGCGGCCGGCCATGTCGGGGTTCATCAATACACCCCGAGCGATCGATAGCACCGGCGAGATACCGGAACCACCAGCAATACACATGATATCTCTTTCGCTCTCCGCGCGCAGGTAGGCGTGACCATAGGGTCCATCGATGATTATCTTGTCACCGGGCTGGAGCTCATCAAAAAGAGCACCGCTGACTTCGCCACCGGGTTTTCTTCGAATCCAGAACTCCCATACCCCGTCACCATTAGGGAGATTACTCATGGAGTATGCGCGCGGCCCCCTGCCATCAAAAAAGGTAAGCATGGCATATTGCCCCGGAAGAAACTCCGCAGCCTGGCCCCCAGGAGCCTGAAAGCAGAACTCGACAATGTCGCTCGTAACGTCCCTGCGCGAGCTCAGGGTTGCTTCAAATCGAGCGGGTACATTGGCGGGGATATACTCCGGGGCCGTCCGCATTTTGATCACAAGGTCTGTGCTCGCTTTGCATTGACAGGCCAGCTTACGGCCCTTCTTGATGTCGCGGGCAGTGAGAGCCGGGGCATCTGGCCAAAGCTCTTCAATTTCGCCTTCAACCACCTCAAATTTACAGGTCCCGCAGCCACCCGAGTTGCATTCGTAAGCCAGGCCATAGCCAGCGCCAAGCCCTGCCCGAAGGATACAGTCGTGAGACTCTGTCTGTTCAAACTGTTCGCCGGTGCCAACAAGACTGATGGTGGGCATGATTGATTCCTCACAAGTTATTGTTCTGATTTCAGTAACGCAGCGGCCTCAGGGCCTGATCCTGATACCGGCTAGGGCTTCATCAATCCCAGGAAACGCAGGCAGTTATCATCGGTCAGGGCCAGAAGGTCCTTCTGGCTCAGACCTAAACCATCGAAGCGTTTGCCGGGGTGCCTGTCTCTGATGACAAACGGATAATCCGTCCCCATCATTACCTGTCGGACGCCGTAGATTTTCATCAGATAAGCGATGGCATCCTCGTCATAAACGAGCGTGTCGTACCAGAACCGACGCGCCTGCTCTATGGGTGAGAGCGGCATTGCATCCTGCAGGGCCTGACTCACCTCCCACCCATTCTGCAGGCGAGGTAACGTCATCGGAAAGCCCCCCCCCCCATGACTGAAGGCGATGCGCAATTTCGGAAAACGCTCGAGAACACTGTTGACCAGAAAAGAGACAATACCGATGCTGTTTTCATTGGGGAACGCAACCAATGGCTCCATCAACGGCAACGGATATAATCGATCCTTGTTGGGGTGCAGGGCATGCACAAACAGGCACATATCCTCTTCTTCCAGAGCAGCAAAGAATGGGTCAAACCGACGGTCCCCCATCGCCACACCATTAATATTACTTCCCACTTCCACGCCCAGCAGCCCGAATTCGTGCTTGAGAACTCTCACTTCCTTTGCCGCTGCATCCGGGTCCTGAAGAGGCACCATACCCAGGCCAAAAAACCGCTCTGGCATCTCGGCCACCAGGCCCGCTATCGTGCCGTTTATATGGCGACCGAATGCAAGCGCATCGTGCGTATTGAACCAGTAGGACAACAACTCAGGCATGGGTGACAAGACTTGCCGATCAACGCCCTCTTCGTCCATTTCCCGTAATCTTGAGCGGGCGCTCCAGGAGGTATCGTTCACTTCCCGGAACGCTTTGCCCCGGATCATCACGGTTTTATGATTTCCATGCCCACAATGCATGCATGGCCATGCATGATTGGGATCCCTGCCGGGATAGGGCGGGAAATTATCGGGAACCACATGGGTATGTGAATCAATCATAGCGCTCTCCGCACAGGGCTTTACGCCGGGGTTTTACCTTCTTCGAGGTTTACGTATACGCCGCCACCCTCAACCGTTACGGGGTAGGACTTCAGAGGCAGTACGCAAGGAAAATCAATAGCCTCACCTGTGCGAATGTCGAAGGTGCCTCCGTGGAAGGGACACTCTATGATGAAATCATCATCCACCTCGCCCTCGGCCAGGCTGGCCTCTCCGTGAGTGCACGTGTTATCCGTCGCAAAAAAATTGCCTCCAACCTTGTAAACAACAACAGGGGGTTGATCTGGGAGGTCAATCTTCAGCATTTCATTATCAGAGAGATCCTCTTCCTTACACGCAAAAAAATGCTGCTTATCGTTCGCATCAGCCATATCGACTCCTAATAGTTTCAGGCAATTCCGTACACGCTCACCATCATAACCCCTAGAACGGTAGCTATGGTTCCCATGACGACCTTAGTGGTAAAAATCTCATCTGCGCGAATAAAGATGTAGGACATCAGCAGCACAAACAAAGGGGTTGTCGAGGCCAAAGGTGCCACCACAACAAGATCCGAGTATTGCATCGCAAAAAAGAGAAGCACCGGACCAAACGATGAAAAGATACCGGCGAATATGAAAAACCCGAACTCTTTTCTCGTGCAACGAATCTGTTTGAAGCCACCAGTGAAACCGGTATAAAGACTGGCGAAAAACCAGGACGACGTCGTGGTGACTGCTGCAGCTGTTACCGCATCGGTTCCGATATCGATTCCTATCTTCCGGAATACCATTGATATTCCGTAGGAAAACGAAGCGATCATGGGCAATACAAGGTAGGTTTTTGGAACCGCTTTCAGGCTGGCGGTTTCGTTTTTGCCGCCCTGAGACCCGACAACCACACTACCCACAATAACCAGCAACGCTCCAAACAACCCCAGAGTCGTCAGGCTCTCCCCAAGAAACGTCATGGCAAGCACCAGCGACACCACAGGATGCGTCAATGTCAGCGGAGTTGTGATGTTCGAACCAAGCCTGGCCATCCCCAGAAACTGGAACAGGCGCCCCAACAGCGGGGCGAAAATACCTGCAAGCACAAAATAGCGCCATTGCCACCAGTCACCAAACTGCCACCCATAGCCCACGATGCTCCAACCCCAGAGAAACACCACATTGATCGACAGTGTCACCCAAAGGGCCGTCTCGCTGGAGGCTGACTTTACCCCTACCCTGACCAGCGTAAAGGTAAAGGCAAACATCAACGCAGAGGCCAGGGCCAATGTTACGGCAATAACTTCGCTGCTCATGACCTGCGCGTCCGGGACAAGCCTGTTCCCGATATCGTCCAAGGCACGCTCATGAAAAGAACTCCCGGAGATCTAAAGCGCATTCTTAACTTACCTCCGAAATTCTCATGCCTCTTTTCCCGGTGTCTATAACTTCACCGGTAATGTAAGAAGCGTCGGGAGATGCCAGGAACGTAATCGCAGCAGCCTGTTCCTCTACCGTGGCGGCGCGATCAAAAAGGCCTTCGCGCGTGACGTAATCATAAAACTGCTGGTTCCAGGCTTTCTCCTGGTCCGTAAGTTCACGATCGAGCCTGGGTGTAGGTCTTTCCCTGACGGCGGTGTTGCCGGGGGCAACGCAGTTGACCCGGATATTAAAGTCTGCAAGCTCAATGGCAAGGGCTGTTGTCAGCCCGACTACGCCGCCTTTGGAGGCAGAATAGGGAATGCGGAAAATCCCCATGGTTGCGTTGGAGCCAACATTGACGATGGCGCCGCCGTTCTTTTGCATATGTGGAATAGCCGCCCGACAACACCACAGTGGCGGCCAGAAAGAGCGGTCCACTTCTGCCCTGATCTCCTCCTCCGTGTAATGCCAGAAGGGCTTTTTCCAGATCGTGCCACCCACGTTGTTTACCAGAACGTCCAGTTGGCCAAACGCATCAACGCCCATCTTCATTGCAAGCTCAGCGCCAGCCAGATTTGAAAGATCGGAAACGGCGGTTACTGCCTCAATGCCTTCAGCCTTCATTTTCTGAACGGCGTCAGTTACAGGCTTTTCAGCTTTGTCCGCCAGAACCACTTTCGCGCCTTCATAACCGAGGCGCCATGCGGTTGCAAGACCTATGCCCTGGCCGGCGCCGGTAACTAATGCAACCTGGTTTTCGAACCGTCTACATTGATTATTTGTCATTCAATTCTCCAAAACAGGCTTTGATGAATGAAAGCAACTGATGGGGTCATTCGCTGAATTCATCAACATTCGGCTTTGCGCCCCACATGCAAAAAGAGGTCGGCGCCATTTCAAACTGACGGGGTGTATGATTCTCTTCATCCGATATACGTTTTACACCGGACGAATACTCATAAACGCGTTTGTCGGGCCCGAGGAAATAGATGAACATCGCCGTCGATGTCGGGTGACGGCCTGGGCCGAAGACGATCGGGACATTTTTTTCCTGGAGAAAGTACCAGGAACGCATGACATCATCGATGCTCGCAACCTGGAAGTTAACGTGCTGAACCCCGGTATGTTCAGAGGCAAAGAGGGCGATCTTGTGATGGACCGGGTCAATGCGTAACAGGGCACCCTCCCCGATCTTGTCGCTGACCCTGGCACTCATCACTTCCGTCCAGAACCGTATATCTCGTTCGCTGTTACGGGTATGCAGACCGAAGTGACCGAATTCCGTAATTCCCGCATCCCGGCCAGGAAAATAACGTACGCCTGTCTGGTAGGGTCGATACACCAGTTCAACACGGTTGCCGTTGGGATCCGCAAAGAACAGCGCCGAGTTTACCTGGCGTTCCTCACACTCCTCATCGGTTGCGCGTTTTGCGGTTATACCTTCCGCAGCCAGTTCTTTCTCTGCTTTATCAAGTTCAGAGAGCTCTCTTACTTCAAAGGCGCAGGCGTCATAGTCCGCATCACCCTCAATGTAACAAATGTTGAATGCGCTGCTGTCACCTCGCAAATAGGCATGATTGTCCGTTTTATGGCGCAGTTCCAGGCCAAGGATATCGGTTGCGAACTCAACCATTTCACTCAGGTTCTGGCAACCCAGGCGAAGATAGGAAATATCGTGTAACTGAATCATAGCTAGTGTTCTCCCCAATTAACTCGCAATAAAAAAACGATCTATTTTTCGAAATCGGTCTGCGACCCAACAGGCAATATGCCCGCTGAAGCCGGCGACCGGTAACGCTTGAAAAGCAGATAAGAGATCGCCATTAACAAGGCAGTAACGCCCGCAACGTCCCATACCGAGAATGCGATAAGCCCGGTAATAATCAGAGCCGCTCTCGCATACCGTTTAAGCTCGCCGTGGTACCAGCCCTCAACCGCCGTAGACATAATCAGTACGCCGCAGGAAACTTTGATCACGTCAAACACGATGGTTTCAAGAGACCCGATCATCAGAATTCCGGGGTTATAGACGAATGCGTACGGAAGGGTAAACGCAACCAGCCCCACCTTGGCAGCGGTCATGGAAACCGCCATCGGTCGCTCGTCCGCAATACTGCTTGCAACATAAGCCGCTACCGCAACGGGCGGAGTAATATAGGATGCCACGCCGTAAAATATCAGAAACAGATGCGCCTGAAGCAGGGACAGGCCCGCGTCCACGAGCGCCGGCGCCACCATGACCGCAACCAGCGAATAGACAGCCACAACCGGCATCCCCATGCCGGAGATAATTGTGACGATCGTTGCCAGCAACAACGCAAGTAACAGGTTCGCCTCGGCAACACTGAAGATCAGCGCCGATAATTTTGATGCCAACCCGGTAACGTTAAGGCCAATAAGCAGGATCCCGGCGCCGGCGACCGCTGCGATCAGTGGTGCAATTGCAGTGCAGATCTCAACACAACCCTGAACGAATCGCCTTGGTGTTATCGCCTTGCCACCAACAAACCAGCTGACGACTATAACGGCAACCAACCCGCAGGTTGCGGCAAGGGCGGGCGTTCTGCCACTCATTAGCACGTAAACCAGCAACCCCATTGGGATAACGAAAATCCATCCGGTGCGGAACGTGTGGAGCCAGGTAGGGATATCAGCGGCATCAATATGGCCAACATTATGCCGGGCCGAATAGCAATGCACCTGAACGTAGATTCCCACATAGTAAAGAATAGAGCACACAAGTATTGAACCGATGATGCTTGTGTAGGAAATACCGGTGAACTCAACCATCAAGAATACGACAGCCCCCATAACAGGCGGCAAAAGACTGCCGCCTGTTGAAGCCACGGCTTCAACAGCCGCTGCATAGCGGGGCGTGTAACCAACACGCTTCATCATGGGGATAGTGATCGAACCGGTCGTCATGACGTCCGAAGCAGGACTGCCGGATATCATGCCGAACAGTCCACTGGAGGTTACTGCAATCTTGGCGGAGCCTCCGGTACGACGGCCAGCAAGTAGGGCCGCGACGTTGAAGAAAAAGTCACCGCCACCACTCTTCTCCAGAAACTTGCCAAATGTGATAAACAGGAATGCATAAACAGCAGCCACCTGAATAGGCGCGGAGAACAAGCCCCCGTCATGTGGCGTAACCATCAGGCTTTCGAGCATATAGCTCAGGTTCAGGCCCCGGTGACTGAAAAATCCTGATAGGTGGCCACCGAACAGACTGTATAGAATGACTAACCAGACAACCACGGAAATACCGGGGCCGACACAACGCCGCAAAAGCTCAAGCGTCAGTAACGAATAAATGGCTGCGACCGTCAAATCCCCGGTCGTGTAGATATCCAGCCCTGCAATCCAGTTCTGGTAACGCCCCATCTGCAGGATAAGATAAATACCTGCAACAAGGCTTACAAGTGCCAGAAAATAGTCAAACCAGGTCGTGCGGTTGGAATCAGGAGCATGACTGATTGACAGAAAAGAAATGACATACATCGGGACCACGAAAAGAATCGCCAGCTCCAGGCGCCCGAAATTACCTGCGACAGCGTACCAGATTTCGAACACTGTCAATGGCACCGCGAGGAGTGCCACCAACGCATACCTAACCCCTTCCATCGGCACTTTGTTACCCATGGAAAACGCGAGCCAAATTGTTCTTTTTAACAGGTTCATAAACAATCTCATAAAGAATACACGCCCGACCCTGGGCCTGGGCAGAGCACTTCTGTGCCGGCAACCCGTATCCGGACGCCGGCACAGAAGAAATTACTTCTTTAACTACTTACCACTCCAGCTGGGTTCTAGCCTGGACGAAGGTCGGATCAGAGCCGTCGTTCGGCCCACCATCAACTGACACCAGGCCGGCATTCACACTGAAGCGCAAACGCCGCTCCGGGAACCAGTTGAGGCCGAGGGAGGCAACGTCCATTTCCCCGCCGTCGATACCACCGTCGGTAAGATCAAGGGTGCTGAAGCGACCACTAATTGCCCAGGCACCACTTCCCCCCATGCTCAGCGGATTATTGGGGCGTACCGGTCCGTACACGCCGCCCATTTTGGGTGAATAGGGACGGGACTCGCCGGTCAGGTAATAGATACCGGTGACCGTGGCGCCGGTAAAGGATGGTTCCTCACCTGTGTTTGCCCCTGCATTTTCGAGATCTTCGTACTCAGCCCAATAATATTCCGCGTTGATGTTGAATGGCCCCTGAGTGAAGCCAGCTTCCAAGTTCGCTGCAACGAAACCGTCTGAGTCACCTACCGCTCCGGTATCAACCGGCCGGTATCCATCGACCCGATTCTCCGGGCGCGAGCGAAGGCGGAAACCATCGCTGCTGTCGCTGGCATTATGCTGCCTCAGGGAAACACCAAGGTGTACCAGCCTTCCTTTCTCCAGCACCGGATCAAACCAGAGCTTGGTGGAAAAATCGAGTTCATCATCGTCATCCGGATTAGCAGCGCTACCAGGAACTTCCTGAGCAACACCAGCAGCCCAGCCCCAGCTATCACCAACCAGATCACCCCGGATACCAAGGCGGCGGGCGCCTGCGCCAAGCACCTGCCCTGGGCCGGACAATTCCATCATCGCGGTGTATTTCGGGCTTTGAAGGCCTTCGAAGCCAAACGGCTGGAACTGGTTACCGATAGACAGCACGAAATCATTACCGCCTGGCTTGAAACCATGGTACTGAAGATAAGCGTCCCGGATGCCGCTCGCACCGCTTCCGAGGAACTCATACTGCAACTTGTATCCCCAGTCCTGGTAAAGTTTGCCAGAAGCGGCAAATCGGGCGGCCCGAATAAAAGTCTCCTGACCAAGATCACGGCTGTCGTCATCTGTGTCAGCCCAGGCAGTATCCATCAGCAAGCGACCGTTTAGGTTAAACCCGAAGTTACCATCCGCACTGGAGAACCCCAGGCGATTTCCTTTGTAGGTTCCTACCACATTCGACTTTTCTTGTTCAGCTTTAAGGGTTTCAATCTCATTTTCGAGTGTTTCCACCCGGTCACTCATACTTTGAGCAACGGCTACCTGAGACCCCATGCCGAACACGACAGCACTCGTAATCGCTAACAGGCTTTTTTTATCCAGGAACTGATTGGATTTGTTTTTGTTCATTGTGCTTCCCCTTTCTGCTTTTATTGTAATCGGATCAGAGTTTATATCACTTGTTGAAATACTATCTCTTTAATTAAAATCTGCAAAATTTTTTACATTTCTCTTTAGCAAAACTCGCCTCGTCCTGAACCGAATTTTGCTTTAGGGTAAGAGCTTTACATCAGTCAATCAGTCCTACTTCCTGATAAAAAGCCTTCGCACCTGGATGGAGTTCGAGATAGCTAACATTTGGTAGCTGTTCGCGAGACGCCTTTTGCAGTGCTCGGTGAGAGGAACGGTAGTGTTCCATCTGTTCGTACATGGATTTGGCCAGCTTATAAGCATCCTCATAAGTCGCCGCCGGTCCGGCAACAATCATAAAACTACTCATGACAGTGGCGAGTTCCTGATCTACAAAATCATAGGAGCCGGCAGGGATGGAACCAACGCTGGCACCAAGATCATCAGCAACATGCTTGACCAATTCGTCTGAAAGCGTGACAAAAGCGAGATCCTGAACACTACCCAGTTCGACAATCCTGCCAGAAGGTGTTGCGCCCCCGGTTATAATCACGTCAAGACGGCCATCACGCATCAGGTCGTGAGATGCACCCGTTGGTTGAGCAACTAGCTCACCGCCCCATGCCTCAACATCTTCCATAGTCTTCCCGAAATAGGAAAACAAAGCACGAACATGTTCTCGGGCCCAGAGATTGCCAGGCTGATTGATGGACAACCTCATCGGGACTTCTTTCTCAACAAGATCAGCAAAACTCTTAACCCCATGCTCATTGAAAAAATCGGCACGCCCGTAAACCTTCAAAGCAAAGACATCGGGAGAACCGTTCAGAACCCCGGTTACAGTGCCAGGCGGGTATTTCTCCCGAAATGGCGCTCGGCCAGCATAAGCCATTTTCGGCTCCACGATACTTTCCAGAGCAAAAGGCCGTCTCTCGTTTTTCAGGTATTCCATCGCTCCAGCCGGATTTCCGGGCTCGTAAATAATACTGGAGTCTGGATAGGTTCGGCGCACCGCCTCGACAACGCCCTCTCCAAAGACAGCCACCTGGCCGCCGGAGGAATACCCGGCGATGGTAACGTTAACCGGAGAATCATCAATATCCTGACGGGGCTCCGCACCTGCAAAACCCACAGTCATTGACAATGCCAATAGAGCACTTCCCATCAAATATTTTGTAACTTTACTTTTTCTGAGTTTGATCATTTTTTCGCTCCACACTCTCTTGTACTTGTTAATTGGCTTCACTCGTTGATCGACTTCTCTCTCCTTTTCTGACACCCCCCTGGGACCGCCGTAACCTACACTTGCATACCTCCCGGCGCTTCTCAAACCGGTTGGCCGGTCAAACCAGAAACGTCAGGTTCGGCATTGCCTCGTCATTATTCAGCAGCATTACTTTCTTCCAGCGGATGCGAAAACCTTCCGATGTATCCACCAGCAAATAATGACACTTGCCAAACCAGATATTTTCAGTCCCGGTACGAATCTCGCCGAGGCTAAAGCTGGACACGACCTCTAGTTCTTCCCCCCTCACAGAGAGCGGCACAACACCAGATACGTTCCGGATAAGACGCGCTCTCGGACGATAGGCGTGTGCAGCCTTGTCTTTGAGTCGCATCATGCGCTCAAGAAGGCGCGGACGGTCGTCATAGATAATTGCAACGCCGGTATTGGGGTCCTGATCATCACTGTTACAGGGGACCCAGTAGGTGATATCGTCGCCAGTCCACAACTCCATCCAGCGGTCGTATTCGTGCTCATCCATCAGTGCCGCTTCGTAATTCAGAAAACGTTCCACTCGAAGCTGCTGCTCCACACTGACGACGCCTTTGTTTATGGCCTCAGGAGCGGCATTTACTATTTGTTTAGCCATGGATATATCTCCGATTTCAATTGGTTTCCTGAATCAGTCTTCGGTCATCAACCGCTTCCATTCCTGCATCTGGGCTCTCTGAGTGATCTCATCACTGATCAGAGCGGACACGGTGCCATCCGAATCGGATTTCTCACGGTTAATACCCCTTCCCAGCAGGATCCAAGGATTCGCATCGCCCTCAAGCCCTCGCTGAACACGTTCAAAAATTTCCGCATCGTCAGGGGACCCGTTGGAAGCCGGGCCGTAAAATGCCTCGTGAGAACGCAAACGCTTGTTGTTGATTTCCTGACCAACGCCTTTCAGGAAAACCGGATACATAAGTACCTGGGTCTCCGAAGAAGAAATCGGAATCACAACACGGATGTGATCGTGAATGAGCTGCAGATTCGGGAAGACACCAAGATGTGGGTCACCATGCCAGGCGATCAGCTCTTCGGCGTGCTCTTTGCCATACCGTGCGATCATGTCTTCAACGTACTTGCGGCCATCCTCGCTCTGTTGCAGTTCGGCGGTATTGTCTTTGGCATGTGGCAGTCTCTGGAAACGGAAATCCAGAGCAGCATGGCCGTTCGGGAATCCGCGGGTCAGGCTTGGAGAGCTATCTGCAAACGGGTCTTCCAGGTGGATAGCGCCAACTGCTGAGCCTGTTGTACTTTCACGCTTGCTGAAAATTTTAAAGACAGACACGTGGACATAATGGGGGTGGTACCCGTCCATGCCGATCTGCTTCCAGTTGCCGCGATACATGGTTTTACTGACGACACCGGGCTTGACTTCAATTTCACTGGTTGGTGACGCGTCGATAAGAATATCGATGAATTTTTTGGCAGGACCAAGATAATCATCCAGGCTCTGACCTTCCTTCGAATGACTGGCGAAGATAAAGCCTCTGTAATTCCCCACGCGCGCCACTTTGGTCAGCCCGTGTTCCTTGGCGTCAAACGTTTTGTCATAGGCTTCTTCACCGGTCACACCAACCAGGTCGCCCTTGGTGTTGTAGGTCCAGCCGTGGTACCAGCACTGAAAGCTTTTTGCGTTGCCCTGTGTTGCCTCACAAACCTGGGCACCGCGGTGGCGACAACGATTGATCATCAGTTGAACTTCTTCATTTTCGTCGCGCACAGCAATCACAGGAAAACGTCCAAGTTTCAACAACTTGAAGTCACCCTTCTTGGGCACCTCACTCTCGTGGAGAGCAAAAAGCCAGGTCTTGTGAAAGATGCGTTCCATCTCGTCTTCGAAGACGGATTCATCCGTGAAAATGGAGCTGTGAACCCGGTCTTCTTTTACCAGCGACCCATAGTCACGATCGGTGCCAATGATGTTGCTCTTTGTAGTCGACATATCAGAAACCTCTTTATTTTCTGGGCCCGTCAGGATTCATTCAAAAAATCCGTTACCAGTTTGTTAAAACGATCAGCATGCTCAATCTGCGTCCAGTGACCACAGCGACCAAACAGGTGCAGCTGTGCATACTCGATGTATTCAAATAGTTTGCGGGACGTTACCGGCGGAACAATCACGTCATCCCGTCCATGGATAATCAGGGTCTCCTTGTCCATCGCCCGGATGTCTTTCTCAGAACTTGCCAGCGCATCCACCCAACGTTGTCGAGGTGCGGGAAACATTGAGGCGAAAGCCTCCTGAAATCCGGGACGAACACTCGCGCGATATCGCAGTTCTGCCAGTTCGTCGCTCATCATTTCCTGGTTAAAGGCAAAGGTCCTGATGAGTTCCCGCATATTTTCTACCGAGGGCGTATAGCCCCATACCGCATCAAGTCCTGGCGTCAGTTCGAAATCGACACCGGCAGCTCCCATCAATACAAGCCGTCTGATCCTGTCCGGATGGCGAATTGCCATGGCAAGAGCCAGAGCACCGCCATAGGAGTTGCCTACAACGTCTGCCTTTTCGATACCCAAAGCATCCAGGAAGTCAATTCCATGCTTTACCCATGTATCCAGGTTGTAATCCACGCCGGGCGGCCTTTCGGTATATCCGAAACCCACCATGTCCGGGGCAACAACCCTGCGAGTCTCGGACAATACCGGCAGATTGAATCGCCAATTCGCCCAGGCCGTGACGCCCGGCCCCGAGCCATGAAGCAACAACAAAGGGGTACCGCTATCCTCACCCATATCGTGATAGTTGGTTTCGATGCCGCCGGCACTGATTTTCAGGCCGATTTCCGGGTTATCTGAGGCCATCATTTACCCCCATCACGCTTGGCGACTGACTGACCGGCAATGCCCCAGTTGGTTTTTGGCATTTCCTGAATCAGAACCCGGACGGACTCGGGCTTCACGGAAAGCGTTCCTGTTATCGTCGCGGTCAGACGCGCGATCAGCTCTTCTTTCTGCTCCGGTGTGCGGCCTTCCAGAATTGAAACCTGTAGCATTGGCATTGTTAGTTCCCCCAGTTCTTTTTGATCAGTTTCGAGCTCACACGAATCGCATGGATACGGAACCCATTCCATGAGCGCGCAAGGTCACGTTATCACCTGCCTCCACCGGAATGGCCGCCGTGATTGCTCCAGAAAGTATGATGCTGCCGGCCGGAATTTTTTCATCCCGCTCCGCAAGCTGATTGGCAAGCATGGCGATAGCCGTGGCCGGGTTACCCAGAACGGCTGCACTGGCGCCCACCTCCATCACCTGACCATTTTTTTCCAGGACAACGCCGATCGTGCGCATGTCAGTACTCATTGGAGCGAGCACTTGCCCCCCGGTAAAGAAACGGGAAGACGAAGCGTTGTCGGCAATAACACTGACCAAATCGAAACGGAAATTTTCGTAGCGAGAGTCAATCACTTCCACTGCCGGCATAATAAAGTCGGTGGCGGCGATGACCTGAGCGGCATTACATCCGGGGCCACCGAGCGGACTTTTTGTAACAAATGCGATCTCGGCTTCCACCTTCGGATGGATGAGGTCCTTGACAGAAATCTCACCGGATTCCGCCCGTTCAAAGTAATCAGCCAGAAAACCATAGATCGGTGTATCAACACCCATTTGTTCCATCTTGGCCCGGGAAGTCAGCCCCATTTTCATGCCGATGATTCGGGTGCCTCGCGCCTCTTTCCGGCGGCGGATCTCATACTGGACGTTGTAAGCATCCCTGAAGTCCATGTCCGGGTAGTCGTCGGTGATCTTCTTGACGGCAGACGCATTGAGCTCAGCGTTCTCAAGGTGTTCAGCCAATGCCGCGATCTGTTCTTTACTCAAGCTCATGCAGATACCCCACTTTTTTTCTTTGCTTCGAGAAGATCCAGCGCGACATCAACAATCATGTCCTCCTGCCCCCCGACCATATGACGACGCCCAAGCTCAACCAGGATGTCCACCGTTTTGAGTCCGTACTTTCTTGCAGCAACTTCCGAGTGAAGCAGAAAGCTGGAATAGACGCCCGCGTAACCCAGTGCCAGCGTCTCACGGTCAACTCTGACCGGCCGTACCTGAAGGGGGCGTACAATATCGTCTGCCGCATCCATCAGTGCGAACAGCTCTGTCCCATGCTCCCAACCCATTCGGTCAGCCGCCGCGATGAAAGCCTCAAGTGGTGCGTTTCCAGCCCCCGCCCCCATGCCGGCAAGGCTGGCATCTATCCGGTCGCATCCTTCTTCAACTGCAATGATCGAGTTGGCGACACCGAGTGCAAGGTTGTGATGGGCATGGATACCGGTCAGCGTTTCCGGCTTGAGCGTATCCTTGAGGGCACGGAACCGGTCACGCACATCCTCCATGCTCAAGGCGCCGCCGGAGTCGACTACGTAGATGCAGGTTGCACCATAGCTTTCCATCAGCTTCGCCTGTTCTGCCAGCCCCCCCGGGGTCTGCATGTGGCTCATCATCAGAAAGCCGACGGTGTCCATTCCCAGTTTGCGGGCGTGTTCAATATGCTGTTTTGAGACGTCTGCTTCGGTGCAGTGTGTTGCAACGCGCACGACTCTGGCACCAGCCTTGTAGGCGTTATCCAGATCGTGAATAGTGCCAATGCCGGGCAGCAGCAGAGTTGCAATCTGAGCGTGATCAACCACTTCTGCGACCGCTTCAATCCACTCAAGGTCCGTATGGGCGGCAAACCCGTAGTTGAAACTGGAGCCCTGCAGCCCGTCACCGTGCGCCACTTCTATTGAATCCACTTTGGCCTCGTCCAGAGCACGGGCAATGTCCTGCACGTTCTTGATAGAGTACTGGTGACCAATGGCGTGACTACCATCCCGCAGTGTCACGTCCGAGATGTAAAGCTTTTTACCGGGATTAAAGGTCATTTTTCGTTTCTCCTCAGTTGACCAGCGATTCGGCGATCCGCTCTGCCGTACCCAAAGCGGCAGACGTCATGATGTCGAGATTGCCTGCATAGGCCGGGAGGTAATGGGCAGCGCCTTCCACTTCCAGGAAAATGGAGGTTTTCAGGCCACTGAACCGGCCCAGCCCCGGCACATTCATGGGTTGGTCTTCCGGAATGCGATCAAACTGCACCTTCTGCTTCAGGCGATAGCCTGGTACATAGCTGTTTACCGCCTCCACCATTTGCTCGATGGAAGCTTCAACTTCAGACTCATCGGCTGCGTCAGAGAGTACGTAAACTGTGTCACGCATCAGCAGAGGCGGTTCGGCGGGGTTCAGGATGATAATGGCCTTGCCCTTTTGCGCTCCGCCTACAACTTCGATGGCCTTGGCCGTGGTTTCAGTGAACTCGTCAATGTTTGCGCGGGTACCGGGACCTGCGGACTTGCTGGAGATAGAAGCAACAATCTCTGCATAATGCGCTTTGGCCACCCGAGAAACAGCAGCTACCATCGGAATCGTTGCCTGGCCGCCGCAAGTCACCATATTGACGTTGCCTTCGTGCAGGTTCTGTTCGAGGTTGACCACTGGTACACAATAGGGACCAATCGCGGCGGGTGTCATATCGATGATTTTGATGTTTTCTTTGTGGCCTCGCAGGAACACTTCGTTGTGCATATGGGCACCGGCAGATGTGGCATCGAATACAATTTCAATATCAGCAAATTCCGGCAGATCTACAAGGCCCTGTACGCCTTCAGCGGTAGTGGCAACACCCAGACGCTTGGCCCGGGCCAAACCGTCTGACTCTGGGTCGATACCCACCATTGCGCCCATTTCTATGTTCTTTCCGTTGCGCATGATCTTGAACATCAGATCGGTACCAATGTTGCCCGGTCCGATGATGGCCGCCTTTATTTTCTGATTCATCATGTTTCCCTCGGTTCTAGCTTCAATTGGATCAGCCAAAGTTCACACTGGCACTGCCAATTCCGCCGATATCAACTCTCATGTAATCGCCGGCCACTATGGGCTCCAGCGGCACCAGGGAGCCCGACAGGATTACCTCACCGGCTTTCAGCGTCATTCCGTAGCGTCCCAGTGTGTTGGCTAGCCAGGTAACGCAGTTAAGTGGAGATCCAAGAGCTGCGGCTCCCGCACCTGTGCTGATAATTTGACCGTTCTTTTCAACCACCATGCCGCAAGTCGACAAATCCACCAGGCGTGGAGAGACGGCCCGGTCTCCCAGCACGAAAAACCCGCAGGAGGCGTTATCTGCCACGGTATCCTGAATGGCGATTTTCCAGTCCCGGATTCTTGAATCGACGATTTCGAAACAGGGCATGACACATTCGGTCGCTGCGATAACGGCAGCGTTCGTAATGCCAGGCCCGGCCAGATCCCGCTTCAGGACAAATGCAATTTCTCCTTCTGCCCTCGGCGCAATCATCTGAGTACTGACAGGCAGTGTTTCACCGTTGGCATACACCATCTGGTCAGTCAGATAACCAAAATCCGGCTGGTGCACGTTCAGCATGTTCTGAACTGCCTTGCTGGTGACACCTATCTTTTTCCCGATAACCTTTTCGCCCTCTGCAATTCTCAGATTCATCAGGCCAAGGGAAATCTCATAGGCGTCCTCGATCGTCATATCAGGTTGTGACTGCGTCAACGGGTCGATCGCTGAACGTGATCTCAACGCGTTGAACAGTGCCCGGCTATATTGGTCAATCTGTTCTTGCTTCATGGGAGTGGCCTTAGAACTCAAAGTTTGATGCAGATATTTGAGAGTTCGCTGTAGAACTCCAAGCCGTGGACACCACCCTCTCGGCCGATGCCGGACTGCTTGCTGCCGCCGAAAGGTGTCCTAAGGTCACGAAGGAACCAGCTGTTGACCCAGCAAAGTCCCACTTCCAGTTTCGGAGCAACGCGATGAGCACGGCTGAGATTTTCCGTCCATACAGCAGCCGCCAGGCCGTAAGGGGTATCGTTTACGAGGCTAATGACCTCTTCTTCGGAGTCAAACGGTGCGATATGGCAACAGGGCCCGAAGATTTCCTCCTGCACTACCGCAGAATCCTCACCAAGGCCTGTCCAGATCGTTGGCTCTACCCACGCACCTTCGCTCAGATTCGCAGGCATCTCCGGAACACCCCCACCGGTCACGATATTGGCACCATCCTTGCGCGCTACTTCGTAGTAGGAAAGAACCTTCTGGCGATGCTCCTGACTGATCACCGGACCAAAGTTCACATTCTCATCCTGCCACCACCCCATGCGCAGGGATTCCGCCCCCTCCTTGAGACGCTTGACGAATTCATCAAACAGTGGACGCTCGACGTAGACCCTCTCTGTGCCAAGGCACACCTGGCCACAGTTAGCGAAGACGGAACGCATGGTGCCCTCGATCGCCTTGTCGATGTCCGCATCCGCAAAAACAATGGCGGCGTTCTTTCCACCCAGTTCAAAGGAGACAGGCACGAGGCATTCAGAGGCAGCCTTCATGATCGCTGTACCCGTCTTCGACTCGCCGGTGAACGTAATGCCATTAATGTCGGGGTGACGGGTCAGAAATTCACCCGCGGAATCCGGCCCAAAGCCATGAACAACGTTGTAGACACCCTCTGGAATGCCCGCCTCGTTCATTACTTCAGCCAGCAGCGTTGCAGTGTGAGGCGTTTCTTCAGAAGGCTTCACAACGACGGCATTACCACAGGCAAGTGCAGGGCCGACTTTCCACGTCATCAGCAGAAGCGGGAGGTTCCATGGGGCTACCACCGCAATCACGCCACGGGGTTTGCGGACAGCGTAATTGTGAGCACCCAGCCCGTCAGGTGTATCCATCTGGAAGCTTTCGGTCGGAATATTCTTTACGAGATCCGCAAAAACCTGGAAATTAGCTGCACCCCTGGGAATATCAATATGCGACGCAAGTGATTTGGGCTTACCGGTATCAAGACACTCCGCTTCAACAAATTCGTCGAAACGAGCCATGACTCCGTCGGCAACTTTCTGCAAGAGTTTCATCCGCTCGGCGACCGCCATCGTACCCCAGGGTCCATTCATGGCGGCATTTGCGGCAGCGACAGCCTGGCCCACTTCTTCCCGGCCCGCTTCATGCACTCTTGCTATAACTTCACCGTTGGCCGGATTGACATCGTCAAAAGTGCGGCCGCTTTCTGACGAAACAAATTGACCATTAATGAAGTGTTTTATTTCCTGCATTCTGAACTCCCTACTATTAACTGGTGCTTGCAGGTGAATCCTTTCTAGCTCTGCAAAGCACTGTTCTCATTAAGTGAGATATGATCTTATTTATAAAGATGATATAAGCAGATCCTGATCCTGTCAACCGAACTAAGATGTCTTTAGGTTCAAAATGGCAGAGGCGTCTGTAGGAAAAATCTCGGGACTTGGTATACGTCGGGGCAGACCCACAGTGTGACCCTACCTGACCCTACACCGGAATTTAGGTCCATTTAAAACTGGAAAATCCGGCATGATAGAGCCCTGAGCAGGAGATCATGCCATTGACCCTACACCGGAATTTAGGTCCATTTAAAACTGGAAAATCCGGCATGATAGAGCCCTGAGCAGGAGATCATGCCATGAAGCGATCCCGTTACACCGAAGAGCAGATAGCCTTCGCCCT
>NZ_JASSUA010000005.1 GCF_030227115.1 Marinobacter sp. SS13-12
TCGCGCAAGCGTCTGTTGATCCGACACCGGGAGCCCGCTTTCAGCGGGCATCCTTCACCGGCCGGAGGTCGGAAGCGCGAGGGATATGGAGGGCGTCAGTCCCGCAACGCGGGATGAGCGAATAGCGAACCCGGAGCAGCCCGCCCCGAAGGGCGCGCAGAGTCATAACACAGCGCCGTCCAGGTCAATCAGAAAAATCCTGCATCGCTTGTTGGCTTGCGGTGAGTGCGGCGTAATCCTCAAGCGTGTTGACGCGCTCATTGTACTTTCGCCCCTTGAGACCTTTGATCAAGTACACATTTGGAGAGCCGGCCAGAGCCTTAGCGGGCATCGGCAAGCCAAAGGCTTCAAGAGTACTTTCGTTGGTGACCCGAAGAACGCTGATAAGGTCATGGTTGATCAACACATCGAGAGCCTGACGTACTTCCTGACTACCCAATCCTATGCGTTCCTGAATGCGGTCGTAAGCAATCAACGACACATTCGTATTGCGCTGACAGACCGACAGCAAGAGTAGATAGAGAACCAGGCCGTTCATGGCCGTTTTCCCTCGGCTGGGATACTCGGCAAGCATGATCGGATTCGCACTGGAGTACCGCCGAAGGCCAAACAGGTGACCCTTGGGCAGTTTAACGTGTCCTTTCCATTCATCCGGCCGCTCCGGGTCCAGACCCTTAATTCTGTAGACCAGAGGTTTGTACCCCAGTCGTTCGAGCGCATCGGTAGCCTCCAACAGTTTAAGCCCCTCCCGCACCAACGCCCTCGACAGTTTCAGGTACAGCTGAATTTCCTCGTAGGTCGTCCGCAAACAGTGCTTGCCCACATTCCGTTCCTGCTTTTTGTCGTCCGCCATGGCCACCAGGGCAATGTAGATCTTCAGTGCAGCAATGACCCCGCCCGTTGTTGGCCGCCACGCTAGCCCCGTGGGAAAGAGAAAAGGGTCATGAAGTGAGGCCCTGGCTAGGTTCCAAGGCGAGTGCCCTGCCCTACCCAACCAGTGTCGAGGTATCGGTGAGAACCGGTCTTCTCTCAAACTCGTGCTTTGATCGCTCATATCAAGAATTTCTCCAAATCACGGCCAAAGTCACCAGGGTCATCGCGACAACGGCAAGATTCTCTGTGGGCATGGCGGCGGCTGCGGTGATGAAATTGTCCAGCCAGTGCGGTGAGTCAGTCATGGTGCAGGCTCCTGTTGATCTACCATGCCACCAATTTGAACAGCCCTAGGCGTTGATCTCTAGAATACTGATTCAGCATAAATACATGTAAAATGTTTTAATTCATGTGGTTAAGTAAATTTAAATAGTTCACGAAAAACACTCAATTACTGAAACAATAGCCGATTCCGAAAAAGCC
Source organism: Marinobacter sp. SS13-12 (assembly GCF_030227115.1). Taxonomy (NCBI): domain Bacteria; kingdom Pseudomonadati; phylum Pseudomonadota; class Gammaproteobacteria; order Pseudomonadales; family Marinobacteraceae; genus Marinobacter; species Marinobacter sp. SS13-12. The sequence goes on from NZ_JASSUA010000005.1 coordinate 1,357, forward strand.
TGGGAAGACTGTTTCAGAAAGCCCGTCAATTGCCAATCACACCAGACCACCGTTGGGGAACTGGCTAGCGCCGCTGACAACATCAGCGACGCCGCCAAAAGGACCGTGTGCAGATAAGCACGCCCACCAGGGTCACCATTACAGGCACCGCGATCAGCCAGGCAGGGGGACCGATAGCTGCCATTACCCCCGTTCCTGTCAGCCCTGCAGTGACGATCTTCCCGCCCAGGGTGTTTAATCCAATGTCCGTTTCTTTTTTTTCTGTCATTCGATTTCCTCGCTCTAAGTTTGTAATCATCTAAATATTTAGGGGCGCTTGCTCTTCCTCTCATATATGACAATTTCCGATTCCTCGGCTTTCGCAATGGCGAAACAGCGCTTCCTGTCTTTATTTATAAAAACCTGAGTTCAAACGTTCCCCTGTGTCGACGTCCCACTAATGAACAGATCTGAATGTCGAAATAACGAGAATCTCTTGGTTTTCAAGCAAACAAGGATTCGAAGGCCGACAAAGTTGTCCTCGCCCTTCTCCTCCTTCAGACCAGGTACGGGAGTGCGAAAATTCGATATGCAGAAACGTCGAGGGGAAAGGAAATGGCTTAATCATCGCCGTAGCATTATTAAGAGCTGGAAAACCCTGCAAGAAATTCCGACGCCATTGTGGTAAACTTTATTTGCCAAATGGCAGGAGGTTTTATGTCAGCGATTACGGAGAAAAAGCAGAGCCCTAAAGGGCCTGGTAAGGCAAACGTTCGAGGCGTCTATGCGGGGCGTGGTGCTGTGAAAACTCACTCAGCCGCCACTGGAAAGTACGTGTTTTCCGGTGTTCAGGGCGTGAAGAAAATTCGCCGAGGCGGCAAGGCTAAAGAGCTGGATGCCTTGAAGGCCTTGTACGACATCGACGACTCTGTCTTGTGCGCCCTGCTGGGCATGTCTCCGCGCACCCTCGTACGTCGGCGCGAAGATGGCACCGTCCATAAGGCAGAACTGGACAGGTTAGCGACCCTGCACCTGGTGATGCGCGACGCCGTGGAATTGTTTGAAGGCGACCAAGAAAAGGCCCGACGGTGGCTGAAGCGTCCGGCGAGAGCTCTGGAGCACCAGTGCCCAATAGATCTGCTGGATACCGAGGCTGGTATTCGCATGGTAAGGGACCTGATCGGGCAGCTCGAGCATGGCGTGTACGCATGAAGGCGTACCGGATCACCAAACGAAAGCACAAGGACACTGCGTTTTCCGGGTTTGGTGCGCGCCAATATGGGGGGCGCTGGAATCTGCCTAATCACCCGGCGGTGTATCTATCCGAGAGTATTGCCCTTGCTCAGCTAGAAATTCTGGTGAATCTGGGTGAGGAAGACAGCTTGCAGAATTATCTACTGTTCCAAGTCGAGGTGCCCGACAGTCAGATTATGGTACTTGCCGACGACGCTTACCCAAAAGACTGGAACGGAACAAGAGTGCCAGCAGGCACTCAGGCGATCGGAACTGACTTCCTCATCGACCGCGAAGCGCTCGCCTTGGCGGTCCGTTCGTGTGTTGTGCCACAAGAATATAACCTCATCCTCAATCCGGAACACGCCGATGCAGAAGCGGTTATCGAGGAGGCCGTTGAAGTAACATTCCAGTTTGATGCTCGTCTGAGCCCAGGCTCCTAAACGGTTTTTCCGCATCGCAATGCCCTCACCCGACCAGATGACCGGGTACAGACCAACACGCCGGTTATCGTAAGCCAGACCAGCGACGTCCGCCCCGAAGGGCGCGCACTGTCTCTCGACTGGCTAAATCTCGCCAGGCAACTAAGGTTTCCCAATCGGAGTAATGATGTAGGGCATCAACTTATTTCGCATTTAAGGCTCGGAACGCCGATCTAATCCCAGATACTTTCACGGAAGGAATTCGAAATGACCGACTACAAAAATTGGATGACGGCCCGAGAAGCAGAAATGGGGCCTTTTACCCTGCGAGATTTCGCCATTCCTGGTAGCCACGACGCCGGGTCTAAAGGCGCTAAAGTTCTTGCGATATTCGGCAATGAAGCCGCCGAAGCCCAAAGCCTGACAGTGAAAGCGCAACTGGAAGCTGGCTCGCGCTACTTGGATCTTCGCGCAAAATGGCTGCCGGACATTATTCAAGAAAATTTCATTACCCAGGTCCTGACCCCGACGACTCCGAAGGTTTGGGTAATGAAACACGGTCCTGCCTGGACCACGACCAATATGTTCGATGTTCTGAAAGAGATCCGCGAATTCAATGCCGCCCACCCCAAAGAAATCATCCTGATAACCCTGTCGATTGAAGGCAACAATCCGGACGCGGCCTATCTCGAAGCACAAAAAGCCATCGGGCCAGCACTGATGGATGAGTCCACAGCAGATTTAGCGGGCAGATCGATCAGCAACATCATGGCCTCAAAAAAAGTGATCTACATGCAAAAGTGGCCAGACTCAGACAACCTCTTGAGGACAGGCATCTACAGTAACGCCGCCTACACGCCGATACAGATTTATCAGCTTCTGAAAGAAAAATATAACACCATGCCCAGTGATAAATTATGGGTCTGGCATATTGCCCCACCCTATCGTTTCTTGGGGCCTTCCCTGCAACGCATGGTCCAATTCGACTTTGACTATTTCGCGCCAAAGCTTAAATCCGGTGAGCTTCTGCCGTACGACCTCAACATCGTGAACTGTGATTACGTTGGTGCGCACGACTGGGCCGGGGCCTGCATTGAACACAACGATCACAAGCTCCAGGGACTCCGACCCACAGCACCAGGTCATATCTCTCTGGGGTAGGTGGTTTGATCCAAAGTTTCCGGCCGGAAACAAAAAAGGCCCGCGAATGCGGGCCAAGAAAAAACAAACCAAACCTAACCAACCCGAGCCTAGCAGTCTGATCGCAGCTTGGACAGCGCAATAAAAGGCTTGCCCCCTCTTTGGAGCCCGTGGACGGGAACACTTGGCAGTTGCGAAGCTCTGCCAGGTTTGTTCGGTAACGGGCTTTGCCTGATCAGACGCGCAGCGGCTGCCTTGGCGCGAGGGCTTTTTCTGGCGCGCGCAGCGCACCGGAAAACCTACGGTCCGAAGGACGCGCCACGTTTTTCCCAGAGGGTGGGCTGGGCCTGTTAAAGGGCCAGCCCCGCGAGCTCCGCAGTGCCCCAGAAATCGGCACCGAAAAGATAGCCGCGCGCGGCTTCGGTGACGGGAATGTGGGGCTGCTGTCGGTTGAAGAAATAACAGCGCTCAAACGGCTGCAACGTGATTCGTTCAGCGAATCCGGCCGGTAGCGCTTCCCTACAGTCCACCAGGGCACCATCGGCAAAGGCGAACACGGTGCGGACTCCCTCGGAGATCACTCGCTCCCAGGTTTTTTTGGACACCACAAAAGTCACGTTTTCCAAGCCAACGGCGCGGGCATACCCAACCACCTTCCGCTTATGCTGTCCTTCCATGGCCTGAATGGAAAAGAAACTCGGCTTTAAAAGATTGCGATACACCCGCACGCGCATGCCAGGCTTAATACTCTGGCCCTTGTAAGGTATGAACATCGCTCCCCTCCCCTATCAGTTTCCGGCCGGATCCTGTCCCTTAGTTGAGCAACGTGCCCAGGCGCATTTCGGTTTCTGCCACAGTGGGCGTCAGGTTCAAACCACATAGCCCCATCAGGGTCGCGGCCGTGCCCTTCACTCCATCGGACGTTTTCTGCATCCGACCGGCGACCACACAACGACCTTCCCAAACGGGCGCGGTGCGCTCCGGCACCAGGCTCTCAAGCCGTTCCATGACCTCGAACCGATCCACCCCCTCGGTCTTTCCATACATAAGATGGTTGTTCACCATCACGGCGCCATACAGTCCCAGCGCTTCCAGGAACACGGCATGGCCGACCACGTATTGCTCGCGAAGCTCTTGCGCCGAAATCTTCCCTGACAGCATCAGATCCCACATCGGCACATGCCCACGCGCCTTCTCCAGAAACAGCTTCACGCCTTCGGCTGCATCCTTCAGATAAGCCTCGTCGAAATCGGTAATGCTGCGTGTGGTTAGGTCGGTCAGATTTGAAACAAACTTCTTGAAGCTCACCAGGTTCCACAGTTTGAAACTCTTGGGGCCCACACTGCCGGACTCGAATTCAATCCGACTGCGAAAGTCAGGGAGCTCCTTGAGCAGTTCCAGAACAAACCCGTTGAACGGATCTCGCTTGTCGTACAGGGCACTCAGCGAACTACTGGGCTTCTTGGCATTCGCGTTGATGTCGGCAAACATCTGCTGGCTCCGTTGCAGTCCCTGATCAAAGAACAGGGTCACACACACGGTTTCCTCTCCCAGCATCGGCATGGATTCCAGCGCCAGCTCAATGCCCCGGCGGCGGTGTTGCCCGTCATTGATCAGCATCACGGCATCCATTGGGATATGCAGCACCCCTACCCTCGCACCGGCGCCAGATACCTGCAGACCCTCGAAGGCCATTTCACTGCTGACGCTTGCGGTAATCGCTGGCAATACGTATTCGTGACGGTTCTCCACGATGTAGTCAGCAATGTCGCGAGCATGGCGCTCATTGAGATTACGCTGCGCGCGGGCCTCCGGCGGCAAGGTGTCCTCATCGAACCGGAACAGCTTGACCAGGTACTTGAACGGTATCTGGGCGGTATAGAACTCGTTACCTGCCTGAATGCCCTTCACGGCCGGAAAGCTGTAAGTGATCTCGGAGCGCTCCGACACATCGGCCTCGATCGCGTTAATCCTTGCCATACGCGCGGCAAAATCCTGTCGTCCGGCCTCTTCCTCGTCCAGCTTGGCCGCTGCCCGCTCCCCAAACTCGGCCTTGAGCTCATCAACCGACAAGCCAAGATCCTCCAACCAGGACGCAAAGAAATCCGGGCGCTCAATCGGTGTGCCCCGCTCCTGCAGGATCAGATCCCGCGCAAGGCTCAAGCCCAACTTTTCGTGGCGCTCCTGTTTTGCCTGGGTCGCCAGCTTTGGAACAACGTCGCCCACGGCATGACCATAAGGCGCTTCTACCATGGCAATTCGATCCGGATGATCCGCTTTACGTTGCAAGGTGCGCCAGCGCTCGTCGGCCGTGTCCTCGCTCTTGTGACGACTGATAATGTTCCCTTCCGCGAAGGTCTCGGAGTAGGATTTAGTGACGGTAACGCGCTCTAAAGCAATGATGTAGAACATGGGATTTTCCTCTGATTCTGAAAGTTTCCGTCCGGAAACAGGGGGCTTTCGCCCCGCCGGGTTAGTCGAGAAGACGGTAGATTTTTGAAGCCTCTGGATGATCCCCAACGACAGCCATCAGCTTGTCGTAGGTTTCCAGGATCAGAGCCTCTTCCGGATACTTGTCTAGGGCGTAAGAGCACCCATAGATGGTCAGGACCAGACCTGCCGCCTCGGCGCTCATCGTTTCGTCCCCGTAGTTCAGAGGACTGATCAGACGAACCGGCTCCTCAGTGTTCAGAGAGATGAAAAGCGCATCGTTGGAGGTAATGTTCAGATTCCAATAGCCGCCGTTGTAGGCGTCGTTGAAGGTGTTCATGAAAGAGAACACGAACATTTCCAGGTTCACGCAACGATCGCCCCAGTATTGGTGCATCGTTTGAGCGCGTTGGAGCTTGGGAACACGAGTGAATAGCTCAGGGATAGCTTGTGCAGTAGACATAGCAGCATTTCCTAACTCGCCTCGATGACCGCCGGCGTATCACGGTGATCAGCACCCCGCTGACCATGTACTCATTATCAGTTTTTCCTTTCTTTGTGTCAATCTTTTTGTATACAGTTAAAAGACTAAAAACCCATTAAAAACAGCTTTCTATACACAACATCGTCGAAGCTCCGCTTGTCTTTAGCACTGTGATGATCTTGATTGTCCGGACGCCGCCGGGATCGGGCAGAGCCCGAATTAAATTCAGCGCGGCTCTGCCGCCACATCGTTGGTGAAGACCGACCACGCCCCTCCCCTGTCGTGAGATCCCGACCGCCCATCAACCGCACCCGTCTCGCCGGATGCCGGTGTAGTTCTGACAAGGAGAAAAGAGAGCCTGAGAACGTACCTTGTCAGGGCCGCGCTGGTATCCGAGGGTGCATACAGGTTGATGGAAGGTCGGGATGACACTGGGAAGCCATTCACCCCAGTGGGCTGTCTGTTACCGGCCGGAGGTCGGGAGCGCGAGGGATACGGAGGGCCTGTCCCAACCGAAGGGCGGGATGAGCGAATAGCGAACCCGGAGAAGCCCGGCCCCGAGGGCGCGCCCTACCCTACCCGCCATGGGTAGATCAGAAGTTTCCGGCCGGAAACAGGTGCAGAACCCAAACTCTCACATCAAAAGTTTCCGCCCGGAAACTTTCAACGTTTAGATCCTGAACCGGTTGCGAAAGCCAAGGCCAACTAAGAAAATCAAAGCAATGGAGATAAGCCCCTGGAGACCCATCAGCGCATAAAGTCCGGGATCGGCCGCCGCGAACACGTCCCGATACGCAGTGAGCCTGAGAATCCCAGCGGCCGGGAGAAATGGGAACGTCCACGCGAATGAAAATAATAGCGGCGCCTCTACGGCCTCAAATAGATATCGGTACAAGAGACCGAAGTTGGCCCAAAAGAATGCAATCCACAGCATCGGCAAGGCAATGGATTGCCCGTAGTTCGAGGTGCACTCGTACAGGACATCAAGGACATCTGCACAGAACTGTCCGACGCTCCTCCTCCGAAATCGTTTAAACCGCATTTCTTCGGCGTGACAGTGCAACGCGAGACTGTGATCTTTGTTGGCTTCGGCCAACTCCTTAATTCGCTGAAGCTTTGCGCCCCTTTGGTATTCATCCCGTTTTTCGCGCCAATTCATGCTCGCGCCAAACTCAACGTTCGAGAGATTGAGATGCTTACGGAATTCGGTTCCGATCAAATCAGGAACTGGGCCAAACTTCATGCCATCAATAATTAAAGGCCCATCGAATGTTGATCCCGTGAATGAAACGTCACATAGAAATTTCGCGCCCTCACGCTGACGGAATATAACATCTCCAGGGATTATCGCCTGACGAAAAATAACTATACCCGGCCCAAGATCCCCAAAATCAAACTGCGTTACACCCTTTTCTGGAAAATCCACAAACGAAAAATTAAGCACACCTCTGCTGGTACCAAGTCCGGCAAACCTCAACGATCTGACCTTGTTGAAATTAGCGAATGTAAAGATAAGACCGTTATCTGACAAAACATCAGATGGGTAACCTAATCGAAGATGGCGAATAATCACTGACTGACTGTGCCAGTGGGTGGAGTTGAAGTTGGCCCTCCATAGGTTATTGGCGCCTGAGAAATCCATATCGACTTTCTTGGCATGGAATTCGGCTTCCTCAAAATCGATGCATGTGCCAAGTGATTCTTTAATACAGATTTCGAACTTTTCGCCCCCTAAGATGCACGGGACCTTCGAAGGCAGTGGACCGTCGCCTTTATACATCGGCCCGAAATCCAGGGATTTCGAACCTAGATCAGAAATCGATAGTGACGCCATTTCACAGAATTCTGTGCCATTAAAATGAATTGTGCCCCCGCCACTAAATGTTACGTCTGAAAAGAAAAAACTAAGAAAGCCACATGCCATGAAACCAACGTCGCCGCTCCCAAAATGAGCGTGATTAAAAGAAACCGAAGCGGCGCCCATGCCATTAAAACTAATGTCTCCGTCACCAAAATCACAGTTGGAAAAATCCAGACTTCTGATACCCCAGTTGATGGGTGGGAACCTCAACTCGCGGCAGCCAAGATCCTCACGCAGCTTCCTCCAATCAACGGTCTCGAAGAGATACCTCGCGTACTCTATTTCTTTCCCTAGAATCACACTGGCTTCATCCGGAGTTCGGCATTGCAACAGCGTCAGAAGAAGCCCTTGCATTTTCTCGCCCGATACCTCTTCCATTATGATACCTCATCCTATCAAACGTCCTGTTGTACGAAATAAGTTTCCGGCCGGAAACAAAAAGGCCCGTGATTTACCAGGCATCAATCACTACCATCAGATTAGCAGGGCGGAAAGGTCGCTTCTATGTTACAGGTTTCAAGTCCCCCGCGACCCTCGCGCCCAATTTGTTTCCGGACGGAAACTTTCAATCGGCAGGTGCCGAAAGGGCTAATAACGCATCCTGACCCAGCCGCAGATTGGCGTTAAACGCGGCCTGGGCTTGAACAACGGAAATATCCATTTCCTCGGCCGCCTCGTGGGCATTTCGCACCCATCCTTTAAGGCGCCCAAATTCCACGTTCAACCGACACATCAGTCGCTGATTGACCTTGAGGTGTATCGTTCCTTTTTTGTAGGCTTTGGCTTCAAACGCTACGGATCGTTGCCCAGTCTTTTGATCGGTGAAATAGAACAACACGTTTTGACCCGCTTCCCATGCTTGGCGCTCTGCTGAAATCTCATCCCGAGTTACAAAGCCCAGATTGTTAGCAATCGTCATGAAATCATTAAGAAGATCGGCAACGGTGGAATTGAGGGTAGGCGACTTGTCTCCAAAATATCCGTAATCCAGCGCCTTCCAGCATTCCAGGATGATTCGGTAGTCCAGCTTGTAGCGATCGATCTCAGGGGTTCGACCATAGCGCCAACCTTCCTCTGTAAAGGTTTTCTGATTGGACTTGTAAGCAATGACGTTCGCTTTTTTAGTCAATCTCTCGACCAGCTCGATCAGCTGATCATCGAAATACTGATTGCAGTTCTTGATTAACCAGGCACACAGCGCGTGAACATTCTCCGGCATGAAATCGATACTCATCGAGGCCTGCAACTTATCAATCACCCTTTGCCGGGTCTTGGTGGCCAGTCGCGAGGTTACCGGCCTGAAATTCCCAAACAGTTCACGCCAGTAAACATGCTTGAGACCTTCGATTTTCAGCTTCAGGCCTTTAGCCAGAGCTTCAGTGCTGACGCCGAGCCCCCCAAGCAAAATAGGGTCAAGGCTGCAGATCCGCTCATAATCACCGATCAGCTCGGAGAGATCATTTTGATAGAATTGCGCAAGGGCCTGCACCAGGCCCCTGCTGGTGATCAAGTCCCGGCCGGTGCTGATTCGTTTCTTTGCTCTCGCCTCAATCGTGGCCTTTGGATCCATATTGGAGCTGTCAGATACCGTCGATTGCGGGGCAAAATGCTGCTCAAACCAGAGATCAAACGGATCCACCCGCAACTCATCGGAACGATAGTTATGTCCACGGTCCCGACCGTGCTTGTCCAGGCGAATCCGAACCACATCCACGGTGGTCCGCGCGCGCCGGGCCGCATCTGGAGTGTCGAACGAGTATTGCGCCAGCACTTCGGTTTCTGCCTTGCGGCTTTCGATGGCCGACTGCAGCGCTGGATCCGTTTGCCACCGGACAGGCACCACGAGATAAATCAGTTTCGCATTCGCCTCGCGAACAATCTTCTCGGACCAGGTACCAAAATGAGAGTAGGGCGGGTTAGAGAAAATAACGTCACACCGCAGATCTAAAAGCACCTGCGCAAACAGATCGGTGCCAACGGTCACAACACTGCGGTCCTGGCGCTCAACAAGCATCAGGCTTTTCTCAATGGCGTATCGATCGCCCTCAGTCAAACGCATCAGCGCACGGCCGTCACCGGCACCGACATCGAGCGCCGAAAAAATCGGGTACTTGTGACTGAAGGGAGCCGACAAAATCGCCTGAATATCCTCGCGAATGGTGTTCAACATCGCATCAGTGGTGGGGTAAAACTCGAAGTCCTGGGAATGGTCTTTCAGTGCGGAAACAAGCGCAAGTGTGCTCATGATCGGTCTTCTCCTAACTCGCCTCGACGCCGGCGAACGCGGTGCCAGCATTGGGCTGGCGACTATATGATTATCTTCTTTTCGTGCTCTTTCGTCAATCTATTTGTATATCTTTAGACGGCTTACCGGCCAGAAATAGGCCGACAAGCGCCGTTTAAATCATATACTGTTATATGAACCCTGAGGTATGATGGATCTGCCTAAAGGGGCATGGAAGCCCGTTCGCTGAAGTGGAGTCTATAACGGGTGCGTCACCTGCTTAGTGGTGAGCCTGGCCGGGGGCACCCGGCACCAAACAGGGTAGGGCAGGGCGCTTAGCCAGATCTGTCCAAACGGTCCCTACGGTTCTTTACCAACCTGATCATTGGTCGGCCTTTGTCCATGACGCCAACCACACCTGATTCAATCACTACACCCACCATGTAAATGCCAGGCCCCAAGCGAACATAGGGCTCCAGAATCATTCTTCTCCAGGTCGTGATGTCTAAAAGTACCGTCGAACGGTCGCTAATCCGCTTGATAACGTCCCGATCTGCGATCCCAAGCCAAGCTCTTATGTCGATTTCAGACGACGTAACAATACCTATAGGGTCATGAGACGCATAGGCGTTAAGCGTTGCGAAGTAGGTATTGTGTCTGCGGCGGAATTCCAAAATGCGGCCCTCGAAACTGTATGCATATACAGTCTAGCAAAGGTAGACCGTTCGAGCACCGGAGCAAAAACAATGTGAGACCAGAGCCCGGTTTACCCCAGAAGTTTCACAAACTCTTCGAAACGCATGGCAACAAGTCCGGCGCCGGACACCGAAAGGAAGCCCCCAAACCAGGCCTCATGATTTCCACTTTTCCACGCAAAGTTTTATCAACAACGGCTCTATTATGGCGCTTAGGATCATAGTAAACGCTTACTTTTCTACCCGCCGGAAATTGTGAAATAAACGCCTGAATGTCGTCGTACTGATAGGGGCTGAAGAAAAGAGGAGAGGTCGAGCGAAACGTTTTACCGCTGACGGCATACTCGTACTCGAAATCTAACAGGTAAGAGTTCCCGCGCGGGTTGCGGCTTTTTTCGGAACCAAAGTTAGCCTGCCGCTTTGAAGACTTAAGCACTACCCCAGAAACTGAAGGCCAACTCTGAGATGCATTCCTGGCAAGCCTCACCCGACGAACTGCCGTAACTAAGAGCCTCAGCCCACCAAAAACCAAGGCGATTCCAACAACAAGGGGTCCGAATGTCTCAATCATTTTTTAAGGTCCGATCCGTTAATTGACCTGGAGCCTGGCGACTTGAACTTCCAGAATATTCCATTTATGCGCTACAGGCGTACTTTGAAGGGGGCTTGCCCGTCACCGGTTGAGCTGACTCCGGTTCTATCGACTGGCTTGTGGCTTCATTTGCAGTATCAAACGTCGACGGGGGCATCTACTTCAGCTCTGATTCACTCGTACAGCCAGCGACACTCAGAATGGCGAGGCTTAATGTGTAAATCTGTGGGTATCGTATAGAGTCCTTTCTTTACACTGATCGTTTTTTAACTACCTCCTGGTTAACCATATAAAACAGAACACTAGGCCTTATTTCCACCGTTTTATCCACTGAATTTGCGGATAACCTACGACGTTTCGACGCAACAGCGTTGCCCGGAGGTTTCAAATAAAGTATTCACCCCGGTCCGGACATTGAATTCAACACAACCATACCGAATACGAAAACTCCTGCTGTTATTGCAAAACAATCCATTTGGGCATACAAAATTCCGGTGCTTGAATCGAGTGGGGTAGGGCGGGCCGCTCACCCCGCAATGGTTTTCTGGATCCTTCGGAACCGTAGGTTCTTCAGCTTTGGCAGCTCGTTCATGAGTTGATGGAACGTGCTCACCGTTCGCTCGTTCATTATCAGCCACTGCACATCGATAGCTCCGTGCTGCGACTCGATAAACAGCTTGATGTCCGCCCGGGTTTCATCCACAACCTTAACCAGGTCAAACTGTTCGACTGCTCCGAACGCCTCAACCATCCCGTCTCCATGGGATTCAATTAATCTCGCGGCATCGGTAAGGGATATGACACCTTCTTCGAGGCTGGACAATGTCAGCGCAGCAAAACGTAAAAACCGATCCCTAGCAAGCCACTGCAGTGTTTGCATGATTATTTGCCCTTCCATTGGTCTCTGATGTCGAGTTTCCGGCCGGAAACTGACGAAACAACAGCGCAGTATCGTCAGACCGATCCCTGGTAATGTAAAACAGCCTTAGTCTCAGCGTTTACAGGTGTATTCCATCGCAATTAAGCAATCTTCATTTAGTTGCCGGAAAACACGCGAGGCCCGCCTGATTAACACTGCTCACATAAACGCTTCGCTGGTTTTCGTTGCTCTTAGGCACGAACTCCAACACATTTTTGTTTTCGAGCTTCCCCGTGAATAGAACCTGATAATTAGGTTCCGTGGCAGCCTCGACCATGGAATGTTGCCCCGCAAAAAGAGTTCCTAAGCCAATCAAGGCAATGGCCGAAACTGGCGCCAAAAAGATAAAGACACCCGTCATTCTTTTCATAATTGTATTCCTTTACCTGGTTTGGCGACCCGAGGCGCAGCCGCTGAAGACAATGCTTTCTATCCAAAGGCACCAGAGGTGTTCCCATTCCATCCATCCGATCCAGAACAATGAAATTCTTTATCAGAGATCATTGGCGCAATTTGCCGCTTGCAGAGCCTGGTGGTACAGATAGTCGAAGTCCTCTTTTTCAAGATGTCTCCGCGCGAGCTCTACAAACAGCTGTGAAACCGAAACATCGGCCCCGCCGCGATGCCGCACCGCCTTGCCGGCTTTGATGAGTTGATTCACTTCAGCCAACTCTAACCGTGCCGCTTCCCGTTGCTGCTGGAGCTCTTCGATCTCATTCCCGATCCTTTGCTTCGCTTCACCAGATGATCCTGGGATGCAAGCTTTCAGGCGTCGCTTTTCCTCATCCAGGTTGCCCATAGTCTCAATAAGCACAAGACGTCGCTGATATGGAGTCACAATATTTTCAGCCATCACGATCAAGCCCCCCATGCCATATCAACGTCATCCCGCGCCACCCTCAAGCGGCCACCTCGGGTTTCAACGACCAAAGTGTTTTTGTAAACCCGCTTAACTTTGGCCAACACTCGATCCATTGGAACCGTTTGACCTCTTTTCACTTTTTCCATCTCACTTACCTCGCGTTGCGGTAAACCAATTTGACTACTCTTGTATCGTAACCTCCGCCTCCTTTTGAGGCAATCTCTTTGTATATCTTTCGAATACAATAGGCGGTAAGTTAGCGGCAAAGACGACAACAGTTTCAGACAGAGTTTCCGCCCGGAAACAAGCTATCCAGACTCAATGCGTCCTTATGCTTTTCCAAGTGTGCAAGAGCCATAGATCTAGGTACCGATGATTCAAGCGGCAGAGGAACTACATTTGATCCAAGATTTTCCTTGAACCTTTTCCCAAGATCTCCATAAAAAGCGACGCACCAAAGACCATTTTCTACTACAAGCTCCATACTAGAATTCTCTATTTTCATATAATTCTATATTAAATGAAAATAATTGCGCGGAGTCAAAGTTTTTTTATTGAAAGTTTGACAAATAAACCGGTAGGATAAGGCATTACTCACGTTCGCCGGTTTTCGTGGCGACCTAAAAGAAGGACCTACCTAATGGCGAAGCCTTTTGCCCCTAAGCTCAAACGCCCCATTAAAATTGCGGTGATTAATCGCAAAGGCGGCGTCGGCAAAACCAACACCACAATTAATTTGGCTTGTGAATTTGTGAACCGAGGTTATGCAACGGTTATCGCTGACACAGAGAAGGAAGGCGGCTGTGTTCACTGGCAAAGCCTGGCCGGTGATGAAGCCAAGGTGCCAGTAGTTGGCATGTATGACCCGATGATCAAGGTCAACATCAAAGCCTACGAAGGTTCGAACGACATTATTCTGATCGACACCGCCGGGATCATTGTCGATATGGATGATGAAGAAGATGGAAAAGCCAGCAAGATCAACAGCGCTGTCATGGCCATGGCCGATTACGTCATTGTTCCTCTTCAGCCGGCACCTGCCGACTTTCGTGCCACTGAGGTCTGCGTAGAGTCCCTGAGCAAGATCCAGGGTTTCCGTGATGGCGCGCCGTTTTTTCGGATTCTGCTGACCAGCACACGCGCCAATGAAGATTTAACCCGCATGGCGCTGGAACTATTCGGCGAGGATTACCCGTATCCCGTATTCAAAACCACCATTCGCCGCTCCGAGGAATTTAAAAAGGCGCACGCCTACGGCCAGGGCATCGTGGATTACGCCAAACGCTCAGAATCCGCAAATGACATCCGAGATTTGGCCGACGAAGTTCTGAGGGACCTGGACGAGGGTAGGGCATGAACAAGAAAGCAGGCTTGAAAGCTGCATTGGGGGGCAGCAAAAAGGAAACCACAGAAGCTAAAGTAGCCAGCAAACCCGTTGTCACTGCCGCGTCGGGCGAACTGTGCCGAGTGCTGATTTCCTCAATTCGGCCGGATCCCAATCAACCGCGGGAGAAGTTCGACCCAGAGTTCATCCAGTCTCTGGCGCGCAAGCTTCAAAAGGACGGTCAGCATACACCAATTACTGTCGTGATGACCGGGGCCAACCAATACAAGATCCGTAATGGTGAGAACCGCTGGAAAGCGGCACAAGAAGCGGGCTGGGAATACATCGATGCGATTATTTATGAATTCGAGCCCGAAGAGTTATCGGCCCCTGAACAGGCCGAAATTCTTCGTAAGCAGAAATCAGACAATGACGATCGCAGACCGCTAACACCATGGGAAGACATCAAAGCCTGCGCGCGCTATGTAGAGCTCTCTGGAAAGAAGCAGGGCGAAGCCGCCGAAGACCTGGATCTTTCCAAGACTGATCTGAGCAAACGACTGAAAATCTTCAACGGTCCCGAAGAAATTAAGAATCTTGTTCGTGCAGAAGCGTTAACGAACCTGAACACTCTCGGCAGCCTGGTGGAATTGTGGAAACTCGATCAGGAATCTGCCTCTGCCGAGGCTCAAACAATTCTCGAAACCGGCCAGATTGCCCCGGGAGCTGAAAAGAAATACGCAGCTCGCGTGAAAGCGCTTAAAGATGACGAGGAAGTACCAGGCTCTAAGCCGGCGAAGAAAGAACCCGATCCCCAAACACCGAAACCTCAGACATTTTCCGCCAAGAAAGTGAATGTCGCTGAGAAGGGCGTTCTGGAAATTGAAGACGGCAAAGGCAACGCCATGCGATTTAAAGTTCCTAGAAGCTGGAAGAAAGACTGGGAAAAAATCGGTGAAGCGCTGTTTGGCGGTAAGTTATGAGCGAAGAAAACAAAAAGCAAAGGGTAGGGGACGGCCGTGTGTTCTTTGCCCACGTACTGGCCGTCTTTGGTCCCCAAGAAAGCCATGACGTCACGGCTCAAAGAATTCTCGATGTGGGCAGGATCCGATACGGCGCCGAAAGAGACAACCTGAAAGGCAAGCACCTCAGATCCTGGGCTGACGGTACTCGTATCGTTCCCAAATGGGCGTATGCTGCCGCCCTGGACCTGGCGCTCGAAAACGGATTTGAGCCAACTGACGATGACCAGGCAATTGCGACCTGGAAGACCTGGCGCTCAGAAAGGCAAGAATTATCCGATGAACAGGCTTTCACCGAGTTCATGAGTTCCATCCCACTTTCCAAGTCACAGCGCGCAGCCGTGCAGACCTATGCGGGGTTAGGCGAATGAATATCCACCCCCAATCCTTTGCTAAGGCTGTGAAGGCCGTCAAACCTTCCCAGGACATCAAGGATCGGGCGTACCAAGTTTTAGTGGAAGGTACACCGACCTTGGAGGTGTTCAAGCGCGATGCACCCAACGCCGAAAAGGAATACCAGGTTCTGGTTGAGCTGTTTAAACATTCTGTAGCGCCTACGGAGCAGCCCATGTTCACTCAGCTGCAGCTGGTCTCGATCACTACAGAGTTTCGCTTCATCAAATATTGGGTATTCATGGCGCTGTCCCTCGTTCTCGTAGACGGCTACACCATGTCCCAGGTCGGACGTCTACTTGGGATGTCTCGACAGCAGGTAAACATCGGCGTCATCAGAGCCAAGGAGAAAGCGCTGTTTCTGGGCATCCTGGAAGACGCGCCGGATCTTGAGACGATCACGGTACAAATCCCGAAAACTGTTGCAAAGCAGGTTAAAGATTACGAACACGAATTTGCTAGCGCATCAGTGAAAGAGGGCGCCCAGAAGCGCCCTGTGTTCGCGATCCTTGATAATGACGATGCTGACCAGGTAGAGCGGTTTATTGCAGAACTTCAGAGCGCCAGAAAAAGCGCCTAACTCTTCCGGGCCGGGCTGGTGGCTTCACACGGGGCCAATTTCCGGCCGGAAACCACGCTTCATCCGATCAAAATCAACCTCTACACTGCGCCAGGATTTCTTTAATCCTCTGGTATTCGTCAGGATTAGGTTCCAACCGGTATTTCAGAACAATTCTTGTAAATCTGGCCGTGTAACCACAACGACCTTCCGGCGGTAACCATTGATCCGGCCCTCTATCGGATTTTGACTGATTCAGCGATTCGACGATCAACACATTCGCAGGATCATTGGCGAATGTCTCTTTTTGCTCGTCTGACCACTCTGAGGCCCCTCGGCGCCAACTCCAAAAGAGGGGGACCAGGTGATCGGCCTCAAGCTGTCGGGCATCGTGAATAACCTCATTGGTGAACGGGCTGATCCAACGCCCAAAGAGGACCCTGCATTTGGACGCATCCGTAAAGCGCACGGGTGCCGTAGAGCGTTCGATAAGAAGCTCATTACGGGTGTCCTGACAGTCACGGTCTTCATCTGCCCATCCGTTTCCATAGTGAGCGCGACTGTAGACCTGAGCACCAATTTGCTGGCGCGTGGAACTGGTCCCTTTTGGCAGGCGGCCTCCAGACTGCGTACACCTTCGAAGACTCTCGAAGCCTTGGTAGTTTTTCACCACGTCGTACCAGGGGCTTTGCGGTCCATGACAGATGCCCGAGCCAGACTTTTTGACCACATCGGCTGCCCCCATCAAGGGCAAAGCCGATAACACCAAGAAACATAACCAGACAGTCCATCGCTTAATCACGACTTACCGCCTTTCTCCCTGCCGGTACTGGTTTCCTGTCCTTGTTTCTGGAGCTCTTCAAGCTGCTTCTTTAACTGTTTTATGTCTGCTTTCAATTCTTCGTTTTGGCTTTGGCTCGTTGCCAGCTTGGTCTCAAGCTGAGTTACCTTTGTTTCTGCGTCTTTTTGGGCAGCGCGGGCAGACTCCCGATCAACCTTGCGTTCCTCTGCCAGGGCCTCCGAAGCTTTCTTTTGGGCTTCGAGCTCTTTTACCTGACCCTGAGCTTCTGACAGTTCGTTTTTCACATCAGACACTTCCTGTTCCCGAGACTCCGCACTCGCTTTCCAACCATCACGCTGTTCGCGCAAATCGAATTTGTCACCCTCCAGGCTTTTATTGGCGTTTTTCAAACCAGCGACTTCGTCTTTCAGATCTTTGGTTTTTTCTTGCTCTTTACTCAGTTTTTGATCGGCAATCGCAAGTTCTTTTTCCAGACTCACCAGCCGGTTTCCGAGGGTTTTGTTCTCTTCGTTCGCTGTATTCAGCGCTCGTTTTGTCTGATCCAACTCGTCCTGCAACGCCCTTGCCTGGCTCTCCAGTTCATCAACCGCTGTAGCGGCATCGATCAGCTCGGCCTCAGCGCTCTCCTGTTGTTCTTTGGCCGACTTCATCACATCGGCTACACGACGCTCCGCAGTCTTTACCGCTCGGTTGTTAAGATTCAGCGCCAAACTCCTAACCTGATCCAGAAATGAATCTGTCATTTCTGTCAGAGCTTCTTCAACTTCCACCGGCAAGTCTTGGACGGGCTGACTCTCAACCACTTCCTGACTTTGCCGGAATTCCTCCCATACCCTCACCAGGCGGGAAGGATTGCCGCCTCCGATTTCCTTTCTCAGGGCGAAGCCAGTTACCCGCCGACCTTCGCTCAAAAGACGCTTGCCAGCCTCGATGATCTGTTCATCTTCAAATTCAGCAGGGCGCATAAAAACCTCGAATCAGTGGAATATGAGTCAATGATACCCTAAGATAATAAACAAAGAAACAAACAAATAAAGGAACAAAGAAATAAATAACAAGCCAGGATTATGTGAAATTTGTGAGGAGTTTCGAATAGAAAACCTGGATGGTGCGCATATCGGTATTGCCGCACTTGAGGCGAAAACCACTTACACCGAAGCCGCGTGGCGTTTTCATGCCACGGTTAGGATCCTGAGTCCAAAAACCCGCGGGGAAGGGTGCATTCAAGGGAGTTGCCGGTGTGGCAAGACCTTTTCGGTGGCAGACTGGTCTTTCAGTTACTCCCTTGATGGCCTGGGTTTCAGGAGTTGGTGCATTGCCTGGATCCGATCCTATCTTCCCGGTGAAGTCACTTTCCCTTGGCTGGGTGGCGATCTGAGTTCTATTGACGCTAAAGATCGTGAGCGTAATAACGGTCGCCGGCGAGATCACTTCTGGAAACGTCACCTGGATTTAGGGCATGAAGGCCAGAGAAAGGGTTTCTTTCAGGTTGCCCTTAACGGTGATGGAGCCTTTGAAGCTCCCTGGGCAGAATTCGACTTTGATGCAAGCAGGGCAGGGTTTGTGGCCATTCCAATCAGCGAAGAGAAATAGGTGGCCAGGCTCACTGAGGTTGCCTTTCATGGAAGGCTGGTCTTATTAATTCCTGAGAAAAGCGGACAACCTCATGTTTGCATTATTTCCTATTTACACAGTTATGTTTGTTTCTGGACGAATAAAGACTGCCAAAACAATACATTACCTGTTTTCAGGCAACCACGATGAAGACTCAGTAGATCTGATGAAGTAAAACGGCAACTCCATGACGGTAAAATCGCATGGTCTGGACGGTTCCACGCAACTCCATGACGCAGTCCGGCAACCCAATGAAGGTCGGCCTCAGAAAGCGTTTTCTCACTAAAAGGCAACCCAATGACGGCTGTATAGGCACCTGTCAGGCTTTTTAGGCAACCTGATGACGGTTAACCTTCATTTTAAGCAACCAAATGACGGCCAAAGTCCGGAGATTTTTCATCCTGAAGGCAACTGAATGACGGTCGATCTCGGTTTCGGGGGTTTCGTAGCCTGGTACTAGCGTTTAACGGCAACCTGATGACGGCCTTAAAATCGATCTTAGCGAGTAACGGCAACTCAATGACGGTTAAATGTCTCTCCCAGGCAACCTGATGACGGTGGTTTCGATCTTTACTGGCCCAAAGCTACGCTAGAATGCTCGGTGTTGGGAAACTGCCCCCCTAAACGGCAACCAGATGAAGGCGAATCCAGCACAAGAAAGGGAAGGGCGGCTTCAGTAACAGCCCAAGCCCGCCCAATAATCGGGTAGGATCTATTGAATTACCCATCTTCACCGTCATTTGGTTACCAACGACCGTCATCAGGTTGCCTTTAACCTTCCTTGAGTTGCTTCTGATGCGTCGGGCTTGAAGCGATCTGACTTGGGTGATATTTGTTCAAACCATAATTTCATTCATTCGGGGATCGTCGTGGGTCAAGCAGCTGAAGCCGGTCACCAGCTCGATTTAATTCCGCTTAACGAAAACACCCAAAAACTCCGGGTTGCGAAGGCCAATGCACTGGTTGAGGCGCAATTCGAGCTCACCAGCCAGGAACACAAACTTCTTTTGGTTGCCATGGCGCAAATCCGGAAGGACCAGACGCAGTTCCATGAACAGGTTTTTCAGGTCCAAGACCTGGTCGAACACCTGGAGCTCAACCCAAAGAATGCTTACAGAGACCTACGGCGCATTTCCAAAGGAATTATGAGTAAGCAGGTCACCATTCGGAACGACGACACCGGCGAGTGGCGCATGTACCAGTGGGTTTCCAAAGCTTACTGCGAGCGAGGTACCTTCGGCATCAAATTCAGTGAAGAGCTCAAGCCCTTCCTTATCGGCCTGGTAGGGCGGTTCACCCTCTACGAACTTGGCCGGATCCTCAAGATGAAGTCGAATTATGCCATTCGACTGTACGAGCTTTTCCAGCAATACCGTAAGTTCGGTAATCGGACCGTTGGCCTGGATCCAAAGCTTGCAGCTCGCAATGGTTGGGATAACTTCTCGAAATTGATGGGCTACAACCCGGAAACCTACGAAAGATTCGCCAATCTCAATCAGAAGGTGCTTCAGCCGGCGATCGCTCAAATTGAGCAATTCACGGAGTTCAAAAAGGTTCACGTCAAAAAGATAAAGCACGGCCGTAAAACGGTTGCCTTAGAGTTCGAGTGGAAAACCATCGACACGCTTGAAGATCTTCCTAACCATCCGTTGTATTCAGACCTCAGGGCGCTCGGCGTCACCGACGCATCATGTCGCCAGCTCTTTTCCCAATTTGATGAAGATCGGATCGTCAACAATCTTGCGCTGGCCAAAGCCCACCACCGAGCCCATACATTGAGCAACCCGGCCGGCTGGTTCGTGACGGCCGTGCGTGAGAATTATGCGGACCCTGAGCTGCCATTTGAAATCGAATCAACAGCAGCCAAGACCGCGGAGCCAAAACAAAAGCCGGATCATCCTTTGTTCGACGACTGCGCATCGCCGGCGGAATTCCGTAAATTGGTTGCCGCTGAGCAGGAGAGGGGCGAATCGTTCGCGACCTACTCCGAATTTCTAAACTATTCGGTCAATCAGCAGGTTGAGAAATTCCGGGCTGTCCCTTAGCCATAATTGGCAGCCTTAACGTTCCGATATCGAAAAACAGATCTCGCCACTCAGGGTTTCACCGATAACATGGAAGAAAAGGATCGCCTCAACCTGGTTGCCGACCAGCTTCATAACATCTAACCGAGATTGCTTATGGCATTGGAAGGAATAAACAGCAAGAAGGAGTTGCACAGTTTCATTGCTAAACATCTCTCGCGTTCTCATCCCATCCGATCCCCGGAATTCCTTTTCGGTAGGGAAAAGGAACTGCGCCAGGTCGAGCGGGCTTTATACTCAGACGGGACTCACGTCTTCATTGTAGGGGACCGAGGGGTAGGGAAAACGTCAATCGCTACCATCGCTGCAACAAGCTTCCAAGAAGGATCAAAAGCCCACATTCATATTGACTGCTCCCCCAGGACCACCTTTGCGGGTATTGTCGCCAACATCGCCTACGAAGCTCTTAAACACTCCGGTATCTTCGAGCGAAGTAGTGAATCTGGGCACGGAACGTCTATCGCGCTGCTTGGCCTAAACATTGGGAAAAGTTTGAGTCAGGGCGTCCGGTTGGCTGACATTGAAACTGGTATCCGTGATGTCACCGATGCCGTGCGAGTGTTTAAATGGCTTGCAGACAATTATTCCGACCCAACGACCGTGGTCATCGATGAATTTGATCGTATTCGCGATCCAAATGAGCGCAACCGGTTCGCTGATTTAATTAAGCATTTTGGCAACCAGATGATCCCCGTAAAGCTGATTATCACCGGCATTGCCACCAACGTGACAGACCTTATAGGCGAGCATCCATCCTGTGCCCGACAAATTGATTCAATTGATGTTCCGAAATTGAACTTCGACGATCGCTGGCAGATTATTCGGGAACCGCTTAATAATTTGGACGTAACAATCGGGCGCGAGCTTGAAATCCGCATCGCATTGATCAGCGACGGTTATCCTTATTACGTGCACCTGTTAACAGAGCGCCTTATATGGGAGCTCAATGATGATCCGAACCTCGTACACACAGTGAACGAAGATCACTTTCAGACAGCCCTTGGAGAAGCCATCGAGACTTGCTCTGCGGAATACAAAGTGCCTTACGAGAAAGCCGTGAACTCAATCCCGAACATTGAAGAAATCCTCTGGTCGACAGCCGACACTGATTACATGGTCCGCACTGAAGAGGAGATGTTCGCATCGTATCTTGGGATTATGCGTCAGATTTCGCGCTCTCCAGTAAGTCGCGAGGAGTATAAAAAGGGTATTCTGAATTTGGCGAAACCATCCAATGGTCCAATTTTGCAGCGCGCTCAAAAACGAAAACCGATTTTTGATTATAAAGAGCGAATGTTGCGTGGGTATGTCCGCCTACAGGCTGAATCACATGGCGTTCGGTTATACAACGATTTGCAGAAGGATCCAAAACCCTTGTCAGCAAATGCTGCCAGTAGTCGTTACGGTTACAGGGCAAGCACGATTCCAAAGGAGGTCCGCTTTGCGAACGAATCTGGCCCAAAAGCCGATTAACTTTGCCCATTGGCACATGACAGGTTGAGCACTTTGGTTTCTTGGGGGGATCACCTTTTTAATCAACAAAACGCGTGAGTTGACTACTCAAGGCATACAGCGCAGGCGGGCGGCCAGCGACTCGAGATAAGACTCGGTCAAGGTAACCATCTTGATCTGATAACTTCGACATACCGGGCAGTCAGGGGTGGGATCAGGGACGTGATGACGTCTACAAGACTTACAGAAAATGGCACTGTCTTCGCCGGCGGCCGCGATACTCTGGGCGTCAATCACCGACAACTCAATTTGCTCGTCCAACTCTTTACGACGCTGTTTCTTCTCAGCTTCTCTCTGCAGACTTTCCTGAGACACGTTCTGGGCCAGGCGCACGAAGGTCCGTGCAGACCCCTTGGACCACTCCGTACCAGAGGACTGTTGCTGTCGACGATGAGTCTCCCAAATGTCCGCCCCTGACAACAGGACCTTAAACGATCGGCCTTGCGCAACCTCCGCAAGCAGGCCTCGCTTACGCAGCGCCTTTAAATAGGATAAGACAACGGCGTAGGGTGAACGAATGGCCTGGTTTTCAGCAGGATCCAGAAACCACACCCCTCGCAACTCATAGGCCTTCTTTTGATTCTCGGGGCGCTTCGAGTGGGCCTGTTTCAGTTGACTAAGCTGCAGGGCCCATGGCCGGACCCCCGCGGCTTTCTCAGCTATGGCCAAGGCCTTGGGCACGGACAACATCTCGCCTGGCGTGTTAGCGAGGATCAACTGTTCAAACACAGCGCTTTGCCACAGCCGTCGATCTTCTTTAAAAACCCACTCCTGGTCGATGGGAAGATTCAGGAAGGATGGCCATTGTCGCGGATTGAAACCCAAACGCAGCGCGACCGACGCTAGATGCGGCTCTGCGCGTTTGGACATCGTCGCAGACATATTGAGCCAACCGGTAAAATCATTAGCATATTCCAGCCGTTTTAGGGCCCCGAGCCAGGGTGCCCGTTCCAGTTCTCGCTGCTTTTCCTGGGCCTCTTGACGCTCGACCTTAAGCCGGGCTTGTTCTTCCTTTTGCATCTCAGCGGCTTTTTTACGTTCCAGGCGTTTGATTTCCTTCGGTACCCGAGCCTTCAGGGCCGCCTTCGCCGCCTGAACTTCTGGGAGCTCATCAAACAAAGAGCATCGATGCCACCAGCGCGAGGCTCGTTGTAGAACCTCCAGCTCAAGTTCAGACGAATCCAACACGGTTTCTTCAGACAGCCGGCTCAGATCGATTTCCATGACGTTATCAATGGCTCCTCCTTTTTCTTCCCCGACCGCATGAGTCACCAGGATTTCAATGTACAGCGGGGCGCCGTTTTTCAGCACCGCCGTGACATCAGGGATAAAACCGCTGTCCAGCTTTTTTTCTGACACCGCCGACTCGAATTGAACCTCTCGGGGTTCAAAGCTGACAGTTTCAGAGAGCGTCTCACCAAAGACCAAGGGAAAGGAGAAGGTCACGTCACGCTTGGGCAACCACACCCGACCGGCATCCAATAGGATCTGCTTGCCCATTTTGTGGATGGCCGTTTCATAGCCTCCCAAGCAGTTCTCGGCGCGGTGGTGCGCAAAAAACAAGCGGCCTGCCACACTGCGTTTCACGCTCAGTTTGGCGTCGCATTCGGGACAGTGACAATCGCACTGCTTTCCTCTTTCCACGGCATCCGGACGATACAGACGCCCGTCTTTTTCGCCGAAAGGCACGCGGAGTTTGCTGTAGGGGCTCGTTTCTGTCTTCACGCGTCCATCTTATCCAGTAACAGCAGGGCAGGGGTGGCTCAGCTCCGGCAGGGCTTTCTAAAACAGAGTTTCCGTACGGAAATTGCCAGAATTCGAGATAGAGAACAACGATTAGCGTCTTCTCCTAGGCGAGTTTATCAAGCGAACCCACTTGTTCTCGATTTCCTTGGGTGGACGCTAACTCGGCTCCCAGGTTGTTTAAACTAGCGGTATCTCGAGGACATGCGCTTGCGATTGAAAATCGTGACATCGTGGCTGACCACATGCCACGTCAGCA
The DNA here is from genome assembly GCF_030227115.1 of Marinobacter sp. SS13-12. NCBI lineage: Bacteria > Pseudomonadati > Pseudomonadota > Gammaproteobacteria > Pseudomonadales > Marinobacteraceae > Marinobacter > Marinobacter sp. SS13-12. The sequence goes on from NZ_JASSUA010000005.1 coordinate 25,510, forward strand.
AATGCTGATGCCTGGACCCTCGTAAGGAAATGGGTGTCCAAGAAAAAGGAGTGATTGTAAGGTTGCAATGATCCGGGGAGTAAGTTCCATTGGGCCAATACATCCTGTGGCCAAACGCATATAGAAAGACTTCATCCTTGAAGTCTCTGCCTAATAGTTACCTAGGCAATGATCTCAAATGCGAGATCACGCTTTCCCACTTCCCGAAACGAAAGCGAGGGTAACTGCATACTTGAACAACCTTAGGCTTCGCCATTAGGTCCTCCTAAATACAAGTTGAAGGAGGGATCTCTTGAAAAGATTGATGCAACCGTCTACGCTTATCTGGACTGAGATGCGCGCTTTGTGACGTGGGCTGAGACCTCCTGACATAAAGCCGGTACACAGCTTGTAGAGAGCTGCTGACCCATCAACCTCGAATAGGCATCGATGTAGAGTCGATGCCTATTTTTCTTTGCGTACCCCCTTAAACGGCGTGCCGTCCTGCTTAACGTCCATAATTCTTCCTGTATCTGCGTCCCTCTTGGCCCAACTCCCAGACGGAGTCTGGAACTGCGAGCGTTTCCTGACAGCACCCTGTCGTCGGTTATCCCCAATTGGCGGGTTTGTAGCCATACATTCACCTCAATGTCGATTGCATAACATCCGTAAACCTATTCTACGGACTATCATAATTTTAACCTGATCATTTTGATGATGTCAAATGATCGTTTTGATGCTACTCTAGATTTATAATAATTAGACTACGAGGATGAGATGAACATTTCACAGGCGGTCAAAAAGCGTCTTGAGCATATTGAGTTCCTGTTATTTTTCCGAGGTTGGGTGTCGAGACATGATTTAACCCAACACTTTGGCATTGGGGCAGCTGCAGCAACGCGGGACTTCCGCAGTTATAACGACCTCTGCCCGCACAATATGTCACTCAATAACACGACAAAGCGATGGGAGGTAAACCCCAAATCATTTTCGCCACTCTTTGAGCATGCTGCAGCCACAGTCTTTGCAAAGCTTCGAAACTTAAAAATAGGCGATGCGCTAGGTATTGGACCCGTAGCTGTCCCGCCAAGACTCTCTCTCCCAAAAGTAGAGATACTTGCAGAAGTCACCCGCGCGATCGTCAACAAAAGTGCTTTAAAGGTTGACTATGTAGCTGCCTCAAGAGGGTCTGACAGTAGCGAAATAGTGCCTCACTCACTGGTGGATAATGGTATTCGCTGGCACGTCCGGTCTTACGATCGCGCACGCGGCTGCTTTTGGGATTTTGTTCTCGGTCGAATCACTTCGGCAGAATCTATACAGGGGCCTATCCAGCGTAAAGAGAGCATAGAGGGCGACGAGCAGTGGAATAGAATAGTGCGGCTAGAACTTGCGCCGCACCCCGATCGGGACAATGTACGTCATCCTGAAGCTATAGCCACCGAATACGGCATGGAAAACAATGTGCTCGTTCTGCCTGTGCGTGCTGCAATTGCGAGTTATTGGCTGAGACTGTGGAGCGTCGACTGTTCACCCGATCAATCAAAAAAAGGCAAAGAGTATCAACTCTGTTTGCGAAACCCTCTTGCGCTTTACGACATTCAAAATGCTCTTCTGGCTCCGGGATACAAAAAGCCCGGCTAAGTTGCTTTTGATATATTGCGTCAATAAACGGTCGTTTGTTGGACGTTTTCACCAACGATTCAAATGTCATTTTCACAAGGTGGCTGCACCAATTGACTGGATGCAACGCCCATTGTGAAGACGGCTCCTGACAGCGAAATATCAGCAGCCGTCTTCACCAATCTCCACTATTGGACTTACCCCGGTCCACTAGACACTCCTAGCCTACGATCACCTTCCTAAAGAAGGGGCGCAATTGTTTAATCGTCGAAGCTATTTATAGACTGTCCCAACCCGTTGCAACGCATCAGCAATAGACCACTCCGGTAGCTCTTGGTAGATCAGCGTGGTTGCTTCGTTGACGTGTCCTGCCACTTGCTGAGCCGCTTTGAGACCCGAGGCTTCTCCTTGGATAATTCCGGTCAACAGTGTACGTCGACCAGAATGTGACGATCCCTTTTCAATGCTCGCCCAGCGTCGGATCATCAAAGCAATGTGATCCTGAAGCGTATTAGGGGAATAGGGCCCACCTTTTTGCGATAGAAACAAGGGGTCGCTTGGTTTCAGCGATGGATCTTGATCCAAACGAACACACAAATAGTCTGTTAAGGCCTCCCTCAGTACCAGGTCTTTCATTGGCAAATCTCTCGATTTACCTTTCCGATTTTGGACTGGAGGATGGAAGTCTTCAGGTTTAATTTCAGCGCCGGCTTTCGCCAATTCTTCTACCTGGCGAAGCTTTTGATTGAACTCTTCGACCGTCATTGAAATCCGGCGCCGATGATATGGAGTTGTAGATCGCTTTGTCGCGCTGGAACCCTTGGTAATATTCGCTGGCAAAGCCAATATCTCTTTGAGGCGAAATCCAGTCGTTCGGTTGCCTTGAAACTCCAGCTCCGCTACTTCTTTTACCTGGAGAAGTGCGATCTCCTGTACTCGAAGACCAAGCTTGAAACTTACCTGGACGATAGCTGTGTTCTTTTCCGGCCATCGATGATTCTTGATAACACCCAGCAGGTGAGTAAATTGTTCTGGAGTGAGGACCCGGGCTTTACCGCTTTTACTCATTGCACGTTCCGGAAGAGGGCTTCTAAGAATTAATAATAATCCGTAATAATAGTATTATAACGGATTTTATCAACTGAGATAGATTGGACCCACAACAGCCTGTCTGTCGGTGTTTGAGTCTTTCCCTGTGATAATTGCAAAACCTCAGCTACCGTAGAGAAATTGCTCAAGTTCTTTAACACCACCAGGCTCAGTCATGAGTTGCTTCGGGTCCGTCCCACCGAAAATTGGATTTTGCGTGACGAACCAACGGTCGGCCGCTTGTTGCGAACCAAATTTCTCCACGGCCGCAACAATCAGATTTTGCTCAATCAAACGTCGAATCTTCTCAATCGGCAGGTAAAGCGTTTCCTGGCCATGGAACTTACGACCAATTCCCACAAAATCGTACTTCCCGAAAAAATTCTCGCTGTCCTGTGTCAATGGATCAACCAGAATAGCCACCCCAAGTTTAGTAACTGTAAACAGCTGCCAAGTCTGATAAAGAGCCTCTAAAAGCAGCTCTTCACCCACTCGCATCGGGGTTCCCTGGTAGGCATCATCAACACCAATCCAGGCCAATTTAAAGGCAGGCAAAGGGTAATGCGGATATTGACCGGAAATGTCCTGGTGCGCGATGGTGCATGACGTCAGTGTAAAAAAACCAGCAATCGGCGCCGGCAGATCACGCATGGTTTCGTGGTCAATTGCTACCCACGTTCTGTTAACGGATTGCTGAGCTTGCTTGTTGGCCTTCTTCTGGAGAAAGTCGTTTACATCAGCAAGCCCGCAATCAAATTTTTTCCTATCGTGATATTTCTTGTTCAGTTCCTCTAAAAGAAGCACTTTCCTGTTTCCGTTTGTGACGGCGTCGCATGGCTGCTGACAGAGAGTCGCCTACAGGTTCAGGTGACTGGCAAGCCGCCTGAAAGGCTGAAAAGGCCTCACTGTTCAACCGCACAACCTCTGCTTCCTCTATTGTCCGGCTCGCTTTCTCGCGAATCGCCTGCACGACGAATTCACTCAAATTCTTGGAGCCAACTAAAGCAGAAGCTCGCGACGCAAGGTTTTTGATTTCCGGATCCAATCGAAGATCCAGCCTTGCGACTTTAGTTTGCATATATGCCCCGTGCTGAAATCCTCTCTTTGGAGGTTTTTCCAGCTCCTCTCCGTTACTGTAGTTTTAGTAGGTTTAGTAGTGTTAGTAGATCAATGTTTAGAGAATTGCCATTAGGCAACATCTATAATGTACGGCAAACGTCCGTACAAATCAAATCACGCAAGACCAGAGATTGCTAAAAATCACCACCGTGTTGAAAAACACTTAACTGGTATCTGGGTCCAGCACCCTACTTGATTTCATTCTGGTTGCCGAAGGAGACGCCGTTCTTACTCTCCGCACCGGTACTAGGAACCGACCATGATCATACAAAACAGAACACTCAAGCAAAGCAGTTATCTGATAGACAGCATTTTTAACATTAGATTTGGCGGTGTTTAGGCGCCGCTTTTCAGAGACAAAATCGACAACATTGCGACCGGTTGGCGTAAGTAAATGTTTGTGCTTTGCAACGGTTTGGCGGGAAAGTCCTGAAGCTCCAGCAACAGCCTTCTGTGTCAGCGCAGTTCCCTGAGCCTCAAGATTGGCGACGGCTGTCCGAATCTTCTCTTCGGTCTTCTTAACACGCTCTTTGTGCGTGTACCTCGCTGCTAAACGCTGCTTCTCAGGCAGCGGTATTGAGCGATCTAACAGCATGGTTCCACGAGCACAATCGGCGGCGCCGTAATACTTTGACCAGGTCCAGCGAGTAATGGATTTTACTGTCGCACGAACCTGGCTCTGGCGAAGCTTGCCGGATTTGTAGTGACGTCCGGAAAATCGGTTCTTACTCCGTGCGTACTGCTCCACCCTCTTTATAAAGGAGCTTTCAGAGCCCTGCTCACGTTCCTGCCGCACGATCGCATAGGCAAAAAATCGAACTTGCTCGAACAAGGTACAGTGTCTGGAATGGCTGACGGTCTCCAGATCTGGAACGCCTCGCCATGGAGGTATGTACTCAAGCTCGCTCGCCGGCTGCAATTCACCAAGAGAGTATTCAGAATTATGAAGCTCCGTGGTCTGCCACCAGGGATGGCCCGGTGTTTTTGCCACAGGACCGCTGTACGCAAGATCCGCCTTTAATTTCAGCGCCATTGAGCGATAAACAGCTTTCATGAAATCAATCGGCTGCTGTCGGGCTTCAGGGCCTGTGAGAACCGGTGTGATCGCATAAAAAAGGTGAGCACTGCTGGTTTCCGGGTTACGAACGATGAGGTTGGGAGGCGGTAACGCTGCGTCTTCCCAAACCATCGGATTATCATGGTCTAAATCGAAAACCATCCAGGAAACAACATTTCGGCGATTGACCTGCATGTAGGGCCAATTCACCGCGTTCGCCCTCGGTTTGACGTAAGCCGCAGACTTATTGTCTGAACAGCGACAAAGGTAAGGTGCTTCGTTAAAGACCCGAATCAAAGATGAGCCAGGCTTCGAAAAAGCCTGGTTATCCGGCCTTACATCAGGTGATGTCGCCACGCTGAATTCCCCTTTCCATGGGTGAACAGAGCGTGTAGAGAGGTGCTATCGTCATTCTCTACCCTTATTTCTTGCAAAAGGGAGCCATGACGCGCTATATTGAAGGCTGTTCGTGTGTTCCTTCGTTTAGCGCGGAGCTCGCACATCAGGCACTCAAGTTGCAGCTTGGTGCCCATTTTCTTGAAAGGCCCGATTTACCAGATCGGGCCTTTTCTTTTATCTGTTAGAAAAGCATATTCAGTTCCTGTTGAGACTTGGTTTCTGGTTCTACCAGCCGAGGGATACGGGACAAATCCGACCCCTTCACTTGGTTCTGCCATCGATCATAATCGGCCTGCATTTCTAACCATTTCACCGCAGGAATCCCGAACCCTGCTTCCAGGCGCAGTGCCAATTCAACGGTTATGTCGGCCTCTCCTTTAATCAGGCGATAAAGCGTCATCCTTCCAATCTGCAGCGACTCCGCAGTTTGGCGCTTACTCAACTCGTGGCGCTCAATTTCGTGTCCCAGGTGAATTCCGGGATGGATCGGGGCGGCGCTGCTCATTTTGCGGTTCCTCCGATGACAACCTTTTCGAAGTGTATCATAGGCGATACATCGCGCAATTGTGTCACACGAGAAACAACCCAAGGAAGGTTTGTCACAACCTGATGACGGCAGGGGGCAACTGAACCACGGCGAGCGGCAACTCAATCACGGCAGAGAGCAACCAGATGACGGTTCTATCGCCACAAAAGTGGCCTAGAATTTCATTTCGACTCGATCAGCGTTCTCGCTGGCTGCGCGAGCGGCCTTCGCTTTTTCTTCTTCCGCCGCAAGCAGTGCCTTGTGCTTCCACTCTTTAATCAATTCCTTTTGATGACGACCACCATTTATGCCCGCTCCAGCCCAGTAAAAACCCTGCTGGTCCGATCGTCTTGCTTGAGAGACGCCGACGGTAATGGTCGTATCACCGTTTGTGCGAGTGGCCTGAAATTGAGGTACTGGTTTTCCGGTGAGCGTTTTCAGTGATGTGGTATCCCATTCACACGGTGAAATGGCGTACTTTTCGCAGAGCCCATCCTTGAATTCATCGGCTTGTTTCATCGGGATCAGCTGGGCAAAATTGATGTCGTAGAGTTCACCCGTTGGAAGCGACCTGGCAAAGAGAGTCGCATCTTCCACCTCAATGCGGTGAACTTTGAAGCCGTACTCTTTCCCCATTGGATCATCAGAGGTCACTAACTGCCCTTCAGCAAAATTTGAGGCGAGCACAGAATAATGGTCTCCAACTTTAACGCTCCGAATCGAATCAGCCAGCGTGAAGGAGCTCGTCAAAACCAAAAGATTGGCCACCAGAATGCGTATTTTTTTCATGCCTTTTCCCTTTGACAGTTTGAAAGCTGTCCAATGGACTACCCGTTGCGAGCGCAAAAGTGCTTTATGAACGGGCTCTCATTGGTATTTCGCCACTAACACTCCACTATGTCTGTGCTTATGCACTGACCTTCGCGAACTGCTGAACAACGTTCGCACTGATTTCCAGTGCCCAGTCTCTGACGACTGCAAACGGAAGATTCCCGCCCTCTTCTGGCATCGTAGAAAGAACGTCTTCTACAAACATCCTGTGCAGACTCATGGCCAAGGTAGAGCAGCGACCTATTGGTAGTTCGATTTCTTCACCTGGAAACACAATCGCCAAAATGTTGAGCGCGAGTGTCTCCAGCACCCCTTTTGATATGTGCGACGAATGAAAAGAGATAGAAGGATCCGTTGATACGACTTGATGGAAATTCGTGCTGAAACTGCCTGTCTTCTCATCCCGAAGACACACGAACAGTGAGGGTGGGATGGAGAATCCTTTCGTGAGAGCGATCATGAGTCCGTTTCCTCAATATATGTCCTTATATAGGAGGAGAGTCTATGTTACGGAATGTAAAGTGTCTGTAGTAAGAAACAGACAAAATTTGTCTTAAAAAACCTACAGGGTTTTATCCCGAAGCCGACTACTCAAAAGAAAAATACCGTTGCGCGTCTCGACCCCCAGCTTTTCGCAGAGTCGGTTCACGTAGGAGCTGACCGTTTGCTGCTTTACCCCAAGGAAGTCACAGATTTCCTTGTTAGTCATGCCGTCCCAGATCAGGTTAAGTGTTTGGGTTTCACGATGCGACAAACAGTCCAGAGCGTTCACAGACGCAGATTTAGAGCTGGATAAAATCCCACCGGCCGCACCGCGACCAACCCGAGTAATCAGGTGTATGGCTTCATCGAATCCCCGGTGGAGATCTATATACCCTGCACACCCTCTCGCAATCAAAACTTCTGGTGCAGAGACAATGCCCAGGACAACTATTTGCACCTGCGGAAATTGCGTTTGAATTTTCGGTAGGTCCCTGAACCCAGATTGTTTCAGGAGGTCTGAATCCACAAGGATCAGGTCAGTGGCCTCAACACTCTCCCACAATGCCTTCAAAGATTCGATTTGATGAGCCACGTAGAAATCGGGAAGGCCATTGATGGCCGAAGCAAAGACATCAGCAATCAGCCGATAAGGATAAATGATTGTAATATTCACATAACTCATCGTGCCGTCTCCGTAGGAGCTACGATGAGCAGATCCCCTCTAAACCGATCTTTATCCGCGTCAAGATCCAGACTACCGCCAAGGCTTTGCAGCTCTCGAATGATCAAAAGAAGCAGAGCGTTTCGGCGCAAAGTTTGTGGGTCCTGGTCGCCACACGGGTCAAGGATGCTGTCCCCGAAAGGAGCGCCAGCGTCGAATGACAGGGAAATTTTCTTTTCATAGTCCTGGTGCTGGAAATAACTGCCGCCGAGTCCTTCAGGGCATTCTTTGAGTAGCATCCACCAATAAAAAAGCGCTCTCCGGCCAGAGTCAGGCCACTCCGAGCCCAACGACATCAATGACTCAATCGTGGAAAGGAAATCTAGAGCAAGCTCCTGCTCCTGGGCTTTATCTACAAGCAACAAGTCAGACCAATCATAAGGTTGCGCCACTGACGATAGGTCTAAAATTTGAAAGAAGGTGGAGCAAACACTGGATCCGAAACCCAAAGCCTGGCAAATCTGGACAATATCTCGTTCACGCTCGCCGCGAATAGCAGCCCACCGCTCATTTGCCGCCAATACACGGCGCCTTTCCCGCTCAACTTCTTGCAAAAGCTTCGCATGGGATCGTTTCACAAACTCACGAACTTCGATGGGATCCCAAGGTTTCTCAAGGTAACCATCAATACCGGCTTCATTTATACAAACCCGCAGCGGTGCCACATCTGCAAAAGCGGTCATTACCAATCGGCGCATCCGCGAAAACTTTTGGCTCACTAATTTGAGCACTTCATCCCCTGTCATTCCCTGCATTCGCTGATCACTGATCAAAACATCAAAGTGTTCACCAGCCTCCAGCGCACTGATCAGCTCAGACCCGCTGCAGAATGTTTGGATCTGGAAATCCTCGCCAAACTCCCACCTAAAAGCGCGCAGCGTTCGAGGCTCATCGTCCACCAGGGCAACAGAGATCGGCAGTGCGGTCATAAAGCCGCCCCCTCCATCCGGGTTTCTGCCGTGGAAATCGCAGAAGCCTTCAACGTATCCTTGATTGCCTGCGAAAGCTCAGCCAAGTCAGTAATGCGAGTTATTCCAATACCATTTACCGCCGCTTTTATATCGCTAGCAGTCGGATTCTCCGTGAGCAGGATTCGATGCACAGGAGTTGGAAGCCAAGGGGGATTGGCCAACCATAGCCGAGAGGGCTCATGGAGAATGAGTACCGCTCCCACCGGTATTGGCGGCAGAGGATCGTCATAGCCGTGAAATATGATGATGTCGCCAGCAAGATGACGACTGATCACATCAGGTTGCCCTGAAATGCAGTGAATCACACACAGTCCTTGTGGTGTTGACGTTAGGTATAATCCTATTTTTCTGTATCGGCAGCGCTAAATCTGCTGACCAGTACCCATTTTAGCGATATGTCGTCCGGTTTTGTGGCTCCGTCCCCGGAAATGGTCCCCAAACTTTCGTATCTTTGCACGCAAAGGACTGTAATAGAAGGTTATAAAATGACAACGCAGACTCCCAGGGAGACGGGTATAAACGGTTTCAGGTGCTTGGCATTTAATGAAAATGCACCGGGCACACCCGTTGTTCTGATCCACGGCCTTCTTTGCTCCATCTATTTCTGGTGGCCCGCTCATCTGTCAGTGTTTGGCAATCGCCCCATCTTTATAATCGGTTTGCCTGGGCACTACCCATCGGCCGCGATCAGTCCATCATCAAGACTATCGGCAGACAGTCTTGCCGCCGCCGTAATTGAGCAAGTGAATTACCTTCTGGGCCCTACCGCACCGTTTATTCTTGTTGGGCACTCCACAGGCGCACACGCAGGAATCGCAGCAGCAGCAACGACTCCCGATCGCGTTCAAGGCCTTATATCCATTGGCGGTGCTGTTACCGGAAAAGAGGAAGGCGGCATTTATGCTGCCTTTCAATGGATGGCCAACAAGCTGGGCGCTTTCGGGCGTGCGCTTATTTCGCCGGCGTTACGAGCCAGTTCTCTAACGCTGGGCATTCACAAAATGTTCATCGGCGATGTACTGGCCGAGCCCAAGAAGATCGTCAAGAAACCCGAGTTCCAGGCCTACCTGCCCTACTACTTTCCCGCCCTTCGAAAAATTAGCGGCTCATCTATGGGGGTGTACTTCAGGGACCTGGCCAATATGGATCTGAGCGACATCATTCCGAGCATTCGCTGCCCGGTATTAGTAATGTGTGGAAACCGCGACCCGTATGTGGCTATCTGGCGCACCGAAGAGCTGGCATCGTTGTTTCCGAACAGCCGCATCGCTGTAATAGAAGGCAGCGGCCACATGCCAATGTTTGAAAACTGGCCTCAGTACCAAGCGGCCATAGAGACCTTCATGGCCAAGGCGGGCCGGAAAAATGATCAAGTCGCTTACGCGTAGCCTCGCTCAATTCAGCCCAGCTTTCGGCGACGTCTCGCACCTTAAGCATTATCGCCCCGCTTACAAACAAAAGAATTTAGCGGATCGGGCTTACCTGAACCGAATTGGCTGCCTAATTTCCATCATCATCGTCACGCTGGGCATCCCTCTTGACTACGTTGTTTACCCGGACCATTTCGTTCAGTTCGCTTTTTTGAGAATCGCCGAAGTCGTATTTCTCATGGCAATGTATGCGATCACGACCCTGCCCAGCGTTAAGCCCTATCTGTTTTTAGTTACAACTGCTTTTACTTCTTCCGTCATTCTCACGGTAGTGATCATCATTTATCAGACGGAGGGCGCAACATCGACCTATTACGCAGGTATCAATCTGGTGTTGCTGGGTATCGGCTTCATGCTGGGCCTTACTTTTAAAGAAGCCCTGTTCTACACCTTTCTGACACTCGCAAGCTATCTGGCAGTGAGCGCAGCATCAGGCATCCCAGAGGGTGCCTGGCGCATCGTCATCAACAATTCCTACTTCATATTTCTGACGGGCGTTGTAGCCAACATCGCAGCGTATTTTTCAGAAAGGGAACGGTTCTATACGTTCTGCCAGGAACAGGAAATTCAGAGAAAGAATGAAGAGCTGGAAGAAATGGACCGACTCAAATCGGAATTTCTTGCCAACGTGTCTCATGAACTTCGCACGCCGCTGACCGTTATTGTGGGGCCCGCCAAGCACCTCCTGGCTACCGAGGGCGACCGCCTTTCGCTCCAGGCCCGGGAAGTCATTGAGCGAATAGTCAGAAATGGCTCCCGATTAATAAAGCTCGTGAATGATGTGCTAGAGGTCATGAGTTTTGAATCTGGTAGAAAACAGCCGAAGCTTTCCCCTTTAGCATTTGATCAGATTGTCAGATCCACGGCTTCTCAGCTCTCGGCTTTGTTCAGTGCTGAAAGCGGTAGAAGCCTCACAGTAACAGTCAACAGTGACGTTGTTCCGGTCTTGGGAAGCGAAATGCAGTTAGAGCGCGTTTGCTTCAACCTGATCCAGAACGCCTTTAAATTTTCACCAGTGAAAAAAGGTGAAGTTGTTGTTTCCCTCCGCAAGCAGGGCGATCAGGCCATTTTGACCGTCACTGATAATGGCATCGGTATTGATCCTAAAGACCATGACGTGATTTTTGAGCGGTACCGACAAGCTGACGGGTCACAAACCCGTCGCTTCCATGGCACTGGTATTGGCCTGGCGCTTGTCAAAGAGATTGTCACCTCGCACGGCGGCAGTATCAGCGTGAAAAGCAAATTGGACGCAGGTGCGACATTCACAGTATCACTTCCTCTATGCCATCAGGATATTCCAGCTTCCGTGGCGATTGATGATGATCGAGCGGACGTGTTCCGAAGCGCAGAGGTCGATTATCTCACCTGTTTCTCGAATGAGGCTCCGGAAAGTCAGAGCAATAAACCACTATGTCTTGTGGTTGATGACGAACCAGACATGGCAGCTTACATAAGAACGGTATTGTCATCCGACTTTCAGGTTCGAATCGCATCTGACGCTTACGAGGGGCAACAATTATTTGAGCAACTGAAGCCGAGCTGCCTTATCAGCGACCAGATGCTTCCTGGCATGAGCGGAACTGAATTTGTTACCTGGTGTAGACAACATCCACACGGTCAAACCGTTCCGATCATTATGCTCACAGCCAAGAACGATCCTTCGACAGAACAAGCAGCCGCCGACGCCGGCGCTGATGCTTTCCTGATAAAGCCATTCGATGCGGTTGAACTTCGACAATCACTCCACGATCTGATGCGATCCCCCATAAGGGCTATGAGCGAACGCCCGACGCTGGTCATCGTTGACGATGAAAGGGACATCGCAGCCGTTCTCATGGATCTTTTGCAGAGTAATTACGATATTGAGTGGGTATCAGAAGGCGGCACTGCCGTTGAAGTCATTCGCCAGCGTCAGCCGACAGCAGTGCTTCTCGATCACATGCTGCCTGATAAAGATGGTATCGACATCCTAATAGAGCTTAAAGAAAGCAAGGATCTTAAATCGATTCCGGTCATCCTTCTGACTGCCAACACCAAAGGCAATGTTCGAGAACAGGCATTAAGACTCGGCGTAGACGATTTTCTCTCAAAGCCATTTTCCGGACCAGAGCTTACCACTCGACTATTCAATCTTATCAAGCGAACCCGACTCGAAAGGATGCTGGAAGCAAAAAATAACGATTTGGAGAAGGCGGTAAGTGACCTGAAAGCCAGCGAAGCCCAGCTGATCCATTCGGAACGGTGGAGAACCCTCAACCATTTTGCAGGAGGCCTCATCCACGAAATTGGCAACCCTCTCAATTACGCTTTATCGGCTGCCCGCGTTGCAGCGAACCACGGTGACGACATGGTGCGAAGCGAGGCGCTAGCCGATGCCACAGAGGGACTTCAAAGAATTCAGCTTATGATCAGAGAACTGAGAGATTTCCTGGCGCCAACATCAGCACCTGAATTGGAATTGGAACCAACGCTGTTGTCCAAAGTGATTCAGCGTGCCGCTAAGCTCAACGCCGATCGTCTGTCCGGAATTGAATTCTCGGCTCACGGAGTTGAGGTATATGTCCTGGTTTCCGAGTCGGCCCTCATGCACGTTCTCGGAAATTTGATTGATAATGCGCTGGATGCTCTTCTAGGGAGCTCGGTAGAGAGTCCGCGCATCAAGATTGCTGGAAAGATTCGTAAGGAGGATCAGCATCTAATTTTAGCCATTTCGGACAATGGGCCTGGAGTTCCATCCCATCTCGATTCCCAGATTTTTGAACCCTTCATCCACTCCAATAAATCCAGTGGTCTCGGGCTGGGCCTTTCCATCTGTAAGACTCTTGTTGAGAAAATGGGAGGTCTAATCGTTCTTGAACCAAGCCAGCACGGCGCTACATTCAAACTCACGTTGCCACTCGCTCAACAACGGCTCCCCTGCTCCCCCCCCCGCAACAGAGACCGAAGCTCGCTGAATTAGCCGCCCGTTTTGAGATTCAGGTTGTATATCCGATCCTGATTAATTCATATAAAATTAATCACATTCGTAAACAATTATAAGTTTGATCCTTTTCAAACGGATTGAATTCTCTAACAAGTTGCATCACCGGACGCCGCCATGCGCGCTGCGCCGGTGTGCAAAGCATGAGGCAGTCAATGACAACCGCGAAAAAAGCCGAAAGAACCCTGCAACAAGTTAAGATGCCAGATGACCTTCACCGATCCATTAAAATGAAGGCCGTACAAGACGACGTCTTGATGCAAGAAGTGTTCGATGAAGCCATGGAGAAATTGATCGCGGACCGCAAGACAAAGAAAATTCAGTACCTCGCCTCCCCCCGCGAGGGCAAATCCCGATCTTTTTGGCTACGAGATTCAATTCTTGCTGGGGTACAGGCCGCAGCAGAAGAGGATAGCGTTCCAGTGAATCGCGTCGAATACACCGCGTTGGTCCGCTTTTTCGAATAGACCTCTAAGTGTTTAAGTGGCCGAGAGACCATAATTGTTCGAATTTGGCTAAGGCGGGTTAACCCTCCAAGTGTGGGCCATCGCGCTTTATAAACAAAAGCGAACATTTTCGAGGCGTATTTCACACTGCCAATAATGACCGCTTTTCTAATAAAAAGCGGACCTTTTTGCAATGCCCAAAAGGGCTATTTTGGGCGGGCCTGGATAGGTGCTCCAGCGCCAGCATAAGCAGGGCCCGACCGGGGCGTCCGGGGTAAGTCCATTGGTCTTTCTCAGCATCGGGAGACAGCAACTAAATTATTGATCAGAAGTTTAATGGATCAGGCTGAGCAGGATTGTGGTTACAGCGACGATGAAATATAATAAGAATGTATATCATTATTATTTATATTTGACTCGGAGTCACCATGTTTCAGGCCCTTATCCCGAGTGATCCTTTCGCATCCGGACCCATTGCCAAGCTCATCGACATGGGTGGCCCGGTCATGGCTGTGCTTTTAGTCATGTCTCTGGCGGGCATGATTACCTTTGTTTATCTGATGTTGTATGGCGCTTTGTTCGCGCCCCGCTATACCCGTCCTCTCCGGCGGGCAGTGCAGGAGTGGAAGCAGGAGCCAGACCAGAAGGTCATCGACCACCTGCGCAGTCAGACCCGGGGGGTTAGTCGGCTTAATCCACTGCATCCGCTGGTCCTGATGACCATGAACGGCAAACTGCGCGGTGAGCCTGAAAGTAAGATTCGCGAAATGGTATCCCAGAAAGCCCAGCAGGTGCTGACTCCGTTTGAGGCCCCTCTGAAGATTATTGAAGTCATTGCCGCTCTTGCGCCCCTGCTAGGTCTTCTCGGCACAGTAATGGGCATGATGGAGGCTTTCAGCACCATGGCCGCAGCCGAGGGCAGAGCCAGTGCCTCTCAGCTCAGCGGCGGCATCTACCAGGCCCTTACGACGACTGCTGCAGGCCTGATTGTTGCCATTCCGTTTGCAGCGCTGGCGGCCTGGATCGAATTTCGCCTGCGCCGGCTCCAGGGCACGATGAATTTGGTGCTGATTGAAACAATTAACAACGTCACGGGCAATGCCGACGAAACAGCTGGCGCATTCGGCGCCAACACAACCTCCGAAAGTGAAGATCGTCCGACAACCACCCCTCCCCAGCCCGCAACCATGCCTGTCGCTTCAGAGGTCGAGTGGCAGGGCCGTCAGACCGTATCCAATGCTATTCGTTGAGCCCCGGCCCGCGCGGCCACTGGCAATCAGAATGACACCACTGATTGATGTAGTGTTCATTCTGCTGGTGTTTTTCATGCTAACCACACGGCTTCTGCCGGTTAATCTTCTGGAAGTCAGCACCGAAGTGCAGTCAGAATCCGGTGGCCATCAGGGTGAGCAGGTGCCTGAAATACGCATTTTGGCCGGGCAACAACTTGAGTGGAACCACCAGATCTATCCGCTCAATGACCTTGTTCGCCAGCTCACAGGCGCAGCTATTGATCGGGTCAATGTTACATCCGCACCCGACGCCAATGTTCATGACTTTACCCTAGCGCTCAGCACTCTGGGCGCGAGCGGCATTGAGCCCAACTGGATGCGAGCAAAAGACGGGGATGTTGACCGATGAAAGACTCGCTCTCTCCCGCTTCCTCTGGGCCACTTTCCCCATCCTTCACGGCTGCCCCTAAATCACTGATGGAAAGAGTTGAAGATGCCTTACTACCGCTGATTAACCTGGTTTTTCTGCTGCTGATGTTTTTCATTGTCGCCGGCGAAATGCAGAATCGGGTGCTTCCAGATTTGCCAGGCACAATTGCAGAAGAGGCCAGTGCCAGGGTTCAGGCCGACCTGGTGGTACTGGCAACCGGTGACTGGCAGGTCGATGGCAAAAACGTCGTCGCAAACAGTCTGTTCCGGCACCTGCCGGCTTCCGACAGCAAGCCCTCGCTGACTGTTGGCGCTGCCGCTGGCACGGCCATGGCTGACCTGGAATCCTTGTTCAGTCTTTTGGCCGATGAGGGGTATCAGGACATTGTTCTGCTGACGGAGCCGTCGGGGGCATGAACCGGGGGGCTTCGATTCGCTGGTTGTTACTGCTGACATCGGCGATTATCACCTTTGGCGCGCTTGCTCTGGCACTACCGCCCGCCATACGGGAAATCAATCTGCAGGGCGCCACCAGCGTCAACCAGGCACCGGCGGTGAGAATCCGGTTGGCCAGTCCTCAGAAGCCTGCCCCGCAGCCGAAAACCGAAACGTTCGAACCTGAGCCTCAACCTGAACCAGAACCAGAGCCAGAGCCAGAACCTGAACCAGAGCCAGAGTCAAAACCTGAACCAAAGCCTGAGCCCAAACTATCACCCGCGCCACAGCCGGTTCCAGAATCCGAAACCTTGGTAGAAATCGTCGAAGCCGACGCATCGAAAAGTGAAGAGCCTTCAGAGGATGTCACGGAGAAACAGGCTGAAGAAGAGAATGCCAGCCAGCAGGTGGAACTCAGCGCCGGAGATTCGTCCGAGGTAGACAGCTACCTGACTGAACTCAGCCGACACCTGAGCCGGTTCTACGAATACCCGCGCCGGTCACGCCGTCTAGGCCAGGAAGGTTCACCCGTAGTGGTGTTCGAATTTAACCGCGACGGCACCCTGGTGCGGCATTCAATAGGCAGGTCCTCAGATCACTCATTTTTGGATGACGCCGCCCTGGATATGCTTAAAGCTGCGGAGCCTCTGCCTGCAGTACCTGAATCCATGAGAGGAGAGAGTTTTACTTACGCATTGCCGGTTAGGTTCAGCCTACGCTGAGCAATTTCTTGCGTGATTAGCAAGCTCGCGCCATGGCCGGTTTGGTCAAATGGCGTAGAAGTCGAGCTCATCAGTCATTTCCGCCGCCAGCCCGAGCTCGTCATTTTCCGGCCGCGGCTCTGCGGGCGATACCGTAAACTTTGTGACCAAGAAGCCGATGCTGGAAGACCACAACCGGGTAGAAATCTCAGTAGGCACGGATGAATTACTGCGCACGACGGCAGATCTTAACCGCCGAATCGATGATAACGGGTTCTACCTCTTTGCCATGGACAGCTATAAAAAGAAGGTGGGCATAAGACGAAACACCCTGAATGCTGCCGCCGATTTCGTAACCGCATTCCGTTTGGAGAGAGAGGCTTACCCTGTAAAAAGGACCGCTTTGAGAACGAAGGCGTTACGCCCGAATCTGAATGTCCGCTTTGCGACCAGGCCGAGCTTCCCAAACTCTTAAACAAAAGCGAACTTTGGTTGCTTTAAAGGTCGTCCATGCGCCCTACCTGGCGAGCGAGACGCATGGATTCGTTCTGCTCCATGGTCAACAGTGATTCCAGCAGTTCCTTTGCTTCTGGAATCTCGGCCTTTCCAACCAGTGTCTTGTAGAGATCAATAATCTGATCGTGGAAGTCAAAGACCTCGCGGGAGATGCCAGCGAAATCCAGCTTTGCGTAGGGCTCGTCGCAGGTTCGGTGAGTTTTGATCGGGTTATGAGAGAGGTAGTCGATAACTCGGGTCTCCAGAGCCTTCGCATCTCCCTGGCGCTCAAACTCGTTTACGATGCGCTCCATCTCGGACTCATGGGTTGCCAGGTAGTCCAACAGCGCCCTTGCCCGTTCCTCTTCATTCTTTGTTGCGCAATGGGACATGCAACGTGCCAGGTTGGCATGAAGATCCCGTGTCCACTCAATCAGCTCTCGAAATGTTCTAATGTCCATTCCAGATTACCTCTTACACATGGTTAATGATGTTGGATGCAAAAACACGTCCTTGTTCGGACCCAGGAGGGAGTCGGTGACGTTCTGCCAGCAAACCACATTCACCTGAATTCAAACTGAATGACCAGAGCGGTCCGGCTCGGACGTTGATCTCAATCAAATGCCTCATCGCCCGACAAAAATAACATTGTCGTAGCTTGACGTATGACCAGATCAAAGGTTTTATATTGAATACGAGTGACATCAGGATCGCTATAGCCGTTCAACTCATGGAAACCAACATGCCTTCTCGCCAATTCCTTGCAGCATTGTTAAGCATTCTGCTGTTCATCGGCGGCCCGACTCAGAGGCTTGCCGGGGTAGCGAATGCCGATGCGGCGAACACGAGCATCAGCGCAGCCGACTGGGACGGAATGACCCAGACCAGGGCCAGTACCTCAGGCATAAATCATTCCAAAATGGCTGTGGATTGCGATACCTCCGAGCAACAAAATTGTCACCGGGCGGCCTCTCACTGCGCTTCAGCTTCGGTTTATGGCATGGCCACAGCAACATCAGTGCCTTCCATTCAAACTGCTGCCCACGTTGACGCCATACCTTTCTGGGCGGTTTACCGCAGCCCGATTTCCGATGTCCTGACGCCCCCTCCTGACACCCTCTCCTGATCCTCTCACAGCTTCATCACCGTGGGCCGCAACGCCCGGAAAACCGGATTTACATTCATATTAACAGGCTGGGCCGGCTTCACAGAGTCATAGGCGGGCAAACCTGTCAGGAGATCACCATGAAGACCAGAAAACTTGCCCTTTACACTGGCGTAGCTGTCATTGCGCTCGCCGCCGGTGCCACCACGCTGGCAATCCAGGCCAACGAATCCGCCGAAACATCACCCCCTCCGGCCTCGATCAGCCAAGCCGGGCCTGCCATTACCATCTATAAAAGCCCAAGCTGTGGCTGCTGCGAGGGGTGGGTTGAGCACCTTGAGGCCAGCGGCTTCAAGACCCGGGTAATCGATACCGACGACGTCAGTGCGATCAAGCAGACCCATGGCGTACCCGGAGAGCTAGCCTCCTGTCACACCGGGCTGATCGGTGACCTGGTAATCGAGGGCCATGTGCCGGCGGACGATATCCTCGCTTACCTGGAAAACCCCCAATTCAATACCGTCGGACTGACAGTTCCGGGTATGGTCCAAGGCAGTCCCGGCATGGAAACCGGGCGGAAGGACGACTACCAGGTTATCGCCTTCCGCGCCAACGGCCAGCAAAGCGTATTCCGCGAACACAGCGATTACTGAGACCAGTCCCTGCCAACGGCAAGGAATACCACGGATTCTGGAGATTCTGAATGCCAGACCTTGCAACCTGGGGCACCCTGGCCGCTTTTCTCGGCGGCCTGGTGTCCTTCTTCTCACCCTGCACCCTGCCACTGGTTCCGGGCTACTTGTCCGTGGTTACCGGTGGTGCCGTAACCGAGGCCTCGAACCGGCTCAAAGCCCTGTGGCTGAGTGTCTGTTTTGTGCTCGGCTTCAGCCTGGTATTTGTTGCCCTGGGCGCAAGCGCAAGCCTTCTGGGGCAATGGCTGATGGCCTACCGTCAGGAAGCCAATCTGGTGGCCGGCGTACTGATTATTCTCATGGGCCTGTTCATGCTGAGCTGGTGGAGCATGCCAGCCCTGCAACGGGACTGGCGTCTAGGGCATACGCTGGAGGGCGGGCGACCGACCGCCGCTTTCGTGCTGGGGGTGGCATTCGCCGTCGGCTGGACGCCATGTATCGGCCCCATACTCGGAGCCATACTGGCACTCAGCTCAACCCATGCCAACGCGGAAACGGGCATGCTGTATCTTGCGGTGTATTCGCTGGGTCTGGCGCTGCCATTCCTTGGAACCGCACTGTTCATCGAGCACTTTCGCGAGCGGATGCGAGGGTTCAGTCGTTGGAGCAGACCACTGAGGGCAGTGGCGGGGCTGGGGCTGGTGTTAATGGGCGTGATGGTGTTAACCGGCCAGATGACCCGCTTTGCTTCGTGGATGCTATCCACCTTTCCGGTTCTGGGGGATCTGGGCTAGTAGATAAAGAAACTCCCGGCTCAAATATTCCGGGAGGTTTTTATGGCTTCGGGTCGATAATAGATTCCTCTTCGTGTTAAGACAATCAGACCGCCTGAACGACTTCAGAAAGCATATCCCTGACTTTCCCGGCAACCTGCTTGAGGTCTTCATTATCAATGGCGGACATGGAAGCCACCGGATCCACTGCACTTACCTCAATGCCCTCCGAAACCTCACGAAGAATAACGTTGCAAGGCAGCATGGCACCCACGCGAGGCTCCACACCGATGGCTTCCCAGGCCATGCCAGGATTGCAGGCCCCGAGAATCCGATAAGCCGACATGTCCTTGTCCAGCTTTTTCTTCATGGTGGCTTTGACATCAATTTCCGTCAGTATCCCGAAACCGTGGTCGGTAAGGGCCTGGCGCGCTCTTTGATCTACGCCCTCGAAATCTGCATCTTTGATAATTCGATTGATCGTGTATGACATGGCTATCTCCAATGATTCGGAAGTTCATTGTTTATTGATTGAGCTTCACCACCCTCAAACGCAGCGCATTCACTATCACGCTGACTGAGGACAGCGACATGGCGGCCGCTGCAAAAATCGGCGAAAGCAGTATGCCGAAAAACGGATACAGAACTCCTGCCGCAATAGGAACGCCAGCAGAGTTGTATATAAATGCAAAAAACAGGTTCTGCCGGATATTGCGCATAGTCGCCAGAGACAAACGGCGCGCTTCCACAATACCCATCAAATCGCCGCGCAGCAGGGTAATGCCGGCGCTTTCAATGGCCACATCGGTGCCGGTGCCCATGGCCACACCGACATCCGCCGTTGCCAGTGCAGGCGCATCGTTTACGCCGTCACCCGCCATCACGACAACACGGCCTTCATCTTTCAGACGCTGGACGATCTTGCCCTTATCTTCCGGCAGGACTTCCGCTTCCACTTCGTCGATATGCAGTTTTCGGGCGACTGCTTCAGCTGAAGTGCGGTTATCGCCGGTCAGCATGACCACCCGGATGCCGTCTTTTTGCAGCGCGGAAATAGCGGCTTCGGTGGTTTCCTTGACCGGGTCGGCGATGGCTAACAACCCCGCGATGCTTCCGTCGACGGCGGCAAAAATCACGGTAGCGCCATCCTTTCGGAGCTGGTCGGCTTCGCCGTCAAATGTCGCAGTGTCGACATTCTCTGACTCCATGAGAAGGCGGTTGCCAAGTAGCACCCGCTTGCCGTCGATTCGACCGGTGACCCCTTTGCCATTCGGGGAGTCAAAGTCTTCCGCATCAGGAAGCTTCACGTCCATGCCCTTGGCTTTATCGAGAATGGCGTGAGCCAGTGGATGCTCACTGCCTTTCTCCAGGCCGCCGGCAAAGCGCATCAAACTACTGTCATCGAAACCATTTGCCGCGACGATTCGGGTGACTTGCGGCTTGCCCTCCGTCAGCGTGCCGGTTTTATCGACCACCACGGTGTCCACCTTTTCCATTCGCTCCAGCGCTTCCGCGTCGCGGATCAGCACACCACTCTGGGCACCGCGCCCGACACCCACCATGATCGACATGGGCGTTGCCAGGCCCAAAGCACAGGGACAGGCAATAATCAGTACGCTCACAGCGGCAATTAACCCAAAGGCCATGGGCGGTGCTGGCCCAAAGAATGACCAGGCGATAAAGGCGATAATGGCGATCACAATTACGGCCGGCACAAAGTATCCTGCCACCTTGTCTGCCAGCCCCTGGATCGGCGCGCGGCTACGCTGGGCGCTGGCCACCATCTGCACGATCTGGGACAGCATGGTATCGCGGCCAACTTTGTCGGCCCGCATGATGAAGCTGCCCTGCTGGTTTATGCTGCCGCCGATCACTTGGTCGCCGGATTTCTTGCTGACCGCCAGGGGCTCGCCGGTCACCATGGACTCATCCACGTTGGAGCTGCCTTCGAGCACCTCGCCGTCCAGCGGGACCTTGTCACCGGGGCGCACCCGCAGGCGGTCACCGACCTTTACCTGATCCAGCGATACATCGGACTCACCGTCATCATCGTCCAGTTTTCTGGCGGTGGCGGGCGCCAGGTCAAGCAGAGCCTTGATGGCACCGGAGGTTTTCTCCCGGGCCCGCAATTCCAGTACCTGCCCGAGCAATACCAACACCACAATGACCGCAGCCGCCTCAAAGTACACCGCCACCGAGCCATCGTCCTGCCGGAAGGCGCCCGGGAATACCTGGGGTGCAAGTGTGGCTACCAGGCTATAGATCAACGCCACACCGGTACCAATGGATATCAGTGTGAACATGTTCAGGTTGCGACTGACCAGGGATTTCCAGCCCCGGACAAAGAAGGGCCATCCACACCAGAGCACCACTGGCGTTGCAAGCACCAGCTGAATCCAGTTGGACATCTGAGGAGCAACAATATGGTCAAGCCCGGTCAGGTGCCCGCCCATTTCCAGCACCAGGACCGGCAATGTCAGAACCAGGCCAATCCAGAACCGGCGGGTCATGTCCTTGAGTTCTGCCGACGGCCCGTCGTCCAGGCTCACCTGCTCTGGCTCCAGGGCCATCCCACAAATGGGGCAGTCCCCCGGGCTTTGCTGGCGAATTTCCGGATGCATGGGGCAGGTATACATGGTGCCCGGCGCTACCGGCTCTTGCTGCTTCTTTTCCTCACCGAGGTACTGTTCCGGGTCCTCGTCAAACTTGGTCTGGCAGCGTGACGAGCAGAAATACCAGGTTTTGCCACCGTGTTCGCTGCGGTGCTCTGCCGAGTGGGGATCCACCGACATGCCGCAAACCGGATCCTTCACTGCGTGCTCCCCGGCAGCTTTTTGATCATGACTGTGGTTATGACTGTGGTTATGACTGTCATGGTGGTGGGCGTGTTGATGCTCAGCCATTCTGATCTCCTGTTTTATCGGCGGGCCAGTCTGCAAATGCAATGAAATACAGCAGAACCAGATTGACGATAGGGATCAGTATCAGTACACCCATCCACCCCGGATACCCCGTGCGCTGGCAAATACGCCAGGCCGGAATGACGACCACAATGGCAATCACCAGCATCCACAGCCAGTGGCCTGCCCACATGGTGTTCCCGAACATGTTATCTCCCATCATGGCAATAGCCTCACTTCCTGATTCTGGTTAATGGTGACGATGCGCGTGACTCTCTTCCTGTTTCGCTTGCGCGGATTCCGGCGATCTTTTCAGGAAAATCTGCTCGGAAACTGCAAGCACAATCATGGTGACCACGGCCACGCCAATAACAAAGGGGTCCGTATTCAGCTTGACCCAGACAAAGCCGCCAAGCACCAGCAGATCCAACAGGATGGCTGTCGCCGGTACCCACACATTGGACTTCACGTCCTCACGCAGGTAGCGCAAAACGCCCCAATGGATGGCAATGTCCATGATCAGGTAAAAAATGATGCCTAGCGCTGCAATCCGGGAGAGGTCAAAGAAGGCCGTCAGAATCAGCCCCAGGACCACGGTGTAGACCAGCGTGTGCTTTTGGATACTGCCCGGCATACCGAAATGACGATGCGGAACCAGCTTCATTTCGGTCAGCATGGCCAACATGCGCGAAACGGCGAATATGCTTGCGAGGATGCCACCCGCGGTGGCCATCATGGCAATGGCGACGGTGAACCAGACCGCATACTCTCCCAATGCCGGGCGCGCTGCGGCAGCAAGCGAATAGTCCTGCGTTTCGATGATTTCAGCCAGCGACAGGTTGCTGGCCACAGCAAAACCAACCAGGGTGTAAATCACCACGCAGGCCGCGATGGAAATAATGATGGCTCGCCCTACATTTCGCTTGGGATCTATTACTTCGGAGCCGCTGTTAGTGATCGTGGTGAAGCCCTTGAAGGCGAGTATTCCAAGTGCTGTCGCACCCAAGAAATTACCCGTTGCTCCAGCTTCGCCCGCGCTTGAAAAGTCGACCGACAGACTATCGGCAACCCAGACACCCACCAGCCCGAAGACCAGAATGCCGCCAATTTTCAGAATGCCGATGAACGAGGCCACCCCCTGAATCATCCGGTTACCCAGCAGATTGATCAGAAACGCGGCCAGGATCAGAGAGACGCCAAGAATGGGCACCATGCGGCCGCTGTCATCACCGCCGAACAGCTGCATGGTGTAGGAACCGAAGGTACGCGCTAGAAAGCTCTGGGCAATCACCATCGAGAAATACATCAGCAAAGCGTTAAACGCCGTCGGCAGGCGGTTGCCATAGGCTTTGTGAAGGTACATGCCAATGCCCCCGGCTGACGGGTAGGCATTGGATATTTTGATGTAGGAATAAGCGCTAAAGCCGACGATCACCGCAGCGGCCAGAAACGCCAACGGGAAAAGAACGCCGGTCATCTGCGCCATCTGCCCAGTCAACGCAAAGATACCGGCGCCAATCATGACGCCGGTACCCAGCATGACAGTTCCTGAGAGTGTGAGACTGCCTTCCTTATAACGAGTGGTTCTGTCCTGCTCCCCGCTCATCTAACCTCCGGTTATTTTCGCTTCATGGGTGGGATTTTTGAACAGCAGAACGGCTCATGCTTGGCATTTGCCCGGACGTTGTCGTCGGTAAACCGGTACCAGGCCAATTTGCGCCGGCTCCACCATCCGGTTTTCAATCGGCCACCGTTAGCCTTGATCAGTTCCAGTAATTCATCGACGGACCAGTGGGTTCCGTCGTACGTCACCTGCAATGTGCCATTCGGCTCACGCTCGGCGAAATCAACGCAGGGGTGGTGATTAAGATCGTGAATGAGCCCATCCCACTGATCCTCTCCAAGCCCCTCGACGGCCATTTTTCGGCGCAACAAAAACTGCTCCTGATTGGTTGCTTTGTGTGCTTTGGTCATGGGGTGACACCTCTCTTCCTGATGACTTCTCCCTGTATCAAAACACTTCAATCTGAACTGCGACTGAAAATGGACACAGACTTTCGGTGGATTTGAGTTACATCAAATCATAGACGAAAAAGGGCCGTGGGTTTCCCCATGGCCCATCAGCATCAGAATGCGATTCGAGCGCCGATCACGGCAAACCAGTCTTCTGTCCCACCGCCTTCAGCTTTCGTAAAATCGGCTGTATCGCCGTACTTGCGCTCATGCACCACGCCCACGTAGGGAGAGAACGCACGATCGATCAGGTCATACCTCAACCGAAGGCCAGTTTCGGTGGAAACCAATCCCTTTCCGACACCGATTTCTTCATCCTCGCTAAACGCAACAGTGGCATCCAGCGTTGCGGCCAGGATCCAGTGGTTCGTGAACAGCAACTCGTACTCTGCGTCAAGTTGGGCTGACGTATCGCCATCTTTGCTCACATAAAGGTTCGCATCGATCTCAAACCACTGAGGCGCCAACCCTGCTACGCCCAATACCGCGTAGGTCCGATCCGGACCCTCGGGGGTATCGAATCGAACACCTGCCTTGGCATCAAAGAACTTGGAAATGGGCACTTGGCCTACAAGCTGGTTTTCCAACGTTTCGTAGGCCTTTTCTTCAATCGCATACTCACCTTTTGTCAGCCACCGAACTTTCAGATCGTCCGTGCCGTAGAAGGCATCTGCATTCCAGACACCCAACTCCTCATCGTCGTCACTGTAGCGGTATTCAAATTCCTCGAACTGAATGCCCCAGGTTGTGAGCGGCTGTTTGCGAGCGGTGGTGTCGGAGATCATTTCCTGAGCTGTCGCCGCCGCTGAGAATCCAATGGAGGCAAGAAAACTGACAGCAACAAGTGATCGAATAGATCTCATGCATCACCTCCTTCCGCGGTTGTTACGTCCGCCTTTGCTTGAGTCGACTCGGGGCCACCCTCAACAATCACTTTGCGGAACATACCGGCCGCCGCGTGATAGGACAGGTGGCAGTGGAAAGCCCACTGGCCAGGCTCGTCCACCTCGGTTTCCATATACACCGTCGTGCCCGGCTGGACGCTGACCGTGTGTTTGATCGGGTTCCACTGACCAGCGCCAACATCGAGGATGGACCACATGCCATGCAAGTGCATGGGGTGCGTCATCATGGTTTCATTGACGAATTTGAAGCGAACGCGCTCACCGTATTTCAGGCGAATGGGGTCAGCGTCCTCGTACTTCACGCCGTTAATACTCCAGGTGTACCGTTCCATGTTGCCAGTCAAACGAAGCTCGACTTCCCGCGTCGGTTCGCGGTCTTCATACAGTGGGTCCTGAGCCTTCAGGTCTGCGTAAGACAGGAACTTGCCGCCATTGGCTGCCGTGGGCACAAGGCCGCTTCCCTTGGCATAGAAGGGATCGCTTGGGCCTTCTTTTCCCATCGCCATGGAGCCATGGTCCATGCCGGACATGCTCGAATGATCCATGCCTTCCATATTCGACGGGTCCATTCCTTCCATTGAGGAGTGATCCAAGCCCGGCATCTCTTCTGAGCTATTCATATCCATGTTGCCATGATCCATGCCAGCCATATTGCCGTGGTCCATGCCGGGCATACCGCCCATATCCGCCATAGTCAGACGGGCAGGCTCGCGCAGTTGCGGCACGGCGGCTTCCATACCCTCTTCAGGGGCCAGTGTTGCCCTCGCATAACCGGAACGCCCCATGGATTCGGCGAAAATGGTATAAGCCTGCTCATCTTTCGGGCGCACGATCACGTCGTAGGTTTCCGCTACACCGATGCGGAACTCGTCCACGTTGACGGGCTGAACGTTATTGCCATCTGCCTGCACAACGGTCATGTCCAGACCCGGGATACGGATATCGAAATAGGTCATCGCCGAAGAGTTAATGAACCGCAGCCGGATGCGCTCTCCGGGTTCAAAGAGGCCAGTCCAGTTCTGATCGGGCCCTTTGCCATTGATCAGGCCTGTGAAGCCCTGTAGGTCTTCCACATCCGCTTTCATCATCCGCATGTCACCCCAGGCCATGCGGTCCCGGATGGTGTTCATCAGACCGTTTTTGGACGCGTCCGAAAAAAACTCCCCTACGGTTTGCTGCTCACGGTTGTAGTAATCCGGCATCATCTTCAGGTTGCGCATGATGCGGTCACCAGAATGAGGATGCTTATCAGTGAGCTGCACAACGTATTCGCGGTCGTAACGGAACGGCTCACGGCCTTCGGGCTCAATAACGATGGAACCGTAGGCGCCGTCCGGCTCCTGAAAACCAGAATGGCTATGAAACCAGTAGGTGCCTGCCTGCTGGATCGGGAACTCGTAGGTAAAGGTCTCACCAGGCTTAATGCCCGGAAAGCTGATGCCTGGCACACCGTCCTGATCAAAAGGAAGGATCAGGCCGTGCCAGTGGATCGATGTCATCTCATCCAGGTTGTTGGTTACATTGATCTTAACGTTTTCACCTTCCTTGAAACGCATCACCGGCCCAGGGGATTTTCCGTTGTATCCAATGCCTTCCTTAACGAAATCACCGGTATCAATTTCCACTCGGTCGACCGTCAGGTTGTATTCACCGGCCAGAACCATTGCCGGCATTAACAGGCTCAATAGCCCCGTCAGTAGACGTGTTTTCATCTGTTTTACTCCAAACTGCACTTCGTTGAAGCTGGGCTGGCACTCAGTCGCCAACCCTTGCATTCGTGTGGTTGTCAGAACACCGAATCACTCAAAGTTAACGTCACCGTACATGCCCGCCTGGTAGTGCCCCGGCACGTTACAGGCAAACTCGATATCGCCCTTTTCGGTAAATTTCCAGACAACTTCCTTACTTTGACCCGGTTCCAGCAACACGCTGTTCGGATCGTCATGCTTCATGGTTTTACCGTTGCCCATATCCATATTCATCATGTTCTGATTGAGCTTTCCGCCCTGGATCACGCCATGTTCAACCATCATCATCATTTCCTTCTGATGGCCCTCATGCATGGAAGGGGTGCCAATGTTGAACTCGTGGACCAGACTGCCCTCGTTCTTGACGACAAAGCGTACGGTTTCGCCAGGTTCAATATTGATTTCTTCCGGTTCGTAGTAGTTGTCGTACATTTCGACGGTAATCGTGCGCGAGGCTTCTGATGCCTTGCCCGGTTCGCCACTGCTGGCCCCGTGGCCACCGCCGTGGGCACCGGCGGCGAGGGTCACTGCCGACATCGACATGGCAACGGCTGCGACAATCAACTTGGATGCATTCATCTTGTCTTCTCCTCAGATTACTGGCCGGAAATACCGGCAACGGTTAGCCCTGAACTCAGAGCAGTGCCAAAATACGAGTGACACCATCGCGCACCAACCTGAATTCTTGCTGAAAATACCCAACTCTTTTGTTGTTCAGCCTGAATTCAGGTAAGTGGGTGACACTGTTCGCCCATCCGGTTCAAGAGAAGGACAGCCCGATGCGATTACTGCTCGTTGAAGATGACCGTTTGCTGGCTGATGGATTGAGCGGCCAGCTCGAAAAGGCGGGATTCAGCGTTGATACGACCTACACGGCCAGAGAAGCCATGGTTCTGGGAGAACAGGAGAATTATCGAGCTGTTATCCTTGATCTTGGCCTGCCCGATGGCAACGGTCTGGACATCCTGCGAAAGTGGAGAAAAAATCGTATCGCCTTTCCAGTGCTCATCCTGACCGCTCGTGGAGACTGGCACGACAAGGTGGAAGGGCTCAAAGCGGGGGCCGATGACTATTTGGCGAAACCCTTTCAGACCGAAGAACTGATCGCCCGCCTGAATGCCATTGTGCGTCGAAGCGAAGGCCGAATTCACTCGATGGTGAAAGCCGGGCGATATGAGTTGGACGAAAATCGCCAGAGCCTGAAGTCGGACGATGGCACTGAACACAGTTTGACCGGCACTGAATTTCGCCTTCTACGCTGCCTGATGAGCCGCCCGGGCCATGTGTTTTCGAAAGAGCAGTTAATGGAACAGCTCTACAACCTGAACGACACCCCGAATGAGAACGTGATCGAAGCTTACATTCGCAGATTACGAAAACTGGTTGGCAACGACGCCATTTCAACCCGTCGCGGCCAGGGGTACCTGTTCAATGACACTGTTTAGAAAGCCCAAATCCGTCAAGGGCACCCTGCTGGTACTGCTGTTGCCTGCGGGCATCGCTCTGATGGGGCTGGCCTGGCTGGTTCATGGTCTGCTGCTGGACCGCATGTCACGGGAATTCGTAGAAACACGCCTAAAGGATGAAGTTGCTTTCCTGGAACACCAAATCCGTGATTCTGGCGGTAAGCTGGATAGTCTCCAGACCGGTGATTACTTTCAGGAAGTCTTCCACCACGCCTTTGCCATCCACGCTCCTTCCAAAACCATCCTGTCACCAGATTCCTGGGCGCCGGTACTGAGGTCGATGATCGAATCCGGGCAGGACGGAACCCTTCGTGTACAGGGGTTGGAAAGTGCCGGGGCGCCGGAGGATATTCTTGCGTATCGCAAAACATTTCGCCTGGGCGAGACCCCCATCGTAGTGATTGTGTCGGAGGATCTGGGCGCACTAAAACGCAGCCAGGCCGAGCTGCATGCCTGGACCGCCATCGTCTCCGTATTGCTGATTCTGCTTCTGGTTGCGGTGATCTGGTTCGGGATCAACCTGTCCATGCGGCCCGTTGTCGAGCTGAAGGCCACATTAAAAAGGCTCCAGAACGGCGAGGTTTCGCGGATTCATGTGCAGGCGCCCGAGGAATTTCGCCCGCTGGTTCAACAACTCAACCAGCTACTCGATTCCTTGGATCAGCGCCTGGAACGTTCCAGGGATGCGCTGGCTAACCTGTCTCACAGCGTCAAGACTCCCATTGCAGCCGTCCGGCAGGTACTTGAGGACACGAGCCGCCCGCTTCCCAATGAACTCCGGCTCCAGTTGACGGCGAGACTCAACGACATCGACAAACAGCTTGAAGCCGAAATGCGACGAAGTCGTTTTGCCGGACCACAGGTCGGGAAAAGCGCCTACCCACTGAAACAGGCACGGGACCTGCTCTGGATGCTGGGGCGACTGTACCCGGAAAAATCCTTTGAACTGTCGAGCTCTCTGCCAGAGGACGTCCGCTGGCCGATTGAGGAGCACGACCTGAATGAAATTATGGGTAATCTTCTGGACAACGCTGGCAAATGGTCAGAACGCTGCGTGGAGCTGTCATTGGCGCAACACTCCGGAACACTGCACATAGGTGTTATCGACGATGGGCCGGGCGTTGCTGACGCCGAAATCGGCAAGCTGGGTCAACGGGGATTGCGGCTGGACGAACAAACACCGGGCCATGGCCTCGGGCTCGCCATCGTTCGGGAAATCGTCGAACGCTACGGAGGAACCCTCCACTTTACGGCCGCTAAGAAAAGCGGTTTGTGCGCGACAATCGACATTCCCTCTGCGATATTGGCCGCCAGTTAGTATCTTGGCCGCCTTAGATGCAATTCAGGATGGATGATCGCTTGGCAAATCAGGAAAAATCACTTTTAATTCAAATTTCGCTCATGTTGCAGGATCTGCTCAATCATCAGCTGCATTTGATCCATTCGCTGTTGCATCATTTGCAGTTTCTGGTCGGTACTCGGTCCAGTACCTTTATTGGATTCACGGTCGTTCATCATGTGTTGCCCGTTCATCATACCGTGACGCCCCTGCATCATGCCGGGCCCCATCATTCCATCGTGCATAAGATCCATCTGTTCTTGCATCGATTCCCAGTGCTCACGCATCAACCGTTGCCGCTCTTCTGGCGAAGCCTCATCCTGCATGCGTTGCATCGACTGATTCATGCGCGACCAATTTTGATGCATCTGCTGCATTTGCTCCTGATCCATCATCATTCCAGGACCATGTCCTTGCCAAGGGCCCTGATCACCATGCGCCATTGCAAATGCTGGAAGCGCTGCAAGAACGGCAGTTGCGACGAGGTATTTGATCGGCGTCATGTACCTTCCTCCACAAATCAGAGCCAATACCACCTATTTACTTTAGACCACAACTCGAAATAACGCGCAACCATGAGTTTAGAAATGCCCGCAGGTCATTGATATTTCAAAAATCCAGGGTTTTGAACTGGTATTTCTGTAAGCTATTCCAGCATTTAAAGAAAGATCAGATCTAAACGGTGTGGGGGTTATGCACGACGATCAACATTCCCACTGAGATATCAGCGGCCAATCAGTAACCCGGCCACCTCGGATGTAATTCATCGATCACATACCGATGAGAATGTTCTGGCCCGGACTCTACTCTGTGCGGATGATTGCTGGGCAGGTCGGCGTGACTGTGTGCTAGCACCAGCGGATCATCAGCAGGCCAAAGTCTTATCGCAGCGATCAGGAAAGCGAGCCCCAGGGTCGCCAGCAACATCAACGTTAGTTGAATGCCTGCACTCGATCCCAACCATCCCGCCAGTGGGTAGGCGAACAGCCAGCCTGCATGGGATAAGGAAAACTGAGCAGCGAAAAGAGCCGGCCGATCTTCGCCGTGAGAGGATTGGGTAAGCAGCCGGCCAATCGGCGTCTGCACTGTTGAGAAGCCTGTGCCAAGGAAGACCCACACTGGCAACAACGTTTCAATCGAATCGGCAAACAGGGCCGCTCCCAGGCCACCGAGTAACACCCACGCCCCTGTCAGCATGACCGGGCGATCCTTCCATCGTTTGAGCAGTGTGGGCAACGCGATGGCCGCAAGCATGGAGCCGCCGCCAAAAGCGGCAAACGCCATGGCGGTGTGCTGCTCCGTCAGGCCGAAGCTGCCACGCACAATCACGACAGTGTTCACAATCACCATCGAGCCAGCCATGCTGACCACGACGTTCAATGCCATCAGGCCTCTAAGACGTGGCGTAGCAAAGAAGATGCGGAACCCCCGGCGCGCCCGCTCAAAAACCCCACGACGTTTTTGGGGTGCAGAACCGGATGGCAAAACCACAGACACCACCAGTAATGCAGACGCAATGAAACCCACGACCGTGCCGGAGAGCAGCGCCTGCCAACTGGTCGCCAGCAGGATTAACCCAGCCAAAGCCGGGCTCACCAGATTCTCAAGATCATAGGCGAGACGAGAAAGAGACAAGGCTTTGGTGTAGTCGTCCTCGTTCGGGAGCGTGTCCGGAATGGTGGACTGAAATGTAGGGGTGAACGCGGCAGACGCGGACTGAAGTACCGCAATTAGGACATACACCTCCCAGATTTCCGAAACGAACGGTAACGCCAGGGCGGTAGCCGCTCGCACCAGATCCAGCGACACCAGCATCATCCGGCGGGGCATTCTCTCGGCAAGCGCTGAGGCCAGCGGTGCGATCAGCACATAGGCCACCATTTTTATGGCCATCGCGGTGCCCAACACCTGGCCTGCGTCCTTCCCTGCCAAATCAAACGCCAGCAGGCTCAAGGCCACCGTCGCCAATCCAGTTCCCAGAAGGGCCACCACCTGAGCGAAAAACAGATGGCGATAGATTCGGTGCTGGAGAATCCCTAACATTGGTCAGCCTAGCTCAGAGATAACGTGCAATCGCCTTGAATTCATCAACCCGCCTTTGCTGCTCAGGCTCCAGCGCTCCAATCGCGTCGTCCAGGCAATGCTCGATATGATCCTGTACCAGCACACGTTTGGCCTGCTGGATGGCTCTCTCTACCGCATGAAGCTGTTGCGCAAGCTCCAGGCAGGGCTTTTCCTGTTCGATCATGTTGATCACGCTCTGAAGGTGCCCGTTGGCCCGCTTAAGGCGTTTCACGATCTCTGGATGCGACTGATGTTTGTATTCATTAGCCATTCTTCATTCCTATCCCCCCTAGGGGGATGCTATCCTTAACCAGTCTTCGAATCCAATTGCCAGTGGACATCGCCACACTTATGGTCACAGCGATCCAGGGTAAAAATCTGCTTCAAATGCTCGTCATGCTGTTCGCATTGATAGGCATGTCGTTGTCGGTTATCGGCGAAGCCTCTTCACATGGTGTTGCTGAACTCGCTGCCCCGACCACACTGGATCAAGAAAGCCACCCACACAGCCATGACAGTGGTGGTGAAGACTCTGAGAATCACATTCACCATGACACTGGCAACCATACCCATGAAACCATGGGTCACCTGACCAACCGACTGCTCGCCAGCCAGTCGATGTCACTCCGGCAGATTATTCCATTTGCCGCAGACTCCCCTCGCAGTTTTCGTTACCGGCTCGATCGCCCCCCGAAAGACTCCATGACGTTCTGATATTCGCTGCGAAGCAGCTTTTGTAATCAAATCTATTGGAGTCACTATGTTGTCAAATCTCTTTGACGGCCATTGGCGCGCGCATGTCGGCGCCGGCGGACACCGTCTGTTATGGATGATCCTGACCATTGGCCTGTTGGGCATGAGTACTGACGTGCTCGCCCACGCGGTTGCCCAGGGAGACAAGGGGTACATTCAGGAAATCACCGGTATAAACCTCATTGCGTTCACTTACCTCGGGGCCAAACACATGGTCACCGGTTATGACCACCTGCTGTTCCTGCTAGGCGTCATCTTTTTCCTCTATCGCATGCAGCACATCGCGATCTACGTGAGCCTGTTCGCTCTGGGACATTCCACAACGATGCTGTTAGGTGTCTACTTCAACGTCGGCATCAACAGCTACCTCATTGACGCGATTATTGGCCTGTCCATTGTGTACAAGGCATTGGACAACATTGGCGCCTACCAACGCTGGTTCGGATTCCAGCCCAACACCAAGGCCGCAACTCTGATATTCGGGTTCTTCCACGGCTTTGGGCTCTCCACCAAGATCATTGAATACGACATCTCGCCGGACGGGCTGATACCCAACCTTCTTGCATTCAACGTGGGCGTCGAAATCGGTCAGCTCGTTGCGCTGGCCATGATCCTGATCTTTATGAGCTTCTGGCGCAAAACGGATGGCTTTTTCCGACACGCCTACACCGCCAACGTGGCCATGATGAGCGCGGGCTTCCTGCTCATGGGCTACCAGCTCACCGGTTATTTTGTCGCTTAATTCTGGAGACGATTTATGTACAACACAGATATGCCTTCACGCAGTGATCTGCCCAGCACCGCAAAACTGATTCGTTCCACTATCATGGCCGCGATAGTGGCATTGGTGCTGCTAGTGACCGTGGTTATGCCGGCCGAATATGCGCTGGACCCCACCGGCGCAGGCCGCCTTTTGGGCCTGACGGAAATGGGTGAAATCAAAGGCCAACTCGCGAACGAAGCCGCGGCTGACGAGACAGCGCAAATGGTCGGCGTTCAATCAGCCAGCGCGACAAAAACGCAGGAGCCAGACGCCTCCACTACGGAAGCAACCGCTGCGCCAGAACCAGACGCCGGGCAGACAATCAAGGAAGAGCCTATTCCTGAACCCGCCCAAGAACCGCAATGGCAGGACGAAGTCCGCGTTGTCCTGGCGCCAGGTGAGGGTACCGAGTTCAAACTCACCATGAAAGAAGACGCCGTAGCGCGATTCTCATGGACCTCTGAGGGCGGCCCGATCAACTTCGATACCCACGGTGATGGCAGCGGTCAATCCATTTCCTATGAGAAAGGCCGTGGCGTTCCAGAAGATAAGGGAGAATTGGTGGCGGCATTCACGGGCAACCACGGCTGGTTTTTCCGCAACCGTAACGATAACGACATCACGCTGGTGCTCCGTACCGGGGGTGACTATGGTGAGCTGAAGAAGGCAATGTAAGGGAGTGCCCCTGATCATTCATCGCATGCACCAAGTCTGTCGAAAACAGACAAACTCGGTGCATCGATTACGATCAGCGATGGAAGACCAACTTGCCTCGGCCCATGCTTCGTGGATTGCCACGCCTGTCCGAAAAGTAACGTGTTTTTCAAGCTGAATTCAGGTTCGTCTGTTTTTATAGTGGGCTGCTTGAAATCCACTTTCTGAGCTATTTTGATTTGCGCACGAGATAGGTGGCGACCAAAATCACCCAACATCCACAAACGGCGTTCATAGATGAAAGTTCTAATTGTCGAGGATAACGCGATACTCGCAGAAAAAATTTCTGGCTGGCTTGCGAAGGAACACTTTACTGTTGATGTAGCCAAAAACGGCTCAGAGGCCAATTCGTTCGTAGAAGCAAGCAGTTACCAAGCGATCGTACTCGATATCGGACTGCCCGACCAGAACGGACTTTCCTTGTTGCAGAATTGGAGAAGCAGCGGCAAAGATGAAGCTATTCTTATTTTAACTGCCCGCTCCAACTGGACAGAGAGAGTTGAGGGCTTAAATGCCGGGGCAGACGATTATCTTCCAAAACCCTTCGAATTCGATGAACTAAAAGCTCGACTTAGCGCCATAATAAGAAGAAAAGACGGGCGAGCAACTGATAAGATCATCGTGGATGGCTTTCTACTTAATGCAACCTATAGAACCCTAACAACTCCCGATCACAAAGAGTTCAGACTAACCGCAACGGAGTACCGCCTTTTACAATGCTTTCTTCGCTCTCCTGACAGAGTCTTCTCGCAGGACGAACTTGTTGAAGCACTCTATAATATCGAAAGGTGCCCAACCAGAAATGTCGTTCAAGTCTACATAGCTAGGCTCAGAAAAATACTCGGGAAAAAACGAATAAAAACATTGAGAGGGCAAGGATATTTTTTTGCAAGAGATCCTCTTCAGAAAAATGCTCAAGCTTGACTTCTTTTACTGTGATTTAACTATTCTTCTTCAAGTAACAGGGTTCGCCAGATAAACGCGCTGGCCCATAAACTGGGCCAGCTTTATCAACAATTAATCATTTCGGTGAAAAATACCAAATGGATTAAAAAGATTTCGTCCAGCCGAGCCAAAACTTCGGGTCGTCCGAATTGACCGAACCAAGTGCGTTACTTGAATCGATATCAGCGTATTCCAGATTAACACTGAAAGCTCCAAAGTTCCCCGCATCTTTGGTGACATTAACAGCTGCATGCCCATAACTCGCATCACCAACAGACGCCTTGCTGTCATCAGTGAAATCATAATAACCAATCAAAACACCTGTGCTGAAATCGTCTTCCAGCGGCACATCAACAGATGCGTAATAATAGATATCGCCTTGAACGAACAGCCCCTCGCCGCTTACGTCGCTGTTTGCTGTGTAAGCCACACCAATAGATGCAATGCTGTAACTCAACTCTCCGTATATTTCGCCAAAGTCAATAGATTCAGGAGCGTCAGGGTAAGAGTAATAAATGTATCCAACATCGTAACCGATATCCTCGATTGCACCGGAGAAGCCAGCATAGAGATCAAGCTCGTAGCTCGTCCCATCGCCGAAATCCACATTGGAGCCCCAGCCGCCAACATAAAGCCCCGATGCATGCTCGTAGTCAAACCCACCTTGGGTCGCTGTTGAGCCATCTGTTTGTGTCACACCGCGAAATAAGTAATTGCTTGTTATGCCTAAATTGGCACTAACATCTGCGCTGGCAATTAACGGGACCGCTTGGAGGGTTACGAGCAAACCAACACTTAGCAAACAATCTTTAGTCGAGATACGTCTTTTCATCGTGTTTACCTTCAATTTTGACAGCTTAGTTATTTGCGTAATGAATAACGCACCTAGGAATATGCACCTTTGGTGCCAACTTTTAAATACACTTCACTATGCACGAATATTACTACATGAGGGCCCTGATAAAACAATTTCGTTAATATTTGACTATTTCATACGATAAAATGTAAAAACCCAATTTTTACATTGCACAACGATAGTGCAATTGCAAATAAATGCACCAAGTAGAAGCGAAGCTTTGAAAAAACAGGGATTAAAATAAAATTATTTATAACGTTAACATTGGAGATTAGAGATTGGAGATTGAGTATGATTATCTGAGAATCATATAGAGGATGGTGTTATTTGGTCATAAAAACTACTGTAAAGAAAAACTCTCTTGGTTGTAGTAGAAAATGCTAATCGCTAACTTTTTGCCTTTTGCATTCTGCACTGCTTTTGAGTTTTATTGACTTAAAGCGCCCCTTACTCCGGTTTTGGAGTAAAACGTATTATTAAATGAATACTGGAGCCCCGCAATTTCCAGCTTGGCCCCAGATAAATAATGATAAAAGTTAATGTTTTTTCAAGAGGTCTCCAATCAACTCTTTCATCACTCTATGTTCTTCCTTCAGTTTTTTGACGGTCTCGCTCTCTTCCACACGATACTGGGAGGAACGTTCATCTATGCTCTTATTAGGATAGCTTCTTGCCTCGTTGTATCTGTCCGCTTGCCCTCCTGCGAGGGCTATTGAAGCACCACTTGCCAGGAAAGAAGCTACTAGAATCATGGATACTTTCTTCATAAAACGGCTCCGATAGTTATTTCAATTAGACCAGCGAAATTCAATGGCCTCAGATTCTTATTAGAACATCGAAACTTTAAACACACTTGAAAATCTGTGCTGATGAAACGTTTTTTTCAGCGTTTACCTCTAGCTCAAAAACCATTCAGGTCGGCTTTGATGACACTAAACCGAGTTATTCAAATGCCTAAGAAGATAAGACCAGGCCAGACCTATCTGTAGACCAGAGCCGCCCTCTCTCAGGCTCGCATCCGTTGCGGCACGCTTCGATTCCAATTATGCTTTTGGATAAGGACACCTCTATGTGCCTTCAACTGAAGCCTTCCGCTCAATCGACAAAAGCACTTTCATGACATCGCAGAAAAGTATCCGAAAAACTGCTTTCCAATATGGCATCTTTTTTAGCCTCTTGTATTTTCTACTGATTTTTTTCTCACACACCTATGTGATGGAGCAGCTCTCAAACGAGTCCAGAAAACATCGCCTTGAAAAGGAGGTGGAGAGTTTTCAAACCATCATTGCAAACGAAATGCCGACGGTTGACGAGATCGGCGGCATGGTCGATCGATTCCAATTGCTACTGGAACACGCCCTCATCGTTGAAATGAAAGATGGAAGCGTCATTGCCAGTAACAACGTAAATCAAACGAAGTTGCGTATGGTTTTAGAAAAGCCGGCGGGCTTTGTCGAAATATCCCACGGTGCAGATGGCCTTCTCGGATTAAAACGTGGTGTCGGAATTGACAGTTCGCTTTCGTCAATCACCATCCTGGAAATGGAGAGTGGACTCGCTGAGCGATCCATTGGAGCTCACATGACCTTGCTTGCCGCCTCCGCTTTGTTGCTCGTTGTTCTCTTGGCCCTGGTAGGCATCACTACTTACCTGGCCTTGAAACCGATCGAACACATCAAGGACGACATGAGACGGCTGCAATCTGGCAAACAACCTCGGTTGAATCCTGACGCACCGAAGGAATTCAGTCCGTTGATCAAACAGTTCAATAACCTACTTGAACTAGCAAGTCGCCGCCTTGACCGCCATCGCCGCCTCAATTCTGATCTTTCTCACATGGTCAAGACCTCAATCTCTGCCAATCTCGCAATCCTGTCCGACACTGGTTCGTTACCTCCCTCCCGCGAGGACATAGAGTTCATGACCTCCAACCTAAAGGATCTAAGCCGGTCCTTGAACTACCGCATGAGCAAGGCAGATATATCCGGCAGGCAGATGGGGCAAACATGTTTGCCGGTTGAAATCGCGAAGAACGTCATTTCTGTCATGGAAAAAATCTTTCCCGACAAGAGATTTCGTATCAATACATCCTTGCCGAATAACTTCAGTTGGCCCATGGAGCGTCAGGACCTATCAGAGTTATTCGGTAACCTGCTCGAAAACGGCGGGAAGTGGAGTCAGGCGGAGGTTGACGTTTCAATTAGCCAGACCGATTCCGGGCTAACGATAGAAGTTGCAGACGACGGCCCTGGGATTGATCCAGAAGCGGCCTCAAAAGTGATGGATAGAGGTTCCCGGCTTGACGAAACCGTTTCTGGGTTTGGACTGGGGCTGTCCATCGTGTCCGAAATACTAGAAGACAATTTCGGACAGATGAACATTGGATCCTCAGACACAGGGGGCGCCAGAATCACAGTTATGCTTCCTTTCCCAGAGTAGAGCAACAACCATAAATCCCCCTCCCCGCTACGACGGCGAGAATACCCTTCCCTGCTCGCGACAACAATTTTGTAATTCCAGCTTCCTTCTACCGTTGTATATCCTCGAGTTTAGCCTTTGAGAAGTGCTTGAATAGAGCCGGTAAAACAAAAAGGGTTAGGAAAGTTGCCGTCACGAGACCACCAACAATCACGCTGGCCAGCGGCTTCTGGATTTCCGCCCCCACACCCGTCGACAATAGCATCGGTATCAAACCGAGCGCCGAGGTTATTGCTGTCATCAAAACAGGACGTAAACGGGAGACGGCACCTTCAAACACCGCGGTATCCACATTCAACCCGTCCTGTATTCGCTGATTGATGCTTTCGACCATAACGACCCCGTTAAGCACCGCCACACCAAACAGTGTGATGAATCCAACGGAACTGGGCACTGAAAGATACTGGCCGGAGATCCAGAGTGAAAAGACGCCACCAATAACGGCAAGCGGCACGTTGACCAGAATCAACAGCGCCTGACCAACCGAACTGAAAGCAAAGTAGAGCAACAGCGCAATCAGCCCCAGAGATACAGGTACCACAATGGTCAATCGCTTCTGAGCTCGCTGCTGGTTTTCAAACTGACCACCGATATCCACCGAATAGCCGGGGGGAAGGTTTACTTCTGACGCGATGGTATCCTGAATATCGGCAACCACGCTGCCCATATCACGACCCTGCACATTGGACTGAATGACCACACGGCGCTGGACGTCGTCGCGGCGGACCTGAGGCGGGCCGGACTCAATAGACACATCAGCCACATCACCGAGTCTCACCCAGGCCCCGGACGGCGCCTGTAACCTGAGATCGGCAATGGCATCCCGGTCTTCCCGGAAACGTTTTGCCAGGCGCACATAGATATCGTACCGCTCATTGCCGTTGATGATCTGGCCCGCAGCGGCACCACCCAGCCCATCCCGGACGACACTCATCACATCAGACACGGCAAGTCCGTATCGGGAAAGTGCCTGACGGTTAGGCTGAACCACCAACTGCGCTTCACCGGCAATCTGCTCCATGGCCACGTCCCGTGTTCCCTGAACTGTTCGGACCGCTGCTTCGATCTGTTGGCCTTTCTCCGCCAATACATCGAGATCCGGGCCAAAGAGTTTGATGGCCAACTGCGCACGAACACCTGACAACAATTCATCAACCCGAGTCGCGATAGGCTGAGAAAAGTTAAACAGTAGCCCCGGGTGCTGTTCGAGCTTCTCCTCAAACAGGGCCTGCAATTCATAGCGATTACTGGCGCTGGTCCATTCCGAAGTTGGTTTTAAGCCGATATAGATCTCTATGTTGTTTACGGGCTCCGGATCGCCGCCTATTTCTGCTCGACCAGCCCGGGACAGAGCGTAAGTCACTTCTGGAAATTCCATCAACATGGCTTCCAGTTTTGGCGCAACTTCAATCGCCGTATCAAGGCTTGATGAAGGGGCCAGCGTCACCCGGAGGTTGATCGTCCCTTCTTCCAGTTCAGGGACAAACTCAGTGCCGAGTCGAGGCACGACCAGGGCCGCCAGCACCACAAGAACAGCGGCAGCACCGACAACAGATCGGGTGTGTTTCAGCGACCAGTCAAGGCCCTGGCGATAAAGCTTCTCGAGAGGTTTTAAAACGAAGCTTTCCCGCTCCCGGATACCCTTGCGAAACACAAACGAAGCCAACGCAGGCACAACGATCAGAGCGACGATCACAGCGGAAACGATGGCCAGCATGATGCTGATTGCCATTGGCTGGAAAAGCTTGGCTTCCACACCTTCAAAACTGAACAGAGGCATAAAAACAACCAGGATAATCGCCGTCGCGAAAAAGATGGGCCGGGCCACTTCCCGACCGGCTTCCTGGAGACGAAGCGCAATGCCATGATCATCGTGTGACGCGTCCAATGGATCAGGGTCGTTTTCGACCAACTCGTCCCGTTGGGCGTCATGCTCAGCATCGGGATGGGTCAGATGCTTGAACATGTTCTCAACCATAACAACAGAGCCATCCACCAGCATGCCGATTGCCACAGCAATACCGCCCAGAGACATCAGGTTGGCCGAGAGGCCGAACCAGGCCATGATCATCAGCGCAATACCGATGGAAATCGGTATTGAAAGCAGCACGAGCGTTGTTGCCCGCAAATTCATCAGGAACAGTGCAAGCACGATTGCAATAAACACAAAAGCCAACAGAAGCGCATTGGTCACCGTTTCTACCGCTTTGGTCACCAGATCCGCCTGGTTGTAATAGGGCTCAAAACGAACCCCACTCGGAAGCGCCTGGTTTATGCGATCAATGCGGGCCTCGATGCCGTCGATGGTGGCTTTGGTGTTGGCCCCCATTCGTTTGAGTACAATGCCAGAAACCACTTCACCCAGTTGTTCAACTTGACCGTCTTCGTCCTTCCGGGTCATGGTCACCGCACCCTGGCGAATTTCAGTGCCAAGTCCCACCTGAGCGACATCGCCCACGGTTACTGTGATGCCGTCACTGGTTTTAACGGGCACCTGACGGATCTGCTCCAAACCCTGCTCGCCATTGCCCAGCCAGCCCATACCCCGAATAACCAACTGTTCCTGTCCGCGGCCCATGTACCAACCACCGACATTGGAGTTGTTGTTCTCCAGGGCTTCCATGACGTCGTTCTGTGATAAGTCATAGGACAGCATTCGAGCCGGATTCAGGTTCACCTGGTACTGGCGGACCTCTCCGCCAAACGACAGGATTTCTGTAACCCCTTCTGCCGGTATCAGCAACAGTTTGACCAGCCAGTCGTGCAGGCTGCGCAATTCCATTGCGTCGTACCCCGAATCCGGGTCCGCTATCAGCAAGTACTGGTAGACCTGGCCAAGACCGGACGTATTCGGGCCCATTTCAGGCACCCCGACACCGTCCGGAATCAGCTCCCGCGCGGCCTGCAAACGTTCGAACACCAACTGGCGCGCGAAATAGATATCCGTGCCCTCTTTAAAAACCACCGTGACACCGGACAACCCGGTTTTGGAGATGGACCGAACCTCCTCAACATCCGGCAAAGCATACATCACCGCTTCAATGGGATAGGTGATCAGTTGCTCTACTTCCTCAGCCGCAAGTCCGGGCGCCTCTGTATTAACAGCGACCTGGACGTTTGTAACGTCAGGAAAGGCATCAAGATTCAGTTTTGGGATCTGAAACGCGGCCGTGGCGATAAGCACTGCAAGCGCAATAAGAACCAACAGGCGGTTCTGAACCGCCCAGTCGACAACTCGGTTGAACATAATGGCTCCCGGAATCAGTGGTTGTGTGGGTCAAAGCCGCCTTTGGCAATTTCAGAGGCCACAAAAAATGCGCCCCGAGAAACAATCCGTTGGCCTGCAGTCAGGCCGGAAATTTCACGGAGTCCGCCAATTGAGCGGCCCAGTTCCACTTCCACAGGCTCATACTCCCCTTCAGCCTCTTCCACATAGACCGTCCAGTCGCCATCGGCGCCTCGCATTAACGCACTCTCCGGCACCGCAAGCACCGGCTCCGTGGTTTTAAAAAGGAAATACACATCTGCAAACATTCCGGGATGGAAACGATCTTCAGGATTGTCCAGCTCCAACCGAACAATCCGCGTGCGGGTCACAGCGTCAATGGTATGAGCTTCCTGTGATACCGTTGCCACAGCGACACGGCCTGCAATTCTTACTTCCGCTTCTGCTCCTTGCTTAAGGACAATATCGGAGTTTGCCGGCAGGTGAGCCTCTACCCAAAGTTCGCTTTCATTAGCCAGAGTCACCAGCGGTTGGCCTGCCTCAACTCTTTGTCCTTGCTCAAACTCATCGGTCAGCACTGCACCGTCCACGCGAGCCCTGAGCGTGTATTCACCGAGACTACCCATGCCGCTGGCCTTCAACGCACCAATGTCATCATCGTTTAGCCCATAAGCAAGCAGAGTCGCCCTCGCCGCTTCAATATTGGCTTTCGCGGTATTAAACCGTTGATCACCAACCACGGAACGACCCAGCCCGCTGATTCGCTCCCATTCAGGAAAAGCTTTCCTGTAATCAGCCTGCGCCTGTGCCACCGTCTCACTGAACAGGGTTACCAGCGGCTGGCCTTTGGTTATGTGCTCACCCAGCTCCACGTGACGTCTCAACACCACCGAGGCAACCCGGGGGGACACGTGATAACTGGTATAGCCGTTGGTCAGCAGCTCACCGGGAGCGTAGATTTCATAGTCAACGCGCTTGCTCTTGAGGGTTGCTACTTCAATGCCGGCGAGCTCTTTCTGTTTGGTATTGATGCTTGCGGTGGTTGCTTCTTCATGACCACCATCGCTCTCCTCTTCGTGGCCATGACCTTCTTCCTCTTCATGCTCACGTTCTTCAGCATGCCCGCCCTCATGCTCACCCTCGTCACCGGTGTCTTCTCGATGATCGTCGCCACCGGCGGCATGATCATGGCCCGCCTCCTTATGAGCATCTTCCTCGGCCTGTACCAGTGAAGGGGGGACTATAAACAGCGTCAACACAAATACTGAAATTAGAGCTTTTTTCATGATGAATATCCAGTTTCCAGAATATTATTGGAAGGGGGTGATCAGTTCGCCAGACTGGCTCAAGAGCTCAATCAGGCCCAGCTGTGCCAGCTTTTCCAGTTCAATACCGGTTTTCAGGCTCTCCGCGCGCTGGCCCAGCGCCTGGAGATACTCAGAGGTGGAGAGGTCGCCGACCTGCCACTGCTTCTCAAGCAAATCGGCACTTCGCTGTACACGCCCCTGGGATAGTTCTTTCCATCGACGGAGTTGCTTGTCGTATCGCTTCCAAGAAGCGCGAGCGCCTGCCAGGTCATATTGTTGTTTCCGGTAGAGCGCCTGAAACCGCGCTTCGGCCTGCAGAGCCCGTCGATTCGCAGCCCGGATTTCAGCGCTGTAGTTATTACGGACGTTCAGAGGGATCGAGAATGTCAGGCCAACCACGTTCTCGCCACCGTCACGCCCTCCGCTCAGCCCTACTGTCGGCGATGCTGTAGCTTTGCGTCTGGCAACCTCTGCCTCACTTTTCAGCACCTGCCACTCGGCTCGAGCGGCTGCAACTGACGGGTGTGCCAGCAGTTCAGCATCACCAATCTGGGACTCCAGCGCTGGCCAGATATACTCGGGGATTCCCCCATTCTGAGGACTCCAGTCCGGCAGACGTTCTCTAACCTGAGTTTCTGCACGATCAACTGCGGCCTTTGCCTGGGCGACTTCGCTCAACTGACGGGATAGGTTTAAAAACAGAAGCTCTGCGTCGGCACGCCCCAGATCGCCTGCCTGCTGGCGCTGTTCAACCTGGTCCAGCAAGGCATCCAGGCGCTGCTGTTGAGATTCAGCAATTTCTTCAAACAGCTTAGTGGCGCGCCACTCGACAAGCGCAGACAATGATTTGGACGTTTGTGTCAGAACTGCGTCGCTCAAGCCAGCTTGCGCAGAAAGCCTGATCAGCTTTGCCTTCTCCTTTAATGCACCCTGCTGATCAGACCAGTCGATCGTTTGTGACAGCCCTGCCTCAAAGTTATTCTCACTGCCCGTTCTGTCTGCTCCCACGGACAACTCCGGGTTATACAGCGGTTGTTCGCTTGCCTCAGCGTCCTCTTTCCGCGCTGCCGCCCGCTCCGTCGCAGCCAGCACCTCTGGGTGCTTGCTTATCTGGCCAGTGAGCCAACTCGCCCAACTAACAGTCTCCGCTTGACCTAACAGAGGAATGGCCAATAGTACTGAACACAGCAACGCCCGAGGCGAGTGCTTGCTTGCCTTCATCATCGTTCTCCCGAAGCGATTAGTAGCCAAAAAATCATGGGCGTAAAAAGCCCGTGGCGAG
Source organism: Marinobacter sp. SS13-12 (assembly GCF_030227115.1). Taxonomy (NCBI): domain Bacteria; kingdom Pseudomonadati; phylum Pseudomonadota; class Gammaproteobacteria; order Pseudomonadales; family Marinobacteraceae; genus Marinobacter; species Marinobacter sp. SS13-12. The sequence continues at coordinate 69,728 of NZ_JASSUA010000005.1, forward strand.
GTAGGAAGTGATCGAAATAGTAAGCGCAAACTTTGAAATGAGTTTGAATTTGCAGCTTATTTTAGAAAAATCGCCTAGGGTCTGCGCGATAGAAGCTTTTGACCTGCCGTGTTTTGAACCGGGGGCCAGCATGGCTTACGGCATCACCCTCAAACCGAGTAATCAGGAAGAGGTTGTTAACCGTTTTCAGCCTGGTGACACCCTCCCGCACCATGAGCATTGACTATTGACTCGATAGTTACAGAGCCGTAAAGTTGCGGCACCTGAATCAGAATGATTTTTATTTACATTAAACCCGCAAAGGATACGGAGAATAACCACATGTTTAAACCTTCCCGACTATCACTGGCCGTGGCAATTAGCCTTGCCCCAGGTCTGAACTGGGCCGCCGGGGATGAGCAGCCCGAGATGCTTGAACCCATGGAAATCATTGGCGATGCTTCTGCCGCCCAGACCTTGCCAGGGTCAGGCTACGTTGTTGGTGAGCAGCAGATGAAAACCGAAGTTGAGACCGACATCAACCAGGTACTGAAAACCGTTCCGGGTGTCTATGTGCGGGAAGAGGAAGGTCTTGGTCTGCGCCCTAACATCGGCATCCGCGGCGCCACGGCCGAGCGCAGCAGCAATGTCACCCTGATGGAAGATGGCATTCTTATCGCACCGGCGCCCTACTCCAATCCGGCCGCCTATTATTTCCCGACGCTGAAGCGGATGTCCTCGCTGGAAGTGCTCAAGGGTGCCCCGCTGCTGCGCTATGGCCCGCAAACCACCGGTGGTGTCGTCAACCTGATTTCCACACCCATTCCCGATCAGCGGCAGGGCTATATTGAGTCCGTCACCAACGACCGCGGCTCCACCGACGTTCATGTAACCTATGGTGACACGGTCGGCGACTGGGGCTACCTGCTTGAGACCGTCCAGCGCTCCGCGAAAGGCTTCAAGGAGATTGACCGCAGTAACCGCGATACCGGCTTTGATATCGAAGACTATGTCGGCAAGCTGCGCTGGCAGGGAGAGCGCCAGAGCGTGACCGCCAAGCTGCAATACTCCGAAGAAACCTCCAACTCCAGTTACCTCGGCCTGACCGATGCGGACTTCAGCCAGGATCCGAACCGGCGTTACGGGTTGTCCAGCATCGACCAGATGAACAATACCCACTCCGGTATCAGCCTGACCCATCAGTTCGACTGGAGTAATACCGTAAGCAGCACGGCCACCCTCTATCGCAACGACTTCAAGCGGAACTGGTTCAAGCTCAGCGGCGGCGGAAGCATCATCGACTCGGCAAACGGCGGCGACGCCAATGCCCAGGGTATTCTGGACGGCACAGTTGACGCCAACGGCCTGGATTACAAAAACAACGCCAGGGACTACCTGTCCGAGGGCGTGCAGGTAAACTTTGATGTCGACATGGGCAGCCACCAGTTTGATTTCGGCGCCCGCTACCACGAAGATGAAATGGATCGTTTCCAGCCGGTCGATGTTTATGACCAGGTCAACGGCTCTCTGGTGTTCCAGAACACTGTCGCCCCCACGGGCAGCAATAATCGCTTTGAGACCGGCGAAGCCCTGAGCTTCTGGGCGCTCGACACCTGGCAGGCGACGGACAAGCTCAGCGTTAACCTCGCCCTGCGCTACGAGGATGTGAAAACCGGTCGCACCCAATACGCGGATCCCGACCGCACAACCGTCGACAGCACCCGCGCCAATGACAGCGCTGAACTCCTGCCCGGCGCTTCCTTTACCTATGACCTGTCCCAAAGCTGGCAGGTTCTAGGGGGTGTGCACCGGGGTTTCTCCCCTCTCGGGGGTGGTGCCACGGCAAACGAAGAGCCGGAAACCAGCAAGAACTGGGAGGCCGGCCTCCGGTACTTTGGCAATGCGTTCTTCGCGGAAATGATCGGCTTCTACAGCGACTTCTCCAACAAGGCCGAAAACTGTTCCGTGGGCTCGCCGTGCAGCAATGGCGCCACCTCCGGCAGTTTCGTAACCGGCGAGGCCGAAATTGCCGGTGTTGAGTTTCAGCTCCAGACCGGCACCCGGGCGGGCGAGTTCTACCTTCCGGTCAGCCTTACCTACACCTTTACCCAGGCGGAAATCAGCAAGGACAATGCCGCCTCGGGCCTGAAAAAAGGTGAGCAGCTCAAGGACGTACCTGAAAACCAGATGAGCTTCCGAACAGGCATGGAACATCCGAGTGGCTGGGACAACTACCTTGTGGCCACCTACACCGATGAGATGTGTGTCAGCGCGGGATGCAACAACACCGCCACGAAACTGGACGAGACCGAGTCCCTGTTCCTGGTCGATTTCATCAGCCGCTACGCACTGACCGCCAGTGCCGATGTCTTCCTGAAAGTGGACAACCTGTTCGATGAGCAGCAAATTGTCTCACGTTTGCCCGATGGCGCCATGGCAAACCTGCCACGTACCGCCTCATTGGGGGTAAGCGTCAATTTCTGACGAATAACCGGATGGCGCCTGATTTCCGGGTAACTTCGCGGTTGCGTCACGACAGTAAAGAGCCCGGGGCTGGGGCTCAGATCGCTGACAAACCCTCGCCATTTCGGCGGGGGTTTGTTGTAATTGGGGCCTCGACTTTTTAGAGACTGACCCATTCTCAAAGCGCCGCTTCCGCAGCAATACGAACATGAGGTGGCCGGCCGGCGCAACTCGCCGTTCAACCCACGGACGATGCTAAAGTTGTTGATTTATGCCTACGCGACCGCTGTCTTCTCATCGCGCAAGATCAAACAAGCAACTTGAGCCCTTTGACTCGTTGCGGGCGACCTAGGCGAGGTCTGAAATCTTTCAGCCGGGAATGGAGCTGTGATGGCGGCTCGCGCGACCAGCACAGCCGCGATGCCACCATCCAGCTTAAAGAGAACTAGTTTGAAGTGGGTTGGAGTGCGCTTTCGTTGGCCGCACCATCCTCGATGCGAACAGCCCGGACCAGGCGGGATACAAGTACCTTGCCATCCCCCGGGTGTCCATCCCGGGTCCTGCTCGTTCGCACAATGATGTCCACAACTTCATCGGCAACAGTTTCGGTCGCTACATCTACTTCCAGCTTGACCATCTTCACTTTCTCCAGAGGCGACTCATCGCCGACCAGATGACCAAATTCGTTGAGAGACACGACGGCAATGCTTGCCACTCCCTTGACTTTGGCCAGAGCATCAACCACATGCTCCGCCATAACCTCTCTGACATAAGCCTTTATTTCATACATAAACCTTCTCCTGACTATCAGACTTCAACGTCACGACGTTCGGATGCAAACCACTGATACACACTGGGCAATACCACCAACGTCAGCAGCGTTGAGGTGATCAGACCGCCAACCACAACCGTTGCCAGTGGCCGCTGGACATTGGAACCAATACCGTCGGCCAGCAACAGGGGAATCAGCCCCAGAATAGCCACCGAGGCTGTCATCAGAACCGGCCGCAAGCGACGTTGGGCACCCAGTTTGACCGCCTCAATGACGTCGTAGCCTTCGTCCCGCAACTGATTGATGTAGCTCACCATCACCACACCATTAAGTACGGCTACGCCAAACACCGCGATGAATCCCACGGCAGCCGGCACTGAGAGGTAAAGCCCCGTCACAAACAGCGCGACAATGCCACCGGTAACCGCAAAGGGCACATTCATGAAGATCAGCGCTGCATAGCGCAGACTGCTGAATGCCGAAAAGAGAAGCAGGAAAATAAGCGCCAGGGTAATAGGCACAACAATCGCCAGCCGAGCCATGGCCCTTTCCTGGTTCTCAAACTGACCGCCAAACTCCACGAAATACCCCGGCGGCATATCTACTTGCTCCTCGATCCGCTTGCGCAAATCCTGAACAACGCCGCCCATATCGCGACCACGTACGTTCATTTGCACATACTGACGGCGACTGGCATTGGAGCGTGAAATTTTCTTGGGACCCGAGTACATATCAACATCGGCCACCCGTGAAAGCGGGATAAGCTCGCCACTGTTGCCCCTGAGGGGAAGCTTCCTGATTTCATCGATGGACCCGCGATAGGACTCTTGCAACCGGGCGAAGATCTCAAATCGCCGGACACCGTCAAAGACAAGTCCAGCCCCTTTACCACCAATACCGGTTTCAACCGTACTCATCAGGTTATCGATGCTGATGCCGAACTGCGCCAGCACTTCACGGTCGGGGCGAATAACGATCTGTTTTTTACCCGCACTCTGCTGAGCGCGCACATCCGTTGCACCAGGCACCTCTTGCGCCAGTGCCGCCACTTCCCTGCCGATCCGGCCCAACTCGTTCAGGTCGTCGCCGAAAATGCTGGCAACCAGTTGTGCCTGAACGCCTGACAGGAGTTCGTCGGTTCGCAGCTGAATCGGTTGGGACAGATTGTTGGCAAGCCCGGGAACCCGCTCATCCAAAGCCTCTGCAATCCTGCTTTGGAGGTCCTCATAGCTCACGTCCTCTCGCCACTGATCCAGGGGCTTCAGATTGACGAGCGTCGCCACAACGTTCACAGGCTCAGGGTCGCCACCCACTTCGGCACGACCGATGCGGGCATAGGCGCCGGTGACCTCCGGAAATTCCTCGACAACGGACTGGACCCGTTTGCCATATTTGATGGCGGATTCCAGGCTGGCCCCCGGCGGCAGTGTTGAGCGAATCTGGAACGTGCCTTCCCGTAGCGTGGGCACGAATTCGCTCCCGAGATAGGGAAACAGCAGGAGACTACCTGCAAAGGCAATGACGGCCACGCCCATCACAATTTTAGGGGCTTTGACGACAGTATTCACCACCGGCTTGTATAGCCGGTTTAGGAACAGAACCAGCTTCGGCTCCTTGTGATGCCCGCCCATTTTGAACGACAGCGAGGCCAGAACCGGCACCAACGTCAGCGCGAGTACCAGCGCACCGATCAACGCAAAGCTGATGGTGTAGGCCATGGGCGAAAACAGCTTGCCCTCAACGCCCTGCAGCGTAAACAGCGGCAGAAAAACGATAATAATGATGCCGATGGCAAACACGATCGGACGGGCCACTTCCCGGGCTGACTCACCTACAAGCCTCAGAACACTGACCTTTTCCTCTGATCGCTCCTCAAGGTGTCGGAAGATGTTCTCTATCATCACGACAGCGCCGTCCACCATCATGCCGATACCGATAGCCAGCCCCCCCAGACTCATCAGGTTGGCCGACAGGCCCGACATGCGCATAGCAATGAACGCAAAGAGTACAGACAACGGCAACGTCGCCACCACGATCAGTGTGGAACGGATATTCCCCAGGAACAGATAGAGGAAAATCAGCACCAGAACCGAGCCTTCAAGCAGCGCTTTCTCGACAGTGCCGATGGCCTTGCCCACCAACTCCGCCTGGGAGTAATACGCTTCGATCTTCAACCCCTCGGGAAGTGACTTGTTCAGGTCGTCGATTTTTGCGTTGACGTCCTCAAGCACCTGACTGGTGTTGGTGCCGATCAATTTCATCACGTAACCGCCCACAGACTCCTCACCCGAGGACACCTCTGCGCCACGGCGAATCGCTGGCCCAAGCCCAACCTCCGCCACATCCTTGACGTAAATAGGGGACTCACCCTCACTCTTGGACACAATGATGTTCTGGATGTCTTCGATGCCTTCGGAACCAGAGTTGACCCAGCCGTAACCGCGAACAATGTATTCTTCACCGCCTCGCGTAATGAAAGAGGCGCCGACGTTACGATTATTCTGGGCGAGGGCGCCGCGAATATCAGACACCGTCAGGTTCCGTGCCTGAAGCTTCTGCGCATCGATATTGACCTGGTACTGTTTTACCTCGCCGCCGATGGACAGCACACCGGTTACGCCCGGCACGGTCCTGAGCTGCGGTTTAACAATCCAGTCCTGAATCGTGCGGATTTCCTGCAGGCTGTATTGCTCTTTATCCTCAGCTTCCAGGGAATACATCAGGATGCGCCCAAGACCGCTCGCTATGGGCCCGAGTTCCGGCTGCCCCATCCCTTCGGGAATCTGGCGCTTGGCCTCCGATAGCCGCTCGTTAACAAGCCGCCTGGCGAAGTAGATATCGGTGCCATCTTCGAAATAGATGGTCACCCGCGAGAGCCCGAAAATCGACGTGCTCTGCACTTTTTCTAACTTGGGAATTCCATACATGCTGATCTCAACGGGATAGGAAATCAGCGTTTCAATATCAACCGGCGACAAACCAGGACTGGTAGTGAACACCTGAACCATGGTCGGTGTCGCGTCCGGAAACGCATCCACCGGCAGTTTTTGAAATGAAAATATGCCGGCAACGATCACGGCGATAGCAAAAACAAGCGTCATCAGACGATTGTTCAGCGCATAATTCACAATTGCGTTGATCATGCTCCCCCCGAGTTTTAGTGTCCGTGAGCGGCGCTGCGGCCACTGGCGGTAATGGCCGACATCAGATCAAAAGCGCCCACTGAAACCACTTCCGTGTTTGCGCTGATGCCGGACTTAATCTCTATCCAGTCGTTTGCCTCCTTGCCAAGTGTGACGGGAACCGCCTTGTAGGCTCCCCCTTCACCACCCGGAACAAATACAACGGTCTCATCGCCGATGGTTTGCACGGCATCGTCTGGAACTAGCGGTAGTGATGCCCCCGATTGAGTCATGACTCTCGCTTTGGCATAGGTATTTGGACGAAGGTCGCCGTTGGGGGATTCGAGCACGACTCGAACGGGAATGGTGCGGGTTTCCTCATCAAGCTCATTTGAGACCCAGGAAACTTCCCCGGTATGAAAGCGGTCCGCGACAGACTTGGAGAAGACCTGAACTTCATCTCCGACGGATACCCTGCCAATATCAGTTTCCGCAACTTGCAACATCACCCACACCACAGAGGTATCGGCCACAGTAAAAGGCGTATCTGAAGCGCTTAAGGTTTGACCCAACCGGGCATCCATGCGTTCAATGCGCCCCTGGATAGGAGAACGGAGCGCGTACTGTGCGAGACTGCTATCTGCGCCTGACGAATCACTGCCAAAAACCTCCAGTTGCTCACGAATCGAATCGTACTCCGCTGTAATCTCAAGATAAGCGGCCTTGGCGTCCAGGAACTCTTCTTCGCTGGTGAAGCTTTCACTCCGCAATTGCTTTTCTCGCTGATACTCCGCAGTCGCGGCTTCTTTCCGAGCTTTCAACGAGTTCAGACGGGAACGAATGCGTGCCAACTCAACGCTGTTCAATGTGGCCAACAACTGGCCTTTTTCAACCTGGTCCCCCAGATCCACAGCCAGTCGCGTAAGCTTTCCCTGCAATAACGGCCCTACCTCAGCGACGCGATCCGGAACATAGTGAACTTCAGCTGGCGCAGTGACGATATTGTCAGCACGGCCTCGGGGCACCGTCACAGTCTGCACGGAGAGTAACTCCCGCTGCTCTGGAGTCAGGTGAACCTCGCGAGCCTCACTGCCTTCAGCCGCGTGCCCAGCCTCATCCTCTTGGTGCTGCCCTCCTTCGGCGTTTTCGGCGCCAGACACCAGTGGCTGATAGACCAGAAAACTGATCGCGACAAACAATATCTGCATATTTCGAATCATCTAAACACCTTCGATGTAAGAGAATGTTCAACCATTAATTTTTTTCATCAGGACCCGGATGACATTGAAAGGGCACCACCGGTGCTCACTTCCAATGCCCGGACGGCGTCGATATAGTCGTGTTGCACTTGGACGTATTCCTGCCTCACCGACAAAAGATTGTCCTGGGCGGCCAGGACATCGGAAGCATCGACTTTTCCCGCCTGAAGGGCTTTCTGCATCAGTTGCAGCGTTTCCTCCGAACGTTCGAGAATCGACTCGTTCATCTGGCGCAATCTGCGTGCGGCGGATTCGTATTGGGCCACAGCGGATACGACCTGGCGCTCAGTAGCCAAACGTAACGCCTCGGCCTCAAGCTCGGAGATTTTCAACTGAGCCGAGGCCTTCCTTTTTTCACCGGAATAATCATGAAACACGGTCAGAGGCATCGACACACCTGCACCAAAAAGGTTGGATCTTTCCTCCCGCTCGTAGAATCCGAATACTTTCAGGTTCGGAATCGTCAGGCTCTTGGCCAGTTCCAGGCTGGACTCATTCGCAGCAATTCTCTCGGCCGCCGCCTTCAGATCCCCTCTCTGGCGCTGAGCCATCGCGACAAGCCGATTAGTTGGTGGCAAGTTGGCACGAACTACATTGAGTTCTCCCGTCACCCCAACCGCATCGGAGGGGGACACTCCAAGAACTTCCGTCAGGTCAATTTTTGACTGCCTAAGCTTTTGCGCCGCTTCAGCCTTTTGATTTTTAGCTCTTGCCAAGCCAATGACGGCGGTATTGAGCTCAATTCGAGTCTGCTTACCCCGCTCAACGGACACCTCAACCAGCTCTTTGGTTCGACGCATCAGCTCAACGGTGCGGGTTGCAGTTTCCAGCTCTTTCTGAGCAAGCAGTATCTTGAAGTAAGCTGACCGCACTCGCGCCTTGGTGGCCACTTTCAGGTATTCGAGTTCCTGCTGTTGAGAAGTGAGAGCGCTCTGAGCACGCGACTGACCGAGATCGCCCCGATTGCCCATCCAGACTTCCTGAGTAACCCGAACCTCGTAGTTCAGTGACTGATCCGCCTGATCTGGATTGTCACGGCCACTCAGCTCAAGCTCTGGGTTGCTTGGCGCCCAGCGGCTGGCATGGTCGAGCTCGGCTTCTTGCATGGACACTGCAGCCCGTCTCAAAGCCAACACCGGGCTATTCTCAAATGCCATTGCCATTGCCTCATTCAAGGAGACAGCCTGGCTGGCCTTGGCTCGCTGGAACTCCTTGAGTGAAATGCTCTCCCCGGCCGTGGCAGCCGCCGAAGGTATGACGTTCAAGACTCCGGGTACTATCAGCACCCACAACAACAGTCGTTTGTTCATTCAATATCATCCTGGCTATTTGACTGAGATACATGAATCAGCGTTTTCGCCGTAACTACCAGGACAACCCTACAGACAGACCTTTAAATCAGTCTGAATTCGGTGTCATCAAACCTAAACTCGTGCGGAGCTCGATGAAACTATGGCGGGGTATATTCAAAAAGTGGTGAAAGAAAGGGACAAAAGAGGAGGGCATCCAGCGCATAGGAGGGAGCGGAGACAAAAAACGACGGGCCTATTTAAGCCCGTCGTTGGGTCCAACTGCGTGAAGCAACACTATGAACGATTAAAAACCGAACTGCGCAGCCAGTTGCAGACGAGTGTTGTCAGCAGACTCACCGTTGGCCAGCTCTTTGTCCGCGAAGGAAAGCTCCAACCCCAGCGTTACCGGGTCAGCAACTTTGTAGAAGTTGCTAAAGTGAACGCTTTGCAGGGTTTCAAAGGAGTTCGGGAACAGATCTGCTGGCTGATCACCCTCTACGCGCCCATAGGACAGACCTGAGGAGAACTTTGGCGTCCACTGCTGAGTGATAGCAACGTTGGCACCGTATGCCTCAATGGTTTCAAGATCGCCGTTGGCATCAATGTATGCCTCGCCAATGCCAGAGCGGCTAGCGCTGCTGTCATTATTGCTGAAGGAACTGTAGATGTAGCGTCCCACGCCGTCACCAAAGATCGCCCCTGCCATGACCGTGGTGGCGTCGGTGAGGTTTAGTCGGCCAGCAACCAAAACGCCATAACCAAAGGCGTTATCATCGCCCGTAGCAGTTGCAGAGTCAGTCTGCAGCGAACGTGCCAGACCGGCAACTTCAATGCCACCAGCACTACCGGCCCACTTGTACTTGGCGGTCAGATCCGGAGCATTATCGCGAGAGTCTTCAAATCCGGTACTTTCCGGATTTTCAGCGGACACTGAGAAGTGGGCGCCACCGCCAAGAGGCATCGTGTAGCGCAGCTGTGCCTGACGAATAAAACCAACACCTACAGGGCCATCAAAATCGACAGTAGACGGGTATGCGGTAAAATGCATGAAGTTACTCCATGTCTGACCCGCAAGCAGACCGTTCAATTCGCCATAGGCGCTGCGTATACGCAGGCCTCTAGAGTTGGAGAAGGTCTCGTTACCGCCACCACCAAAGAAGTCCGCTTCAACGGTGGTCTTTACCTCGCCCGCGTCGGTTGGAGTGGTTGTCTTGATGCGGACACGTGACTGCCGGGCATGGGCGCGAAAAGAAGGATCGCTTTCATCGTTAGCCGTGTCGAGGCCAGCTACGAAAAGACTGTCACCCATGTCCTGATCAAAATCGTAAATCATGTCCAGCTTGACATAACCACCGATTGTTACGGCGGTATTGGTGCCGGGCACCATCCAACCTTCCGAACCCTTGCTTTCCGCCATGCCATCCAGTTGACGCTGCAAATCATTTATTTGTGTCTGAAGTTCAGTTGCAGATTGCGCACTAACAGATGGGGCCAGCAGACCCGTTACCGCAAGCGCCAGTGTCGTTCTCATCGCTAACCTGAGTTTATTAGTTTGCATTGTAATCAGTCTCCATGAGCCTTCGTTGTATTTTATCTGACCGATAATTGGCGTCGAACAAACCGACCGCTAGCGCGGCCCAGTTGAAGGGCCAATTCCGGAAAGTGGGTCATTGTTCTCACAGTTTTCACCAGAACAACAACTTGCCATTGATAGCAGATGAACTTGAAATGAAATTGAAAAAAATGCCCCTTAACACCTTTTTACTAGCGATCCCGTCGCACCCGCTCTTCTAACCGTGTTCTCTTTTCACTATCTAATTTCATTTTTTCAAGCTGAGTTAAAGTTCATCTGTTTCTATAAGGGTGCAGATCATTCAATTTAAAGGTGACTCTATGAGAAAACATCTCTTGCTCGCATCTCTAGCATTAACTGTGGCTGCAGGAAGTCTCCATGCCACTGAGGCCAATAGTGGTAAGCTGGCACAAAACATGCTCTCCGAAAGCGGCGTTCAGGACATGAAGAGGCAGCATAGGGTAATGACACAGGCAGCCGCATCTGAAGTCGGCATGGAGGCTCGCCGAAAATTGATGTTATCGAATAAGGACGATATCTATCACGATATGATTAAATCGGGAGATATCAATTTATCTGAATTGGATCAATTTTCAAAAGATCAGTTTATTCATTAGAACAAGTTTGGCGCTAAAAGCCTGTTGATTTAAGAGGAAATTTTTCCAATAAATAGCGTTTCAAAACCAGCTGCATCGTGAATGGTCTCCACCATTCCGTCTTGCCGCACTACTTTTGTAGTGCGGCTTTTTTAGTCCTAGATTTAATCGATAAAAATTTCTAACTAACTGCTTGGCAGACAACATGCCCAGAAAAAAACGAAGCCCTTCAATAAAACGGAAACTGCTTACTTTTCTGACACTAACGGGTTTCGCGTGTACCGGGCTAATATTCTTCTCACACACCCTTTTAATCGACTATATCCATGACGAGCTTCACAGACAGCAGTTACAGGCTGCAGCTAACCAGCTCTCAAAGATACTAACCAATGATAAAGAAGTAATTACAAAATCCTCTCTCAGAAATTTTTCATTGTCTCAATATTCTGTTCACATCGAAGACAGTCAAGGCCGGAGTTTTACAAGCGAGAACATTAAACCGAAATTACAGGTGGTAGAATCGTTCAGAAAGCCTGGAATTTTTCACATATCGGATGATGATCGATCAATCCTTGGCTACTACAAAATATTTAATAAAAGGCAAGATAAACTAAGCGTTACTATAATTGAAAGAAGCTCCTACTCCCCAAACACACTTGACAAAATCCATGTTATTATATGGATCATATCGTTTACAATTCTCGTTACGATATCAATGATCATATTTATTGGGGTAACTATCGCACTAAAACCTTTAAAAATGATGAGCGCCCAATTAACTTCGCTTAAAAAGGGTGAGCGTAATAGACTGGATGAGAGCGTACCTGAAGAATTCGATGAACTTGTCAAACATCTTAATCGTCTATTAGAGTCGTACGACAAAAAACTTGCCCGTTCACGCCACCTAGCCGCAGATATTTCTCATAGCTTAAAAACCCCCCTTGCCGTCATAAACTCCATGATCAATGACGAAGCCATTCCCACCACAATCGCGAGTCAAATTAAGTCTCAACTGTCTGAAATGCACGAGCTGATCGACACTCAAATGAGAAAAACCGAAATGTCCGGTCAGTACATTGGAAAGGCGACACCAATCATTGAGAGAACTCTGGCACTGGTGGACGTCGTCAGCCGAATCTATCCTTACAAACAGATCCATCTTCAAGAAACATTACCCAGAGAGCTTGTCTGGCCAATTGATGAGCGTGATTTTAATGAGATCTTGGGCAATGTTCTTGATAACGCTAGCAAATGGTGCTCCCAGGAAGCTCATCTACACTTGAAACTTCACGATGACATTTTGACTATTCTTGTTGAAGATGACGGCCCAGGAGTGGCTTCACACCAACTTTCCGATCTTACCAGGCGCCAGAAAAGATTGGATGAAACAACTCCTGGCTATGGTCTTGGACTTTCAATCGTTCAGGAAATCATAAACGACTACGGTGGCGCCATGCACTTTTCAACATCACCTAAAGGCGGTCTTCGGGTTCTAATCGAGCTTCCCAGAAGCATTTGACGACTACAAGGGCAACTTATCCAGCTTTAGTCAGCGACCAGCAGGAATAGCACCCCGATACACCAACGTCTCAACGTCAAAACTGTCGCTTTGAACTGAGTTTTCATCAGGCGACATAAAGAATAACCCTGTATTGCCTGATACGGGGGACACCGGAGCCGGCGTTAGAAGACTTTTTGACTGCGTTTTGGGGGATTGCCCGGATCTCAGTGTCAACCAATCAACTCGCGTCTCATAAACACCTATCCTATCTTCGGCTGCACTGGATTCCTGTGGAATCCCGATATTTACTGCGTCCTCACCGGAGCGTACGAGGAGGTTCGGCAAGAACAGTGTTTGCCTCCGACTAAACACCGCCTCAGGCGACACGTCGTAAGTCATATTCCTGCCCGCAATCCGGTTTCCAATCTTGTAGCCCAGACGGGGTCCCTCTGTGCCAGCAGGGAAAAATGAAACCTCCCCTTGAGAGACGGTCACCATATTCAAAGGTCCCGATTTGCTCTGAACAACGGCATCGATTACCCGAAACACTGGCGTGTATCGGCTTAATTTTTCATGATCGGCCTTATCAAGATCAGGCCCGTTTGGTGAGATTGATATTTGATAAACCTCTGAACCAAACCCCTGATCTGAGTAGAAAGACTGCCCGAGAATAGTTTCCCGGCGGCCGTCAGCATCCAAATCCTGCAATCCCAATATTAAGGGAATGAAACCAATGGCTTCGGCCTTCCCCTCGGCCAACTGGATCAAAGAACTTGAAACGCGACGGCCATTCCACTGATTCAAAATGAGGTTGTATGAGTTTTCTGAAACGTACCAGTCCATTCGGATGACTTTCTCCCGACGGGGCACCTCAATGGACGTCAGGCTCTGAACAGCCCCACCGGAATCAACATGAAAAAAGCTGAGTTTGTTTCCATGCTCCGCCGCAAAATAGTAATCGCTGCCAGAACGAAACGCGGACAACGACTTTGCGTTGATGGGCAGTCTGGCAAATGGAGACGCTAAAGCTTCCTCCTCCTCAACCGAACCTACCCGACCTTCTTCAGCATCGGTCTGTACAATGCCGACCAACCAGGTGTTATTGTAGGTCGCGACGGCTTGACCTCTACCAGTAACCTGAAAACGCACCAATGGCAGATCACTTGACGCCTCTGGCTCCTCCCGCCACAGGAGATCAGGAAACCTGGATTTCAACGCCGGCGTTACCGGCCTGGGATCGCCGGCTCTGTCAGTAAACACCGCCGGAATACCGTAGAAGCGCTTCGATACAGCTCCAACGGAGGGCATCGTTCCAAACAGCACTTTCCCTACCGCCCGATCCTTTCCGATACTCTCGATACCGATGACTGAAAGGTTTTTTTCCGGGATGCCCGCATCGCCAGGTTCCCGCAACACAACAAATAAATCACCCACCTCAACACTGGTATCGCCAACTGTGAGGGAAAGGACTTTTTGATCACGATCTACCTGAGTGACTTCTGCCTTTGCTGGATGCTCGCGCTCAACCGCCTGTACCGCGCCAGCTAGTAGTAGCATCAGGAACACAAATACTGGAGAACGAGTCATCATAGGAAAAAGTCACTCAATGCGGATTCATTTCGTATAACGAAAACGGGGTGGCGCTCCCACCACCCCGTTTTTGTTAGAACTTGTACCTTACCCGACCGGCGACATGAACAATGTCCTGATCACCTTTGCCGTCCTGCAAGGCAGTTTCTTCCAGCGCATCCATGGCATCGCCTGATGCCAGGTATGCAGCTTCTGCCGCGAGCTCCAGCGAAGGGTATGGGAAATAGGAGATCTTGGAACCAAATTCCAGTCCGAGATCTTTTGAGGACGATCCATCTGCAAGTGCAATATTCTCAGCCAAGCGGTTGTAGACCATCATTCCGCTGACCGTAATATTGGCCGCTAGTTTATGATCGAGCTGAAGCTTGTTCATGAAATACCCTTTGTCGAGGATATAGGGCGTTTCGGCGAAGTAGTCATCGCTCGTCATGTTTTCCTGAAAAATCATACTGTCGCTGAAGTCGACATCCGTGGCGATGAAGGCGTCGAAGTCCGCATCTTGCTCATTGCCATCGCCCGATGCGTAGAGCACGGTGTACGTCAGTTGGTTTGGTCCAAATTGCAGCCCGAGCTCGCCGCGTCCCAGAAAGGTGGAAAGGTCGTAGTTCGTATTGGGATTCGTAGCACCATTCAAAGGAACGAAATTGACCCCCTCTATTGTGCCGCTTTGGCCAATCACCGTACCCTTCACGAACATGCGGCCTAGCGACGTCTCCTGATCATAATCCATCTCCACCCCAAAGCTTGAAACGGAATATTTGGAGTTATCAGCGATGCTCTTCAGTTCATATTCCCTGCTATTTACCGTACCTACTCCCTCAGCAATTTGATCATTCATCTGATAGAGGTAGAAAAGGCCTGCGCTCAGGTTCGGTGAGTAACGCTTGTTCAGGTTGATCGCGAAGTTGTCCGCGCCATCCCAGCCTTCGTCCTGTTCTGAGTCGACGCCGCTCTCATTGGAAGAGTCACCCCGCCCCCATAACAACTGATAGTCAAATCCAGAGCCCAGTGAGCCTTTCCAAACAGCGGCTGTGGCAGTTTCATTCCAGACATGTCGGTTTACTGACACTGGCTGCAAGCCTAGCGATACGCGCTGATCTAGCGTGTTGGGCACCAAAAAATCCACATAAGCCCACCGTGTTTCGATGTTGACACCATCACCGGAATAGTCGCCACCCGAGCCCTCACCGTAGCGGATGCCACCAATCTCCGTCGCAAAAACACCGGTAACTTTTTTGTCATCGGAAGTTGCTTTCGCCCAGAAGCGATATTTGACCTCGCCGAAGCTCTCGGTCGGCTCGTCATCTTTCAGCGTACCGCCGCCAGAGTTACCACCAGAAAACCAGTCTCTTTGATTGGTGTAGGCCTGAAAACGGTTATCCATATCACCGTGGAATTCAATCTCCGCTGCCGTCGCGGCCCAACTTCCCGACAATGTTGTCATCCCTGCAATCGCAGTGGCCAGAATGTTGCGTTTCAACGTAATCCCCTCCAGTTTCTTTCTTGATTGTTTGTGATATCCGATTCGTACGGATCGTGGCGTAAATCTTAAAACCGGCTAGAACACCGGACTAAAGGCCAAAAAAAAGGCGGGAATGAAGCATTCCCGCCATTAAATAACCTTAGTTAACTCGCAATTAGGATCTCACACGAACCTTAAATGAACTTGAAATCCGGAAAAGATTTCAGATACGTCGGTCTCCCTGTATTCAGCGACCGCGCTCGACCCTACATGGAAAACTTATGCTCGAAGCCCACACCAAATGTGGAGTCCTCAGAGTCAGCCAAGTCCGCCTCCACCTGAGACACGTAAGCATAAACCTTACTCTTGCTAGCCAGTTTATAATCGAGCCCCAAGGCCAGCAGGGTTAGCTCCTCGTTTGTTGTCTCAGCTTCTGTCAGTCCGTACTGCGCCTTGATCTTCCAACGCTCAAGGTTAACGGCACCGCCAACCAGATAAGACGTATCTTCTCCAGGGCCATCGCTTTCTTCTGCTAACTGGTAAACTGCACCGACCTCAAAGTTACTCAATCGGACCTTCCCTACGGTTCGCAGGATATTGAGACGACTATCGCCACTGGAATCGGCTTCCAGTGAATCTTCGATATCAGAATCGTAGGCAATACTGCCGTAGAAATGTTCGTTCTCAAACGTAAAAGAGCTGGAAACTGCATCCGCAGGTCCGTCGTTCTCTGCCCCAGCTGACTGCTCTTCACCCGGGATGACGGCAACACTAACGCCCACAGCATCAAACAGACGTGGGGAACTGTATTGAACAATGTTGCTGGTCCGATTTTCACCAGCCATGATATTTTTTATATCCGCCTGTAGGTCGTTGAACTGGTCAACCTTGCCCTGCGCTGACTTTAAAGGTGTGTCAAATTTTCCCGCAATCAGTGCACCAAGGTTCGCCTGCTTGAAGCCACCGTAAATATTACGCTGAGAGAAGGTTTGGCCATCTTTATCTCCATCATCAATCGATATTTCAAATTCTGCTTTGTAGATCGCCTCCAAGCCTTCGAGGTCGGTATTGAGCGCCCCTTTTACCCCCAGACGGGACGCATTACTCTGGAGCTTCCAGGTATCGCTATTACCGTCGTCCTGGTTTTCATACGAAACATTGGCTTTGCCGTACAGGACAGGACCGTCCGCCGCGAGTGCATTCATTGAAGTTACTGCAACCCCACCAAACACCAACATTGATAGACACTTATTCATGGACACCTCTTCAGATTAGATAGATTCAAAATGACACTTGAAGTCTTTCAAATGCTGAGTAGATGGTGCCTTGTACCTATTGCAAAACTGTTACATTTAAATATTTTTTCGATTTATTTCAATAACCTAAGTTAAAAACTCTCTATTATATCCTTTGACACTGAATTGAACTTGAATATAAGCGGCCGTCTTCATACATTGCGTCGTGGGCACGGAAGCGCTTTCCGTCTGACTCCAGATTCATCCATCAGATTTTTCTGTTCACTTCCCGTACTACTCACCAAATCGATACCAGAACCCCTCTTCCTGAAGCTTATCGGGAAACCTCTTGTCTTTACTGGCCCACTCACCCAGATATCCATAGCCCGGGCGCATGCCTGCAGCCTCCATAAGAGACGTGCAAAGGATCGCGGCAGGGATTGCGGTTGCGCGATACAGATCAGAATGGCCAATTGATATTCGGCGCGATGCGCCATCAGCTCGGCTCTCTGCGGTCAATACCAGGCCGAAGGGCTTTTTGGTAAAGCGCTGAAGAGCTGAATAGAATGCGCGTTGACGCGATTCGAATGAGAAGCATCCGAGTATGCCGGTTCTCTCGAACGTCATCAGCGCATCGGTTACCGGGTTGAGACCAGCGTGGTAAAAGCTGAAGCGCTCAAGGGAGAGCTCCTGCGGTAAGGCTTGAAGTTCATCCAGAAAAACCGGAACACAGATGCTGCTTCCCAACCCGCCTTCAAACCTTCTATATCGAACGTCCCAAACACGGGAGTGTGTCCATCCACCATTATATTTCCAACCCTGGCTTTCAGCGGCAGTCAGGATGTCGGCAACACCGCCCCAGCCTATGTCGGCGGATCGATAACGCCCATACATCTTAATGTCCGTCACTGTCCCCGTAGAGGCCTGGCAAAGCCATCGAGCCAGCCACCCAGGCAGCCCCGGATCAGCACCTGCATCCAGTACGAATCGGCTGTCGCTCGCCTCAATGCGTGTCCGCATGAGGGTCGGCAACGATTCTGACGAAATCCTCCAAAAAGCGCATTAACCATCTGTTTTACAAGCCTTAAATTAACTATTTCATCACGTGCAGACGATGCGTTACCTGCTGTATTCCCACACCCAGTAGCCAAAAGCCGTGGCACATAAAAGCCATGTGCCAATAACGACTGCGGCCGCAACGTGGCTGATCGGCTTGATTGCCACTTTAGCTGCTTTCGAGCGACTCGCTTCTATCACATTCGATGGCGTCAGCTTGATGACAAGGACGATGCCCAGCGGGACCAAGATAATGTCGTCAAGATAGCCCAGGATCGGCATGAAGTCCGGAATGAGATCAATTGGACTGATGGCGTACGCTGCGATTGCGAGCGCAAGCAGCCGAACGACTGGGGGTATTCGGGTCTCGCGCCACAAAATAAACCGTCAGCGCATCATGCTGAATGCGTTTTGCCGCAGCTCGCAGCCTGCCAAAGATCACGGTAGACATCTAACTACTTCTTGCGCGATTGGCATCACTCGCAACTCTCAGGGATGATCAGGCCGAGACAATAGCGGGCTATTTAGCCAGGCTTGTTTGTAGTTGTTTCAACTGACCCTGGAGGACAGCTTTTTCCTGCAGTAATTCGCGATTCTGATCGTTGAGAAACTGGTTTCGGTCGTCAGCCGCTGCCACGCGCTCTCTGAGGTCGGAGATCCGCTGCTGGCAGGCCGCGAGATGTTTTTCAGAATCCGTTAGGGCCGCACCAAGCTTCTCCCTGTGTTCGGCGTCGCTATCTCGCTCCAGCTGGAGGCGGTCGACTGTCGCTTCCAGCGTTTCTGTTCGCGTTGCCCATTGTGTTATGACGGCCTGGCTCGCGTGCAATTTTTCTTTCAAGTTTTCAGCGTGATCCTGACTGGCCTCATAGCGCTGGTTTATTTGGTCGCGATGTTGTCTCAGCGTGTCGCGGTCCTGTTCGCTGGAACGGAGCTGCTGCGTCAGCTGATCCACCTGACCCTCCAGCCCTGACTGGGTCCTGTGGAACTGGTCCCGTTCATGACGGCGATCCTCGGCAATCTCCTGCTGGTAGTGCTCGAAATGGCTGCGGATATCGCGGTTTTCCTGCTTCATCTCTTGGACGGTTGCAGTGGTCTCACTGAGTTTCTCCTGACTTGCCTCCAGTTTGGACGTGAGTGAGGCCGCCCGGAGCTGTTCCTGTTGAAGAGCGTGGGCCTGGGCATCGCTTTCGTTGCGAAGCGCTTCATTGGCCTTCTCCAGCCCGCAGCGTTGCTCTTCCAGTGACTCGCACCGCTGCCGCACCTCTTCCAGCTCGGTGCGCCATTGCTGTTCCAGCGTCTGGTGCGCTTCGCGCTCCTGCGTAATACGTTCATCGGCCGCGTATTGAGCTCGCTCATGCAGGGCTTTCACGGCGGCCACCAAGTCAGCCGGGAGTCCGTTCAGATCCGCTGCGGCTTCGCTGCCTGATTTCCAACGTTTCAGCATTGGCCCGAGAGTGCTGCGACTGCCGGTACCGAGTTCCGATCGCACCCGGTCGACAGTGGGCTCGTCACCGCGTTGGCGGACGCGTTGCGCAGCGTTGGCGACATCCTGGTAAGTAATTCCGGCGCGGGCCATGACATGCCTCATTTTTATCATATAACGTGATATGTAATATTACATTATTTATTCGATAATTAACAAAATTTATTTAAGATTCCTAACGCACGTTAAAGCGCGTTAACGTGCGTTAGTGTGTGGTCTGTTCTATCCTGCTCCTGTAACGCCGGTACATCAGCGGCTCTTGAAAGCACGCCTCGAATTGGAGCGGTCATGGATCCAAAACCCACCGTCAAGTCCACATTACGTAACGCGGAAAAGACCGTATTAGCCGATACGGCTAATCGGTACATCCACATGGCCACCACCGACAACACGCGGCGGACCTACCGTGCGGCCATTCGCAGCTTTGAGCGCTGGGGTGGACGTCTCCCGACACAGCCGGCGACCCTTGCGGCCTATCTGTCCGATCAGGCAGACGCGCTTAATCCTCGCACGCTGGATGTTTACCTGACGGCCCTGGGGCGCTGGCACCAGACTCAGGGATTGCGTGATCCCGCTCGAGACCCCGGCGTGCGCAAAACGTTGGAAGGGATTCGTCGCGCCCATGGTCGGCCGAAACGGCAAGCCCGGGCGCTGCGCCTCGAACACATTGCGGCCTTCCTGGAAACACTCCAGCAACAGCCTGACTCGCTCAAGAAGCATCGTGACTGGGCCCTGCTGCAGGTCGGTTTTTTTGGGGCGTTTCGCCGCAGTGAATTGGTAGCGATTGAGGTGAAGCACTTGTCGTGGGAGCCGGAAGGGCTGGTGGTGACCCTGCCGCGCTCTAAAACAGACCCTCACGGTGAAGGCCTGAAGCGGGCCCTGCCTCGGGGCAACGAGCTGGTCTGCCCGGTCAGCGCCCTCGAAACCTGGCTAGAGCATGCCGGCATTCACGAAGGCCCCGTCTTCCGCGCCGTCAACCGCTGGGATCGGTTGCAATCCCAGGCCCTTTCAGGCGGGTCGGTGAACCGAATCCTGAAAGCGCTTGGGGAAACCTGCGGCCTGGACTTCGTGCCGACCCTGAGCAGTCACAGCTTCCGGCGCGGTCTATCCACCGCCGCCGCGCGGGAAAAGGTCGACTTTGCGCAGATCAAGCGCCAGGGTGGCTGGAAGCATGACGGGACGGTGCGGGGCTACATCGAGGAAGGACAGCAATTTACGGACAACGCCGCAAACACCTTACTGACCAAAGTCGCCAGGTTGATCCGGGACACCGACTAATGGTGAGTGTGGTCGCGGCTGGCTACGCTGCCCGGAAGCACTCAGAATACGATGAACAGGTATCTGTAGTGGCTCACAAAGCTAATCTGTTGGGCCCGCAATTATCCTGAGCAGTGGGACCACATTGGGTGAGAAAGGGCGCCCGGTTGGGCCCAGATTAGCTACGAACCGACCAACCCCTGACCGTCATACTCGACGGTTCCGCAAGGCAGCTGTTCCCGCACCTGCACCACCTGGTCCGTCGTCCAGTTGAGCGACGCTGCAAGCCGCTTAAGAGTGACAGGACGACCCTGGACCAGCTCACGCAATAGCGCCACATGAAGCGTGGCCTCCGCTTCTCCGGTCAGGCCCAGCCGATTCACGATTTCTCGCATATCATTCACGGGGCCTTGCCTTATCCCGCGCAGCAGGATAGTTGTTTGACATCCTTGGTAAACGTTTGAGCGCACAGCTTCAAACCTTCTACCATCGTCAGGTACGGGAACAGCTCATCGGCAATCTCGTTGACGGTCATGCGGGCGCGTAGCGCCATCACCGCGGTCTGGATCAGTTCGCCGGCCTCACCCGCCACGGATTGCACACCCAGTAACCGCCCGCTTTCACGTTCCGCGACCATTTTAATGAAGCCTCCGGTATCAAAGTTGACCAGGGCCCGTGGCACATTGTCGAGGGTCAGGGTACGGCTGTCGGTGACGTAGCCACTTGCATCGGCGTCGGCCTCGGATAAACCGACGGTTGCAATCTGTGGCTCGGTAAAGACCACCTCCGGCATGGCGCTGAGATCCAGGCGGGCATCGCCGCCGGTCATATTGATCGCGGCCCGGCTACCACCCGCTGCCGCCACATAAACAAACTGGGGCTGATTGGTACAGTCGCCGGAAGCGTAAATGCCCGGCACCCGGGTCTCGAGTTGCTCATTGACGATAACGGACCCGCGATCAGTCTCGACGCCGATAGACTCCAGGTTCAGCCTGTCTGTGTTCGGTGTGCGTCCCACGGCCACCAGCAGCTGATCGGCCCGCAGTTCCCCGGCGTTCGTGTCGAGCACGAATTCCTCGTTGGTATAACTGATCTGGCTCGCCTGGGTGTCATTCAGAACCTTGACACCCTCGGCTTTGAACGCGGTTTGAATGGCCTCGTCAACAGCCGGGTCCTGCCGGGATAACAGTCGACTGCGCGCCAGGATGGTCACCTCGCTGCCCAGTCGGGCAAACGCCTGTGCCAGCTCCACTGCCACGACGGATGCCCCAATGACAATTAGTCGATCCGGAATGGTGTCACTGGCCAGTGCCGTGGCGGACGTCCAGTACGGCGTATCGGACAGGCCCGGAACCGGGGGGATGGTAGGCCGCGCACCGGTACCAATGAACGCTCTGTCAAAGCGTACCTCGCGTTCCGTACCATCAGGTGTAGTAACCTGCACTGTATTGGCATCGATAAAACGGGCCTCACCCCGCAGGACAGTAATCGCCGAATTGTCGTCGAGAATGCCCTCATACTTGTCGCGACGAAGCTCATCGACCCGGGCCTGTTGCTGGGCCAGCAACCGGGGCCGGTCAATGGTCGGCTCGACTGCCGCAATGCCCTCGTCGAACGGACTGCGGCGGCGCAGATGGGCCACGTGAGCGGCGCGGATCATGATCTTCGAGGGCACGCAGCCGACATTGACGCAAGTGCCACCGATGGTACCACGCTCGATCAGCGTCACTCGGGCTCCGCGTTCCGCCGACTTCAAAGCGGCGGCCATGGCACTGCCACCACTGCCAATCACGGCAATGTGCAGATCGTTATCACTCATAAACACTACTCCTGTTTCGCCCCGGACTGTATCAGTGTGGACGGGTAGCCCGCGTTGGTCGTGGCTTGAGTTATTGCGTCGACAGAGGTTTTGTCATCGTAGAAAGTAACCGTCGCATCACGTTCCTCATAGCGGACCTGGACAGAACTCACCCCATCAACTCTCTTGAGAGCGGCTTTGACGGTAATCGGGCAAGCCGAACAGGTCATTCCGGGAACAGACAGGGTCACCGTCTTTTGCTCCGCCAAGGCAGGCATGCTGAACAGCGTAAACAGTACGGCAGTGATCAGGGACTTTCTCATGGTGTATGGCCTCTCAGTAAAATAACGGTAAGACGAAAGGGAATGCCAACGCGATCAGTACGAGCAACGCGACGATCCAGAAAGTGATCTTGTAAGCGGTGCGCACTTGCGGTACTGCGCAGACCTCGCCCGGCTCGCAATCCTGTGCAGGCCGGTATATCCGACGCCAGGCAAAGACCATCGCCACCAGAGCAGCACCAATAAACCACGGCCGGTAAGGCTCCAGAGCGGCAAGATTGCCGATCCAGGCACCGGAAACACCAAGGGCGATCAGGACCAGGGGGCCAAGACAGCAGGCCGATGCGAGCAATGCTGCGACCCCGCCTGCAATTAATGACCCGCGACCGGATTTGGACTCTGATTTCAACTCTGACATTGCGACGGTTCCTTTCATGACTTTGCTGGCTATCTTCAAAATACTTCCGTAGTCGGCTACGGAGTCAAGCCCCACACTCCTATAAAATGTTCAGCACTCTTGACCCCGTACCGTGGTACGGGCACTAATCTTATTATTCGGATCTACTGGGTGGGAGTTCTGCCATGACAGACATGACCATTGGCAAAGTGGCTGACGTGGTGGGTGTTGGTGTCGAGACGATTCGTTTTTACGAACGCCGCAAGCTCATTGAACAGCCGCCACGTCCCAGGGAAGGTGGCTATCGGATTTACTCGGACGCCACGGTAAGGCGACTGCATTTTATTCGTCGAGCGCAAGAGCTGGGCTTCTCACTGCGTGAGATCGCTGAGCTGCTCGCGTTGCGTGATGCCGAAAGCAACCAGGCAGACGCAAGTGATGTACGCCAGCGGGCGATGGCAAAGCTGCACGACGTAGACCAGAAAATTGAACAGTTACGGCGAATCCGCCAGGGGCTGGCGGCACTTGTGGACTGTTGTCCCGGACAGGGGCCGTTGCAGTGTTGTTCCATATTTGACGCCCTGGAGCAGAATGCGGGGCCTACAGGCGAGCCGATCATAAGTGAGGAGACAGACATGCAGACAATCAGGCTTTCAATCGGCGGCATGCACTGCGGTGGGTGCGAGGAAATTGTTCGTCATGTTCTCGAACAGCAAACCGGCGTCAAGGGGTGTTCCGTCTCCCATGAAAGCGGTGAAGCCCGGGTGGCAGTTGACGAATCAAGGATTTCGGACGAACAACTTGCGGAGGCTGTGCGTGGTGCGGGGTACTCCGCAAACATCATGAACACGACAGAATAACCCCTTGGAATTCTCGGCGGCCTTGCCCTTGGCCGCGAGCCTCGGGTTACTGGCCTTCGTTGAGCCTTGGTCCGCGGGTAGGGGGCCGGGCCGAAAGTTTCGGGAATAAATCCCGGCCCGGTGACGCCTTTGGCTTCACAGATCGTTTTCGACCGGTGCTTTGCTGGCAAGAGGTCTTGCCAGCACATGAGTCCGGCCGAACTTCTTTTAGCCTTTGGAGTTTGTAATATGCGTCCACCGATCCCCCATGCCATCACATCATTCGTCGCCGCAACCCTGCTCAGTGTCAGTGTGCCCGTGAGCGCGGCGGAAAACACCCGCTTTGAGCGCGGCAGCGAGGTGTACAACCAGCAGTGCGCTGCCTGCCATCAGGCTCAGGGTCAAGGCATACCGGGGTCGTTTCCCCCGCAAAAAAACCACACCGCTCAAATGTACAATGCCACTGACGGTATCGGTGGCCGCCGCTATCTGGGGCATGTGCTGCAGTTCGGCCTGACCGGCCCCATCAAAGTCGACGGCACAAGCTACAACGGCAACATGCCGGCCTGGGGCGGTGCGCTCACTAACCAGCAAATGGCGGATGTGCTGAATTACGTGCTGACGGCGTTCGGCAATGAAAAGCGGGTTGCTGGTGAGTTTCAGCCCTACACCCCTGAAGAAATCGAAGCGATTGCGGGTAAGGACCTGTCCGGCAAGGATGTTTACCAGCTGCGGCAGACCCTGCTGGGCCAATCGCCTGAGCAGTCGCGGACCAAAGCCACTCCCGTGCGGTCGGCGCCCGAACTAAGCCTGGAAAAGTCCATTCGCGACCCTCTGTATGTGGCGGTCCAGAACAGCGGCATCGTGAAAGTCCTACCCTCAAAGCAGGCCTGGCCCGGCGTCGCGGGCGCTCACTACAATGCCCTGAGTCCTGATGGTTCCCGGCTGATGGTGTCCGGCTTCAAAACCGGCAATGTCTACGTTTTGAATACCGCCAGCGGTGAGGTGATGGCCAGCGTACCGATCGGTGAGGTGGCCCAGGGCGTAAAAATCTCACCGGATGGCCGTTACGGCCTCGCCGTGGCGCCGACCCAAGGCGACGTTGCGGTGATCGATATGAATACCCTTGAACTGGTCAGGAAAATTCCAGTGGGCAAGGTACCCCACAACCTCGTTTACAGCGCCGACGGCACACTCGCCTACGTCACGCTGCAGGGCGAAGGCGCGCTGGCGGTAGTGGATATGCGGGCCCTGGAAAAACAGCGTCAGATCCCCACTCCGGGTCTCAAGACGCCTCACAACATTGACATCAGCGCCAACGGTCAACGGCTATGGCTGCGCGACTTTACCGGCAACGTGGGGGTACTGGACCTGGCTAGCGAAACCATGCTGAAAACTTTTAAAGTGGGTAGTGGCCATGGCGGCATCGACGTGGTGCCTGGCGAGCAATACGTCGCAACCGGTGCGATTTCTGCGTCCGTGGTCACTATAATCGACTCCGAGAGCCTTAAAATTGTCAAAAATGTCGACGTGGGCGTTGGCCCCCACGGCGTTCGGGCAAGCCGCGATGGCCAGTTCATTTACGCGTCGGTCACGGCGGATAACCACATTGCCGTTATTGATACCCAGTCCCTCGAGGTGGTCCGCCGGGAGCCGGTTGGAGGCCAGTTCCCCTTCTGGCTCGCGGTACCGGGCAATCCATAAAAAAGTCGGGAATAAAAGGCGACCCGGTGACGTCCTCCAGTGAAGTGACCATAAATAGGTAGCGGGCAGCCCCATGCGCAGCACCGGAAGCAGGCAGCAATTCGACACACTGGTACGGCCCTGGCGCTACCGCCTGTACGGTGTTGCGCAACGCCAGGCCCCCTCACAGGAAATGGCGGAGGACTGGACCCAGGAGACCTTGCTCCGGGCCTGGCGGGACTTTGACCAACTGGACGATCACGTGGCGGCCTACGCCTGGCTGCTAAGGATTCTCAACCGGGTGGTTGCCGATGACTATCGGCGGGATGGGCGCCGGCAGCAACTGGCTCCGGTGCTGACCACCGGTGACGCGGTGTTGAATGAGTATCCCTGCAGTGCCCCGGGCCCCTTCGATCAGCTCCTGAAAAACCAGAGCGATGCGCAGGTCATGGCTGCGGTTCACGCCCTGCCGGACAGCTTTCAGCAGGTCATTCTGTTGCGGGACTTTGAGGAGCTGAGCTATCAGGATATCGCACAAATTCTGGACCTGGCACCGGGGACGGTCATGAGTCGCCTGTCACGCGCGCGGCGCCTGCTCGCTAAGCGACTGATCAAGGCAAGCCCGAGGTCCCTGGCTGCCAGCCACACAAAATACACATCGGTGAATTCCCATGAGTGATCTCAAAAACACAGACGCCCACGAATGGTCCGACCTGCACGCCGAAATCCAGGATTGGCTGGCGGGCTATGCCGATGGTGAGTTGGATGAGCATCACACCGCCCTGGTCGAGGCCCATCTTGCTGGATGCGAGACCTGCCAACACGATGTTGAACGTCAGCGAATTCTTTCCGAACGACTGCAGATGATACCCACTCCGGGACTGTCCGCCGATTTTGACGGGCGGCTCGATATCGCCCTTGCGAACGCCCCCGCCGGTGGCAAGCGCCCATCCGGTCGTCGCCGCATGACGAATCTGAAACGCTGGCTGAGCAGCCTTCGCCCGTCGGTTGTGATTGGCAGCGGCGGTTGGGCCGTTGCCCTGGTACTGGCAGCGGTACTGCTGATGCCCAGCCTGACGCCGGATAATATCAACAGGATTCCCATGGTCAGTGACGTGCTGAGCGATTATCAGCGTGTCGCCCTTGAGGAACTGCCTCGCCAGGCCGGCGGCTCGGAAGTGTCTCCGCCATTGCCGTGGGCAAACAGCCGGGTGCTGGCAACCTGGATGACCCGAGTGGGGGGCGAGCCTGCCCAGGCGTACGCCATGCGCCAGGGTAACAGCCTAGTCATCCAGTATCGTATCTCGGAGCGCGTATTCTTCCGGGATCCGGATGTGCGACAGGCGGTGGCCCGAGCCGGCGACTTTCGTACCCGGGCCGATCAGTTGGAGGTGCTCGGGCTACCCATGGAGGACTCGGGATTGCTGGTGGTTGCGCCAGCCGGGAATATGCCGGCGGTAAGCGAAGCCACGACGGGGGCCTCCTGACACGCTGTCAACGGTGATTATTTGACCATGACCTACTACACTGAATCAAAATCAGGTTTGTCACGAATTCATGGCACCGATGACCACCGTCGGCAAGTGTTCTGAACAAACATCAACGAGGGAAAACCATGTCTGTTTTCGATGCGTCTTCAACGTCCCGCCGTGCACCCGAAAGTTCTTTACCGATAAGTCGCCGGCGCCTGCTGCTGGGCTCTGCCGGCGCCATGGCCTCCGTCAGTCTGCTGGGGCTGAGCCCCCTTGCCAGGTCGGAGGAACCCAAAACGCTGCCCGATTACGTGCGCTGGAAAAACGCCAATGACGTGATCGTGCACAGCGCCAACACCATCGAAACCGAGCGCGGCGCCATTGGCAGTGGTGTGGTGACGAACAGTGACAAACTGTATGTCCGTAACAACCTGCCAGCCCCCAATGCTGATGTTGTGGCGGACCGGAACGCTTGGAAAATCACGTTGGAAGGCGTCAATTCGCCCCAGACCCTGACCCTGGGTGAGCTGAAAAAAATGGGTGTTGAGACGGTAACCACCGTTCTGCAATGCTCGGGCAACGGGCGAGCCTACTTTGAGCACGGCCCGGGCGGAACCCAATGGGGCACCGGCGCGGCAGGCTGCCTGGTGTGGACCGGCGTACCGCTGCGTGACGTTGTGGCCCGGCTCGGCGGAGTAAAGCCGGACATGAACTACATCACCAGCACCGGCGGCGAAACCTTGCCTGCAGGGTTGGACCCGAAAACCATTATGGTGGAGCGCTCCGTTCCGGTGAGGGCACTGGATCAGGCGCTGCTGGCCTGGCAAATGAATGATGAGCCCGTGCCGCTGGCTCATGGCGGCCCACTGCGCATGGTCATTCCGGGTTATTTCGGGGTCAATAACGTGAAATACGTGGAGCGAGTCGCGTTTACCGAGGGGCAGTCGGACGCCAAGATCCAGGCCTCAGGCTATCGCATTCGTCCCATTGGCGAAAAAGGCGCGCCCGGTCAGCCGTCGATGTGGGAGATGCCGGTCAAATCCTGGGTCACCGCCCCGCTGACAACGGCCAGCAAGGGCAGGAATCTGATTTACGGCGTCGCATTCGGCGGCATCAATGCCGTTAACCAGGTGGAGGTGTCGGCCGACGGTGGCGAGACCTGGAAGAGTGCCCGTTTCCTGGGTCCGGACATGGGGCGCTACGCCTGGCGACCGTTTGTGGTGGCGATGGATCTGAGCGCCGGCGACCATCGAATCGTTAGCCGCGCGACGGACACCGAGGGCAACACCCAGCCGCCCACACGCACCGAGAATGAGCGCGGTTACGGCAACGCCAGTTGGAAAGACCATGGCGTGACCGTCACCGTTTCCTGAGTGTATTAACCCTGTGGTGGTCCGTTGGTCGGGCCGCCTGTTCCCTTGATTGAATCAGGATTTTCCATGTCATTACGCACACTGTTGTTGACGATCTTTGCCCTCGCCACTGGCCCTGTATTGGCGGATGAGCAGCTCGAACTGGGTAAGAAAGTGTTCCTGGAGCAGGCACAACCATCCTGCACGGTTTGCCATACGCTGAACGATGCCGGTTCCGCCGGTGAGATCGGCCCCAATCTTGACCAGCTCAAGCCCTCGGCGGAGCAGGTCAGCAACGCGGTGAAGAGTGGCGTTGGCATCATGCCGGCCTTCGGTGACTCACTGTCAGAGCAGCAGATCAGTGCCGTGGCGAAGTACATTGAATCGGTCACCCGAAAATAGTCCTCACGCATGCCGGATGACTCACCGCTATGGGTCAGGGTTCATTCTGTGCCACTCAGCTGAGAACCCTTGACCCTGTATCGGGGTACGGGTGTTAATCTGCGGCTTAATTCACGGACGACAGAGTAGTTCCTTGGAATTTTCAGTTGCTTTGCCTCTGGCCGTCGGCCTCGGGCTACTGGCCTTTATTGAGCCCTGTTCCGTGGGCAGTCACTTATTGTTCATCCGTTACCTCAAGGGGTTATCACAGCGGATGAAGATTGCTCACACACTGCTTTTTGCCCTGACGCGGGCCTCTTTGATGGCCGTGCTTGGCGTGATTGCCGTCTTCGTTGGAACCGCCTTCACCGGGCTGCAGCAAGGCCTGTGGGCTGTGCTCGGGAGTCTTTATGTGGTGGTTGGGCTGCTGTACC
Organism: Marinobacter sp. SS13-12; assembly: GCF_030227115.1. NCBI lineage: Bacteria > Pseudomonadati > Pseudomonadota > Gammaproteobacteria > Pseudomonadales > Marinobacteraceae > Marinobacter > Marinobacter sp. SS13-12. Next base: position 99,005 of record NZ_JASSUA010000005.1, read on the forward strand.
TGGGCGGTGGTACATCCTGGTTTATTGCGCTGGTGAACCGTTTTTTGCCACGCATCACCCGCATCCCTGGCGGTCCCGCGTTAGGCGTGGTGTTTGGCTTGAACGTGCCGGCCTGCGCGGCCCCCTTGCTTGCGGTGCTGCTCGGCGACGCCGCTGCCCGGGGTGCAACGGATGGCGCTGTTATCTTCGGCGCTTCGACCCTGATGGTGTTTGGACTGGCGTTTTCCGCCCCACTGCTATTCATTGTTTTTACCGCCCGCGGCCGTCGCTGGCTTGAACACCTCACGCGGCTTGTGGGACGCATGCTACGATGGACCGGTGCCATAATGGTCGTACTGGGCCTCTGGACCTTTTGGCTGGCGCTGGCTTAGGCCTTAAGACCAAGTACATCCTCCCTGTTTTGACAGCTTTCCCTGTTTAACCTGTTTGATATTCCTCGATCACTTGACTCCGTATCTTGGTACGGGGCCTACCCTTGAAACATGACCTCATTTCATCAAGGGGATGCATCATGAATACGGCAGTGACAACCGCTGACGACGATACCCGGCCCTGGAGTCTGGAATCAACGGCGGACCCCGACATTCAACGGGTCAAGGCTCATATCGGTGGACTGCACTGCTCGCTGTGCACGGGCACGATTGAAAGCGCGCTGGGCAAGAAATCCGGCGTGCGTCGGGTTGCGGTGAGTCTGACTCACGAGCAGGCGCTGGTGGAGTTCGACTCTCGGGAGAACACCGCCGAGGCTCTGATGGGTACCTTGCAGCAGATCGGCTACACCCTGAGCGACCCGCGCAAGGTGGAACCGTTCGAACGCCAGGAGCAGGCGCTGGCGATTGAGCGCAATCGGTTTGTCGTCGCCCTGGCCATGAGCCTGGCAGCGGTCGGACTGATCGTTGATTTTACCTCGGCCTGGACCTTCGGGCTTTCCGCGCTGGTTTACGTCAGCCTGGTTCTGTTCGGCTTTGCGGTGTTACGCGGCCAGGGTAGGTCAGCCGCGCTCACGGGCACGGCCCTGTTGGCGGCTGGCGGATTGGCCTTCCTTGCGCTACGCACCGCCGGCGTTTTGGGCGGCTATGAGCCGTTGGCCGTCGGTGCGCTGGCACTGGGTATGGTGTTTGGCGTGGCACGGCAAATGTTGAACATGGCCTTTCAGGCGTTACGCCGTGGCATCCTCAACCAGCACGTACTGGTGGAAATCGGTGCCTTCGCAGGGCTGACCGGGGGCGCCATCGGCCTGATCGCATCGCCCGAAGGTTATCCCACGGCGGCGTTTTTCGCCGTCTCCGTCATGGTACTGACCTATCATCTGTTCTCCGAATGGCTGTCGCTGATCGTCAAGACCCGAAGCTCGCAATCGGTCAAGCGGTTGCTGGACCTGCAGCCGGAGACGGCGCGCGTCGTCACCGAGGACGGTGAGCGTGACATGCTCGCAGACCAGGTTGAGATTGGTATGCGGGTACGTATTAGGCCTGGAGAACGCGTTCCCCTGGACGGCGAGGTGGTTGAAGGCGGTTCGGCCGTGGACGAGTCCCTGATCACGGGCGAGCCGCTACCGGTGGAGAAAACCACTGGCGATACCGTCGTGGGCGGCGCCATCAACGGCTCCGGCACCCTTCTTCTGCAGGTAACGGCCATCGGCAGCGAAAGCTTTCTCCAGCAAGTGATCAGCAGCATTGAGGATGCGCGTGCACTCAAGCCGGGATTGCTACACCTGGTGGATCGCGTACTGCGGATCTATACGCCGGCCGTGCTGATCATATCGGCCCTCGCCTTTGGCTTCTGGTCGGTCGGTCCCGTACTGATTGGCGGCGAGCCGGCCCTCGAACGAGCCGTTTTTGCCGCCCTGACCGTGCTGGTCATGGGTTACCCTTGCGCCGTGGGCATCTCAGCACCCCTATCCATCGTACGTGGCGCAGGAGAAGCCGCGGACAAGGGCGTACTGATGCGCACCGGCGAGGCTTTTCAGGCCCTGCGTAAAGTGAACAAGGTGGTGTTCGACAAGACCGGCACTCTCACCGAGGGTCGCCCCGCCGTACGCTCTCTGTACAGCGTGGATGGCGACGACAATGCGCTGCTAGCGCTGGCTGCAGCCGTGGAAGCGGCCTCGGAGCACCCATTGGGGCGGGCCGTGGTTGAAGCCGCACTCGAAAGGAATGTGGATTTCCCCGAGATCGCCGATTTTCAGGCCCAGTCCGGCCGTGGTGTCACCGCGCACGTGGATGGCACGCAGGTGCTGGTGGGCAGCCCGCGGTTCGCCGAAGCGTCCGGCGTGGAGATGACATCCGTTGCCGATGCCGTGGAAGCGGACGAGGCGCAGGGCCATACGGTAATCGTGGTGGCCCGCGACGGCACTTTGTTGGGCACCATCGCACTCGGTGACGCTCTGCGACCCGATGCCGCCGACACCATAGCCAGCTTGCAGTCGATGGGCATCCGCACCGCCCTGTTGACGGGCGATAACGAACGCACCGCCCGCCACATCGCGCAACAGGCCGGTATCGATGAAGTGCATGCCGGCGTGCTGCCCGAACAGAAGGCAGACCAACTGCGAACGATGCAGCAAAGCCAGCGAGTTGCCATGGTCGGCGACGGCATCAACGACGCCCCCGCCCTGATGCAGGCGGACGTGGGTATTGCCATGGGTGGCGGCACGGACATCGCCATTGACGCCGCCGACATTATCATCCTAAACAGCCGGGTGGACGCCGTGGTGACGGCAATACACATCAGCCGCTGGGGTTATCGCAAAATGCTCCAGAACGTCAGCCTGGCATTTCTGTTCAACGGTATCGGCATTCCGCTGGCCAGCACGGGGCTGATTTACCCGGTCTGGGCGATGGTGGCTATGGCAGCCAGCGTGACAGCCATTTTCATTAATTCACTGTGGCAACGCCCGGCCCTGTTTTTCGACACGGTCGCGAGTGTGAATAATTGACCAACTCGTTTGTAAGCTGCCCCCTGAAAAGAGGATTCGTCATGTTTAAAAAAGGGTTCCTGATGTTAGCGGCGTTGGCATTCAGCGTTGCCGCGCTGGCCGCCGACAAACACTACGTATTGGGCGTGGACGGCCTGGCCTGTCCCTTCTGTGCCTATGGCATTGAGAAACGTCTGAATAAAGTGGATGGCGTCACCGGCGTGGAGGTGGACGTCGGAAAAAGTACGGTGCGTGTCACCCTTCAGGAAGGCAGGACTTTCTCTGAGGAGCGGGCACGTCAGGCTGTCGAGGAGGCCGGCTTCACGCTGCGCTCCTACTCAGAGGCCGAAGGTGAAACGGGAGGCAGCGATGCGAAATAACAACCAGTCAATCGGCTTGCCCCTGCTGGTCGGTGCCCTGGTACTGACCGGTGTGCCTTCGGCACAAGCCGCACCCAACACCTTTAACACGGCTCTGCCCGTGCCCCAGGGTGAAACCATCTGGCGGGAGCAACTGGTCTCGCGGGAGCGTTCCGACGGTGGCCCCTTGGATCGTGAGGTCTCGGTCCAGGCTCCGGGCAGCGTACTCGGTTATGGCATTACCTCGAAGCTCGCGGTGTTCGGCGTTGTCCCTTACTTTTTCAACAAGGAACTGGACGTCACCACGCCCATGGGCCGGATTGAGCGCGATACCGGCGGCATCGGCGACGTCTCGCTGTTCGGGCGTTACAGGAGTTTGAAGTCCAACGGAACGAAAACGTACGGTAAGGACGCTCTCATAGCGGTGTAGGAATGGCCGCCGAGACTGTCAATGTATTCGGTGAGTATTACTCTGGGTGACAATGGCCAGCGATCTTGTTCGAGATGACTACCTCCGATAAGATAACGCATATCAGGAGATGGCATGCCTCCTTAAACCGCCACTGCACGTTCGCAGTGGCTGATGATGCCTACGCAGGGTCCCGGTTCGGGCGCGTAGGTTATTGCCGTTTCGCCTGTCCGGGTATTGTTTCATGTAATGCTTCAGGACAGGATCTTTACTGATGTACTCTATTCTCGCAATCTGCGCTGGTGCCTCGGGCGGGGCCTTATCCCGCTGGCTACTCGGCCTGCAACTCAACGCCCTGTTTCCCACCATCCCTCCCGGCACGCTGGCCGCAAATCTGTTAGGCGGTCTCTTTATCGGCGTGGCTTTGAGCTTTTTCAGTGCACAGGGCTCGGTGGCACCGGAGTGGCGACTGTTCATTATCACCGGGTTTCTTGGTGGGTTTACCACCTTTTCAACGTTTTCCGCTGAAATTATTACCTTGTTACAACAGGGGCGGTTTGCCTGGGCAGCCGGCGCGGTGTCCATTCATGTGCTGGGGTCATTACTCATGACGATTCTGGGTATGTTTACGTTCGGTTGGATTCGTAGTCTGTAATAGTCTCTGTCGGACGGCGGTTCCTTATTCAAGCAGAAAAGTTCATAGACATTTCCTTTTTTAGGAGAACTAGGATGAAAGGTTATCAACTGACGTTCTTTACCCAGCAAAACCGCCATCACCGTGGCAAGCACGTTTGTGATTGGCTGATCGACTCTGCCCGGGAGCTGGGTGTGCGCGGCGGGACCGTGCTCGCCGCAACTGAGGGTTTTGGTCATAACGGCAAAATGCACTCCAGCCATTTTTTTGAGCTTGCCGATCAGCCAGAAGAAATCACGATGGTAGTGACTGAGGACGAGGCAGAGCGGCTGCTCAAACGTTTGCTCGCGGACCAGTTGCACATCTTCTATGTGAAGATTCCGGTCGAATTCGGCACCCTTGGAGAGTCGGACTGAATGACTAACGACATCAACGAGGCCGGTGCAGCTGAAAAAGCCACCAGGCCGAAAGGCTGGCTGAATCGAACTGTCGTCGGTGCCGGGATCACCAGCGCACTGGGCGACTTCTGCTACGAGACGACGACCGTCTTGTTGCCCGGCTTTCTTGCCGTACTGGGCCTGCCGGCCAGCGTGCTCGGCATCATCGAAGGTATTGCCGATGCAGTGGCCAGTCTCACCAAGATGGTGTCGGGTTATGTAGCGGACAAGCTGGGCCATCGTAAGTTACTGGTCCTCGTGGGGTATGGACTGACGCCGCTAGGACAGGTCATGATTGCTTTGGCAGTTGGATGGCCGTTGATCCTGCTTGGCCGCGTCGTATCCTGGTTCGGCAAGGGGCTGCGCGGGCCGTTGCGAGATGCGATTGTGATTCAGGCGGTGACACCGAAAACCAAGGGCCGGGCCTTTGGGTTCCACCGGGCAGCCGACACCATTGGTGCGGTCCTTGGGCCGCTATTGGGTGTTGTGCTACTGGAATGGGCGCAGGGGTGGCATTGGGATGGTCCAGACGGCCCGTTCCGGTTGGTGCTGTGGTTGTCGGTAATTCCGGGCATCCTGGCCGTGCTGGCCTTCCTGACGCTGGTTCAAGACCCGCAGCATTCGCCGAACCCTGGGCTGAGATTCTTCCACTCGTTGCGCAATCTGCCAGCGCGCTTCAAACGCTACCTCGGCGCGGTCGGTCTGTTCGGTATCGGCGATTTCTCGCACACGCTACTGATCCTGGCCGCGACCACACTGCTCACGCCCTCAATGGGCGTGGTGAAGGCCGCCCAGGTCGGCGGTCTCCTGTATGTCTGGCGCAATGTAGTGCAGGTCGCGATGTCCTACCCGGTCGGCGCTATGGCGGATCGCCTCGGCCATCTCCCCATGCTGGTCGGCGGGTATGTTCTGGGAACGCTCACGGCCGTTTTGACAGCACTGGCCTTCTGGCTTTCGGTAGACAGCGTGCCGCTGCTCGCCGTCATCTTCTTCGTCGCTGGCTTGTACGTCACTGTCGAGGAAGCGTTGGAGTCCACGGTGACAGCCGAAATGGTGCAGGCCGACACCCTGATGATCAGCTATGGTGCGCTGGGGACGGTCAACGGGACGGCCAAGTTCGTCTCCAGCGCCACGGTCGGTTTGGTGTGGACCGCAGTCTCGCCGACTCTCGGCTTTGGCTTGGCGGCCCTGCTGATGGCGGCCGGGACATTGGCTATGCTCCGCGTCCGTAATGCGTAGCGTACAGAGACACTTACTATGACAATAAAACTGGTTTCGAACGCCAAGCAATGGGCACGAACCATCAAGCGTGACGTACACGCGGTCTGGCTTTCCGCTCGTGATCCCTGCACCCCGTGGTTCGCAAAGGCGCTTGCGGTGGTTGTCGCGGCCTATGCTGTCTCGCCCATCGACTTGATCCCCGACTTCATTCCCGTGCTCGGCTACGTGGATGACATCATCATCGTGCCGCTCGGAATCATGCTGGTCGTGAGGCTTATCCCGCCAGAGGTAATAAGCGAGCACCGAGAAACCGCCGCCAAAGCCACCGAGCGTCCGGTAAGCCGGGGGTATTTATCACCCTATGGATCGTCTGTGCAGCCCTTCTAAGCGCCATCTACTTGTGATTAATTATAAACACCGGGAGGGCGAGTTGTACTTGGCGGATGACGCTGGCCACTGCCCAATTCTGGGGGCCGCGCACGCTCTCCAAGAATTTACCCCGGAGAACATCATCCAGGCCAGCACATACAATGGTGACCGCATAATTGTTGCTCACCTTCGTCCTCCGTTACCCAGCATTGAAGTGTGAGCCATGATAAATTATCCGAGTGTCATACATGACGCTATTGCGCATCTCATTTGAGATACGGTCAAGCTGTGGCCATTAGAAAATGGGTATCCGGATTAATTGGTTGACGATCCCTGTAGGCCCACCGATATCTTAATTTTCCCAGAAGGTTGATAGATCGACACCGAAGTTCTTCTCGGGCTCGGGTAGACCCATGCCGTAGGTCATGGTGGCCTTGCCCAGGAAGGGGGATTCCTTGGTCTGCGGCACCTTCTTCTTGTGCTTGGTGGTGTAGAGCATCCGGGCCCGCATCACCTCGAATGAGTAGCCCCGGCCATCGCGGTTCTTGTCCTTGGCCAGCCGGTTGATCGACTCCGTGAAGGCATTGGTGACTGGGATGTCGTCAATCCAGGCAGCCAGCGCCTGCTCAGCATCTCGCCGGCTGGCACAGTCCCAGATGTGGTAGAACCGCTCCTTGTGCTCGTAGGCTGCCAGGAGCTGGGGGAAGGCCCCCATTCAGGTTTCCATGATGAGACGTTCGCGGTCGGAGACGTCGTGAGCCCGCTTCAGCAAGGTCTTCCGGTCACCCTTGAGGGTTCGGCGTTGGTTGGCCTTCAGCTCCTTCCTGAGCCCCTTGCGGACCTTCTCCAGGGCTTCGTTGGCCATACGCACAACATGGAACTTATCGACCACGATGCGGGCCTGTGGCAGCGCCGCCTGGACGGCACGGCGATATGGCTTCCACATGTCCATGCTGACGATCTCGATCTTGTCGCGCTCGGTCATGCTCATGAGCCGCTTCGTCACTGCCTCCTGCTGACGACCGGGCAGCAGGTCTAACAAGGTACGCTCCTCCAGGTTGGTCAGGATGCAGAGGTAGCGGCGGTTCAGGTACAGCTCGTCGATACCTAGGTAGCGGGGTGTCTCGAAGCGGTGCGCACTTGCGGTACCTCGCAGACTTCGCCAGGTTGCCGATCCAGGCACCGGAACCCCCCAGGGCGATCAGGGCCAAGGTGCCCAGACAACAGGCCGACGCGAGCAGGCTGCAACCCCGCCTGCGATTAACGACTCGCGACCGGATTGTGACTCGGAATTCAACTCTGATATTGCAATTACACCTTCTACGGCCTTGTTCGATAGGTTAAGCTTGAAGCCGTAGTCAACTACGGAGTCAAGGCAAATGCCGGATGAAATGAACTCATTGACCATCGGGGGGCTGGCTAAGGCGGCGAACGTCTCAGTTGAGACCATCCGCTACTACCAGCGACGTGGGTTAATACCTGAGCCCCAGCGTCCTCTCGGGGGTATTCGACGCTACGGTCCCAGCGATATCGGCAGGTTGAGCTTTGTGAAAACATCGCAGCAGTTAGGCTTCAATCTCGATGAGGTCAGCGACCTGCTCCGACTCGAAGACGGCACCCACTGCCAGGAAGCCAGCACTCTCGCGGAGCGCAAGTTGCACGACGTACGTGGGAAGATCGAAAAGCTACAGCAAATTGAGGCTTTACTGAGCGCCATGGTTGATCGGTGCTGCGCCCAAGAGGGCAATATCTCGTGCCCCTTAATTGCGTCATTACATGAAGGGGTTGGGCGAAAATTTTGTACCTACCCTAGCCAGAGTGGGCCCCCTGCCAAACCTCAGTGACAAAGGGCAACCCTGCAGGCCCTCAGAATGTCCAGTGTGACCAGCAGAGTACGGCGGGGAAGTTTTTGGGCAACAGCCCCAAACAGAGGTGCTATTAGGGCGTAGGCAATCATCTTCAGGGCCAGCGCAATGCCGAGCACCTGGCCCGCACTGCCGCCCGTCAGTCATGGGCCAGCGGCGCCAGCGCCACCGTCGTTAGCCCGGTCCCTGCCAGAGCGATTAGCTGGGCACTAGAAAGGCGTTGGTAGGTGTGAATGCTCAGTGGGGGGGGGGAGATGCTCAATGGCCATAGCTCGAATCAGTCTGCGGTGTGGTGTAACGATTCAATAAATCGGGGAACCGGCGATCGATGACCGAATAATCCCGTAACGTAAAGCGAGCGTGGCGTTCACAAAATAACGGGCGGTTCCTTTGGTCTTGACGAATTGCTGCCTACTATAAGCAATGCCCCCCTCAAGAGCGAAAGTACTGTGGGCTAATGCCTTTCACTGGAACCCCATAGCGAAGGACTGCGTATGAGTAGCCTCCATGAAACCGCCTATCCGCGATTGAAGGCGGTGGTCTCGGATCAAGAACTGGCAGAAATTTATACACCCTCTACCCAGGAACGATCCTTTGCCCGAAAGCACGGTCGAACTCCGGCTGCTCGTGGCGCCCTACTCATTCTCCTGAAAACAGTGCAGCGTCTGGGCTACTTTGTCCATCTCAAAGCCGTTCCCCAATCCATTACAACGCACATTCTGGCGTGCGACGACCTTTCACATCTCGCATTGAGCCAGCTCAGGGTCTACGACCGCAATGGCGGCGCCCGTCAGCGGATGCTGGAGACGGTTCGTCAACAGGTGGGCATCAAGGCGTTCACCGTTGAAGGCAAGGCAATTGTACGGGAACTAGCGCGTGAAGCGGCCACCACCAAGCAGGACCTGGCGGACATCATCAATGTGGTGATTGAAGAGCTGGTGCGCCAGCGTTTTGAGTTACCGGGTTTTTCAACGTTGCAACGGACCGCGCGTCAGGCTCGCAGCACGGTTAATACCGGTTACTTCCGGACGCTCAATGCGGGTTTGACAGCGCATCAAAAAAACGAATTTGACCAGTTGCTGCAAGTGCCGGACGATTCCCCTCATACCAGTTGGCACAAGTTGAAACAGGAACCCAAAAAGCCAACCAACACGGAAGTGAAGAAGTATCTCCAGCATCTGGAATGGCTTCAGGGCTGGTGTCAACGATTGCCCGCTGTTGATCACATTCCCGCCGCCAAATATCACCACTTCATACTGGAAGCACGAGCGCTGGGCGCGGCCAACATCAAGGCGATGCAGAGCACCAAGCGCTATGCCTTAATGGTTCTGCTGGTCCATGCCCAATTGCGTCGCGCGATGGACGATGCGGTCGACATCTTTGTCCGCAAGATGCGCAACATCAAGACCAAGGCAGAAGCCAACCTGAACCAGTATCACCTGGATCATATGAAGCGCATGGACAAGCTGGTGGCTCAACTGCGTGACGTACTGACCGCCGTCCAGGAAGCGCCAACGGACTCCGAGCGAGGTGCCCGAGTGGCGGCTGCCATCCAGAGCGATCCTGATGAATTACTGGCAGAGTGTGAGGAACACATGGCCTACGCTGGCAATAACTTCATCCCGTTCATGCTGCAACCCTACCGCCCGTTACGCCCCCTGTTATTCAATTGCCTTGAACTGCTGGATCTGGCGGCAACCAGCCACGATCAATCCTTGATTGAGGCGATTGCGATTCTGAAAAAGCACCGGCACAGCCGAAAGGAATGCCTTGTGCTCAGCACTCAACCCCTCGACGTGTCCTGGCTACCGGAGCGTTGGCGCCGTTTGGTATTGGGGGCCGGGCCAAGCCAGCTACCGCCCGGCATGGTCTACCGGAAGTATTTCGAGCTGGGCGTACTGACACAGGTGAAGCGTGAACTGATTTCCGGCGATCTCGCGGTCGCGAACAGCGACCAGTATAGTGACTACCGCGATCAGCTGGTGGATTGGAAAGTCTATGATGCCCAGATAGCGGACTACAGTGCGATGACTGATATCGAATCCGATCCAGCCGCTTTTGTGGCACAAGCCCACTCTCGGTTGAGCGAAACGGCCGACCGCATTGACCGTGGCTTCCCGGAGAATGAATACGCCGTCTTCCATGGTGAAGAGCTGGTGATCCGGAAGCACCGTCGTACGGCGCCTCCGGATGGGTTAGCTGAGATCGACAAGCAGTTATCCCAGAATTTGCCCGAAAAGAATATCCTCGACATCCTGGTGGAAGCCGAAAAATGGCTGGGCCTCCACAAACGCTTTGGACCACTTTCCGGGTTGGAGAGCAAGCTGGAAGACCCCCGTACCCGCTTTGTTTCGACCTTGTTTTGCTATGGCTGCAATCTCGGGCCAACTCAGACCGCCCGATCCATCACGACACTTAATCGCCGGCAGGTGTCCTGGCTCAACCTGCGGCATGTCACCGAAGAGCGCTTGGAGCAGACCATTGTGCAGGTTATCAATGCCTACAACCGCTACCGGCTGCCGCGACACTGGGGAACTGGCCAGCGGGCTGCCGCCGATGGCACAAAATGGAACCTGTACGAACAGAATCTGCTATCGGAATACCACATACGGTACGGTGGCTACGGCGGGGTGGGCTACTACCACGTCTCCGACAAATACATCGCGCTGTTCAGCCACTTCATCCCTTGCGGCGTTTATGAGGCCATTTACATCCTTGACGGGCTAATCAAAAACGATTCCGATATCCAGCCTGACACCTTGCATGGCGATACTCAGGCGCAAAGTGCGCCCGTCTTCGGGTTGGCTTACCTGCTGGGTATCAACCTGATGCCCCGCATCCGGAATCTGAAGCAGCTGGTGTTCTACAAGTCTGACAAACGCCAACGGTATGAGCACATCAATGCTTTGTTCAGCGAGACTATCAACTGGAAACTGATTGAAACCCATGTGCCGGACATGCTCCGGGTGGCGCTATCGATTAAGGCTGGAAAAATCGCACCGTCCACGGTACTGCGACGTTTAGGTACCGCAAGCCTCAAGAACAAACTCTACTTTGCTTTCCGGGAACTGGGGAGGGTCGTTCGGACAACCTTTCTTCTGGACTACATTGGCAGCGTGGAGTTGCGGCGAACCATTCATGCGGAGACGAACAAAACGGAAGAGTTCAACCAGTTCGTGAAATGGCTGTTCTTCGGCGGCGAGGGGGTGATCGCCGAGAATATCCGTCACGAGCAACGGAAGGTGATCAAATATAACCACTTGGTGGCCAACCTGGTCATTCTTCACAATGTGGAGTCGATGACGTTAACCCTTAAAGATCTCAAAGAGCGCGGTCATCATATTGATCACGATATTCTCAAAGGGCTGGCCCCATACCGCACGGACCATATCAACCGATTTGGCGATTATACGCTTGATTTTGATCGGCAGGTTTCACCCATGAGCTACAATACTAAAATAATTTAAATTCAATAGGTTAGTTAACTTTTTGGAGGATTTCGTCAGAATCTTTGCCGACCCTCGCATGCTCTGAAATATTTCAAGCTTGCGCGGATTCGGCGTGATATCGATGTAGTCGGCTCGATTCGCGATACAGCCTTGAACCAGGCTCTCAATTGCAGACACCGAAAGACCACACGCGACAATAACGACATTCTGCCCATGCGGGCATTGCCTCGTTTGTTCAGCGTCGGCCACATCAACTGACCTGGCGCTGAAACGCCCTGTGGCACCGGCTTCGCGATCTAACTGTTCCGCCCGTTTGCGCCCTTTTTCCAGCGACCGGCCTGCCAAGACAATCTTGCCTTCGATCCGTTGCCCCAAAAGAGTTGCAATGGCCGTTCCTGCAGCTCCGTAACCGCCAAGGATAAGTACGCTCTTGCTGCCCTGCCTCATCGTTGTTCAAGCTTCTTTTTGACGTACTCCAGCTCAACCCTGGTATGTCGCGCTGCGTCTGACTCGATATCCATAAAGGCGGACATGAACCAACTCAAGGCTCTGCCTTTGAAAGAATCGGGAAAGACTCCGTATACCCGATGAGAGAGACGCCATCCTTTCTCGGAGCCCGTCTTTTCAATTCGTAAATCTCCTCCCTCGAACACGTCAACGATGTCGAGCCCCCAAAGGCTATAGGTGGTTTCGGCTGACCATCTGTAACGTGTTGGCGGAAAGACGTCGTACACGCGCCCGTCCAGAACCCCTTTTATTCCACCAACCGTTTCGACCTGGAAAAACCTAAGCCCATCAACAAAACCCGTACCTTGTCGGCTCGTTACCTCAGTCAAAATGTGAGCATCGTTCGATCGGTGAAAGGTGCCTTCGAAATCGGTCACTGCTTGCCAAATATCTGCACGAGGCGCATTCACAACGACACTCTCAGTGACGTCCACTTTACGGGGATTGAAACCCGCAAAGATCATGAGAAAAGCGACGATAAAAAGCATGGTAACCGCTATCTTTCGTCCCATGGCACGCCCCCTTTTTTTGTCAGACCTATTAACCGTCAACCCTTTAGTTACTACAGGGTCAAGCCGCAAGCCGTCGAATCGCGGCGGATTCACCAGTGTCGTCAAAAACTAACGACTAGCATTGACCCTGTAGTAGCTACAAGGTTTAAAGTAACGGAACCTTTGGGAGAATCGGAACCGCTGAAATGAGTAGCGACTGTAATGGACAGTGTGGCAGTGAAGTATCTGTCGTCGACAATAGCTTTAAGGGACCCACCACCGCTTCTGACGCCCAAGTCAGCATTTATAAAGTGCCCAAGATGGATTGCCCCTCGGAAGAACGAATGATTCGAATGGCGCTCACGGGTTTTGACAACATTCAGTCACTCTCATTCGACCTATCGAATCGAAAGCTGGAAATTATCCATCAAGGCGAAACCGGACCTATTACCAGCAAACTGGAAACCCTGGGTCTGGGCGCTTCCTTGCAGAAGACGGAAGACGCCAGCCCTGAGTCCCTCAGGGCGGCTGAATTGTCTCATGCCAACGAGACTGAGGAATCCGGCACTTTATGGATACTGCTGGCAATCAACGGCCTGATGTTTCTGGTCGAGATGACGATGGGCCTGATCGCGCAGTCTGCTGGCCTAATTGCAGACTCGCTAGACATGCTTGCCGACGCTGCCGTCTACGGTCTTGCGCTTTACGCCGTTGGGCACGGCATCAAAATGCAGGTCAGAGCGGCGCATGTTGCCGGTATTCTCCAGCTTATCCTTGCCGCTGGGGTATTGGTTGAAGTTGGCAGGCGCTTTCTGTTTGGCAGTGATCCGCAGTCGCTGATGATGATGGCCGTCGCATCTGTCGCCCTTATCGCCAACATCAGCTGTCTGCTCCTAATCGCCAAACACCGCGAGGGCGGCGCCCATATGAAAGCCAGTTGGATCTTTTCAGCCAATGATGTGGTTATCAATCTGGGAGTTGTCCTTGCGGGACTTCTTGTTGCCTGGACCGGCTCCAACTACCCAGACCTAATTATTGGCGGCGTTGTGGGTGGCGTTGTACTCATTGGTGCCAAGCGCATCCTTGCACTAAAAGGATAATTCGATGTCTGAACATCGTGCTAGATTTTCAACGCTTATCTTTCTCGGCTTTTCCGCACTGATAGCGCTTGCCGACCAAATGATTAAATGGCTCGTACAGCAATCCATGGCTTACGGCCAATCGGTTGAGATCACTCCTTTCTTTAATTGGGTGCACGTTTGGAATAAAGGCGCAGCCTTCAGTCTCTTTGCCGATGGCGGGGGCTGGCAGCGATATTTTTTTATTGCGATAGCCGTTGTCGTCTCAGCTGTTCTGGTCAAATTGATTCGGGACAGCCATCAGCGAACAGAATCCTTGGCCTTAGCGATGGTACTTGGCGGCGCATTCGGAAATGTCATCGATCGGGTTTTTCGAGGTTATGTTGTCGATTACCTGGATTTTCATTGGCAATCCTGGCATTGGCCGGCGTTCAATCTTGCCGACGTCTTTATAGTCCTGGGCGTGGCCATGATTTTCGCCACGAGCTTCAGGGGTGAAACCAGTGGCGGAAACAAGGCTAAAAACTACCAAAATGAATAGAATCCATGAAGTCACCAACGCACGAAGCACCAAGCTTAGCATTACTGAGCATTGCGCAGACACTTTCTCCACAAACTACTGAACAAGGATTCTCCCATGGGCCACGAACATGTTCACATGTCCCCCGAAACCAAGGATAAAAGGGTTGCAGTAGCCATCTGGGCGAACGGCATCCTGACTCTCGCCCAGATCGCGGGAGGGATCTTTGCCGGCAGCTTGGCGCTGATTGCCGATGCTATACATAACTTCTCGGACATGGCATCGCTGATTATCGCGTTCGCGGCCCGTAAGATTGCGCGTCGCCCGGCTGACTCAAAGATGACCTTCGGCTACGGGCGAATAGAGGTAGTTGCAGCCCTCATAAATTACACCACTTTGATCATGATAGGGCTCTACCTGATATATGAGGGTGGCATGCGGTTCCTTGATCCGGTGGAAATCAAGGGATGGTGGATAGTCTGGCTTGGCATTGTCGCACTGGTAGTGGACGCGTTGACCGCGCTGCTGACCTACTCAATGCAGAAGGGCAGCGTTAATATTCGTGCGTTGTTTCTACACAACTTGTCTGATGCGTTTGCGTCGATAGCAGTTGTTGTAGGCGGAGCCCTTATTCTACTCTACGACATGCGCTGGGTTGATCCCGCGATCACCATTGGCATCGCCAGCTATATTCTCTATCTGGGCCTGACAGAAATTGGCGGGACCATCAGAACACTCATGCTGGGGAGTCCTGTGGATATCGACACAGATTCCGTCATTGAGGTCGTATCAAACGTAGACGGCGTTATCGACCTTCACCACGTACATTTTTGGCAGATGGGTGAGCATGATGCCTCGCTCGACGCCCATGTGGTTGTCGAGATGAGTGCGTGGAATGAACTTGAGCCAATCAAGGACAGGATAAAACAGGCTCTGGAAAAAGACTTCAACATAACTCACTCAACACTGGAATTTGAACACCCTGACTACAAGCATGAGGGGGCTCATACCTATGGGCATGGCTAACAGAACTGCAGAAAAAGGTGTAGGGGGCATGCCTCGCCATGAAGGCTGCGCATAGCCAATGAACCCCAAAGGCGCGAAACCCCATGCGAGACATAATTGAACGCAATCAGGTCTGGGCCTACCTCATCGCTGTTGTCCTCGGCCTTTTCGTAGGTTGGAAGACTTCTCCCGGCGAGGTTGTGCCGGACTACCTGATCTGGACACTACTCGGGGTTCTGCTCTACGCCACATTTACCCAAACTCCGTTGACTCATCTGTCAGGTGTATTCCGGGATCGTCGGTTCATGGGTGCCTTGCTGACCGGCAATTTCTTGGTGATGCCAGCGATAACCGCCTTGTTGGTATTGGCACTGCCAAACAATGATGCGCTGAAGCTGGGCGTGCTTCTGGTATTGCTGATGCCCTGTACCGACTGGTTTGTCACCTTTACTCATCTGGGGAAGGGGGACAGCACCCGAGCCATTGCGGCAACGCCGGTTCTGCTGATTGCTCAATTGGTTCTTCTGCCACTGTACTTGTGGCTCTTCCTAGGCAACCAGTTTGGGGTGAATCTTGAGCTTGAGCGGCACCTCCTACCTGCCTTTATCGGGCTGATTGTCGTTCCACTTATCCTGGCATTTCTGACGCAAACATGGGCCGAAAACTCCAGAAATGCCACCGGGTTCATTCGCTTCATGGGTCTGATGCCGGTCCCTCTGCTTACAGTCGTACTGTTCATCATCTCGATGGCACAGGTCAGCCAGATCGCCAGTACCAGTGGCATTGTCTGGATCTTGATGGTTCTTTTTCCGACTTATCTACTAGCAGCGGCATTGGTTGGGAAAGTCCTGCGCCAGGTCTTCCAGTTGCCGCCCGAGACCGGACGAACGATTGTCTTCAGCCTTGGCACGCGCAACTCCTTTGTGGTTTTACCTTTGGCACTGTCAATGCCAGAAGCCTGGGCGGCGGCCGTTGTGGTAATTGTCGTCCAGTCGTTAGTGGAACTGTTTGGAATGATGTTCTATCTGAGGTGGGTGCCCAACCGGCTGCTACCAAACACTTAAAAGTCTGACACCAATAAAACTAATCAAAAAATATATGGAGATCTAACGTGCGAACCCGAACTTTGGTCGTGAGCCTCATCCTTTTCTGCCTAGCGGTATTCACTGCCGCTTTTGTTGTATATGACCGCTCTCAGGTTACTAGCGAAACTGCCACTGTCGACAAAACTCCCTTGGTAAGGGACTATTCTCCTATCATAGGCCCCGAAGACGCACCGGTAACCATTGTTGAGTTCTTCGATCCCTCCTGCGAAGGGTGTCGGGCTATGCATCCCTATGTGAAACAGATTCAGGCTGCGTACCCGGAAAAAGTGCGCCTGGTCCTGCGCTACGTTTTGTTTCACAAAGGCTCGGAGGAGGCCGTCAGAATCCTGGAGACGGCTCGCGAACAGAAGGTCTATAAGCCGGTGCTTGACGCTGTCATGGAGGCACAGCCCCAATGGCATGATGACCCCGATATCAAGGCAGCATGGGATGCAGCAAAGTCAGCGGGACTCGATGTTGAGGCCGCCCGTGCCAGTATGAACTCTCCCGAAATTGACGGCATTATTCAACAAGATGCTGCGGACGTTAAAGGGGTCGGAATTTCTGGTACGCCGACATTCTACGTTAACGGAGAAAAGTTGAGTCGGCTGGGGCCTCAGGAACTGTACGACCTTGTGACGTCCAAGGTAGAGTCATCGAAATAACAACACCAGAACCGGCAACGCTATGTCACTGCTAGACTACCTTCTACCCTACGATTTCTCGCCGCTAACCGTGCTGAGCTACATGCTCGTGCTGGGGTTCTATGGCATCGGACTGCTTCGGATGCCGGATCAGGATCGGCCCGGCGCGCTGCGAATCTTTGCTTTCACATTGGGGGTAATAATCTGTTATGCGGTGATGCAGACCCGCTTTGATTACTACGCGCAGTACATGTTCTTCGTTCATCGGGGCCAGCACCTGATTCTTCATCACATCGGACCTATCCTGATCGCACTGTCCAACCCCTTGCCGGTCATGCGGTTCTGGTTTGAAAAAATAAGCCCGGGCTGGAAACGCAAACTCCGGCCTCTGGGTTGGATTTATCAGGTTCTGCAGCAGCCCTTCATCGCCCTTTTCCTTTTTGTTGGGCTCATTTATTTCTGGCTGTGGCCATCGATCCATTTCGACGCCATGCTCAGCCGGGATCTGTACTGGGTCATGAACTGGAGCATGTTGCTGGATGGTCTGCTGTTCTGGTGGTTGATCTTTGATCCAAGACCGCCGGCGATCACCTCATCACTTGGGTATGGCAGACGCATGTTGGTTCTGGCTGCCGCAGGTGTGCTTCAGATGTTTCTTGGGGCGTGGATCGTGTTCTCACGTGACATGGTCTACGACGTTTACGAAGTCTGTGGCAGAGCCTGGCCGCTGGACCCGGAAGTCGACCAGCTTCTGGGCGGCATGCTGACCTATATCCCTCCAGCCATGATGAGCATCCTTGGCATTCTTCTGATGCTCCGGCGAGCCATGCATCAGGACGGAAAATATACCAATCATCCCAAAAAACTGAAGGAAACAACCTCATGAGGACCGGTTTCTGGCGACAGCCCACCAAAATCGTACCGGCCATTTCAATGATGGTTTTGGCCATGTTGCTTACGGGTTGCCTCGGCAACGACGAAGACTGGCATGGGAAAAACATCAGTGGCCTGATGCCTGAGCTTGAGTTCGACCTGATCAACAGCCAGGGCGACCCTGTATCTGGCAGCAATTACAGTGGCCGCGTAAGAATGCTGTTTTTCGGGTTTACCTCATGCCCCGATGTGTGCCCGACTGCCCTGCAAAAACTTAATCAGGCAACCAGTGGCTTGTCTCCAGAGCTTCAGGACGAAGTGCTCACTTTATTCGTGAGTGTCGACCCCAAACGTGACAAGCCTGAGCGCCTCGCAGAATACGTCGATTTTTTCGGTGATAATATTGTCGGTCTCACCGGAAAAGAGCAGCAACTTCGGGAACTGGCTAAACGCTATCGGACAACCTTCGGTTATGACGAACCTGGCCCAGACGGCAACTATGCGGTTTCCCACAGTAGCGCGATTTATGTATTTGATCGCGAAGGCAACCCTCGCTTGTTAATGCGGCCAGACCTGAGCAAAGAAGAAATCAGACACGATCTCGTTGCTCTTATTCAGGAAGACTCTTGAGCACAGTAAAAGTAGATTTCCCTGTTCAAATCTCCTTGCCCAGGGCCTTCCGCATTGACAAGCGAGGGTTGCCTTTTGTCAATACTGCCGACGGATCTGGGGGGCGACCATAAAGCTTTCTTGAGTTGCGTTATTAACTGGGGAAGTCCATACGGAGACCATTGCAAAGTTCTTGATCGGCTACCCGAATGTCTGCTTTGCGACCTTGGCGTCTTCAAATCCAGCCAAGCCTACGAATCATGGTGCCAGAACCACACGTTCTCAAAATTCAATGCCAGTCAAAATATTTTTTAGACATTTTCATATAGTGCTATATAATCTGGATTAGATCCGTCGCGGCACGCCATGGACAGTGCCTAACAACTCACCAGGAAGCGACATCATTGGACACGCAAGAAACTCTCAAGCAGTTAAAGCTGGGTGAAGAAACACGGTCTGCATTGAAATCGTATGCTGCCCGTGAAGGAATCTTTCTTAAACAGCTATACCGCGATGCAGTGAGCTGGTTTCTTGCGTCAAATGATCCCGAGTACCTAGCCTCCCCCCGCGACGGTGTCTACATCAGCATCTGGCTTCCGGATCCCATCGTGATGGAAGTGAAATCACGCGCCGAGGAAGATAGCCAACCCCAAAATAGGGTCATCTACACCTCGCTCGTGAAGTACCTCGCAAAGCAATCCGAAAAGTTCATATAACCTTATATACATCCGTATAACGCTGCCCTATAATTCATCTGTGTAAGTCACCGCCTTTAGGTTGCACAGATTATATGAAAACGCCTAACACTATATTTGTCGCTGCTGTGCTGTTGAGTGCGATCACCACTCCCGCTCTGGCCAGCAAACCAACAAGCGAAGTGGTTTTCGCAGATGGCAGCTGGGTCATTCTGGACCATGCCCGTCTGCCTAAACCGAAACTGGAAAAGATCGCACGCGGTGTTCACATCGATCCTCGGCTCTTGCAGGAGCTGAACAAATCCCAACCACGGAAGTCCTCTCAATGAAATTTTCTCGCATCGTTTTGGCAATCGTGTCGATTGCGCTCGCGCTAACAGCCAATGCAACAACCCTTGAAGCGGTTAAGAAAACGCTGTCCGCGAAATTTTCAAATTCCAAAATCCACGATGTGAGGCCGGCGCCAGTCGATGGGCTGTATGAGGTGACGTTAAGCGGGGCTCAGGTAATTTATTTCTCTCCTGCCAATAACGCCCTCTTATTTGGCGAGATTTATGACCTCGAAGGCCAGTCGCTCACCGCTGAAGCGATAGCCAGGGCCAACCGCCTTCGACTTGAAGACCTTCCCTACGACCAAGCGCTCGTTCTCGGTCCTGAAAACGGCATACCCATTATCGAATTTACCGACCCTGATTGCCCGTATTGCCTGCGCTACGACGAATTCATTCGTGATTCGAAGGTCCCGGTAAAGCGCGTGATCTTTTTCATGACATCAATCCACCCCCAAACCGCGCCGGCAAAAGCCCAGCACATTCTGTGTTCGGAGGATAAAGCTGCCGCTTTTGATGACATCTATTTGCGTCGATCCCAACCAACTGCGACCTGCGAAACCGGCGCAGCTCAGCTTGAGGTTCACGCCAACGTATCGAGCCAGTGGAGAGTTCAAGGAACGCCAACACTGATTCTCGATGGAAGCCCAGTAACGGGCTTTCGGAAAGAGGTGATTTCCAACTACCTCGCTACCAAAACCAAGGAGAGTTAATAATGAAAGTGTCTGCTTCTCAAACTGCTCACAACGAAATGCTTCGTCTGAGCGCCATTGCCAAAGCCCGCTTTGGTTCCTTCAAGTCCGCCGCACCTGTAGCCGCCGTTCCTTTGCTGGTTCTGGGCTCTATGAGTGCGAGCGCGATCACTGCACCTGCGGCCGGTACATTCGCTTTTGACCTGTACGACGTTGCTGTGAACGACATGCTGAAAGGCCCTGTCGGCTTCGTTGGTGGCATGGCTGCGATCCTGATTTCGGCAGTTCAGATCACCAAAAACTGGATGCTTGCAGCCGGTGGTGTTCTTGGTGGTACCGCCATGATCAAGGCTGACAGCATCACCACATCGCTGGGCATGATCGTCTAAGCGAAAGGGTATTCAGGAGGCCGACCATGAACGAATCACGACTACCGATTTACCTTCATCAACCGCTTCAAGTTCTGTGGTTTGACGCGCATGAAATGGCGATCATCGTGATCTTCTATCTTGGCGCTGCCATTTTCGGTGGCATTGCCTGGTTGGCGCTGTTCATCGGTCCGGCCCTCCTCATTCCTATGAAGCGAAAGCGAGCCCGAGGTTGGTTTAGCCACCTGGCTTATGCCAACGGCTTTTTTGAGCTCAAAGGCTATCCCTTTCCCACCGCCACCCAATTCCATGAGTGATTTATGAAAAGTCTCTTTTCCAGTCTTTTTGTCCAGGATTCAAGCAACGTCTTCGCTGAGAACCGATTGCTCAAGTTTGGGTTTGTTGCCGTGGTCATCTTTGCCGGTTTTCAAACCGCCACGATTTCCTCGAAGCTTGACGAACAGCGCGTCCAAATTATCCCGATTGGCGGTCAAGGTGACATCTGGCTTACCGGAAACGAGGCCTCCAACGATTACCTTCGTTCCATGAGCCGTTACATCGTTCACATGGCCGGAGATCTTTCGGCGGCGACGGCACGACGCCAGTTGAATGAGCTGCTACCCCTGATTCACCCCGACCAATACAGCCGTTATCGCGACCTCTTTACCAAGCTCGCCGACGGTATCGAACGCTACCCCACCGTGTCCTATGTGGTGCAGTGGCGTGGAAACCGCGACATCAAAAAAGTGGGCGACAACAAAATCCACGTCGAAGGCGTTAAAAAGCGGATCGTAGGCGATTCCGTGACCAGCACTGAAAACGTGACCTACCAGATTTCCTATGCCTTGGATCAAGGTCGTTTCTGGCTCACCGGCATCAAGGAGGTATCAAACGATGCGTAAATACACCTTAACCAATGCGGCACTGGCAATAATGCTGATTAGCTTGTCCGCATTCGGACACACACAAACCGTGAAGCCTGATGTTGTCACGCCCGTTGAGATGTCCAACCGCGACATTAACCGAGTTACCTGTATAGACGGTGCGATCAACGACGCGTTTTTCTCCCAGGAAAAAGGGATTGTTGTTGAGAACAATGGAAGCAACAGCTTCATCAAGTTCCTAATTCAAGACGATGGGCTGAACCAGGAATACGTTTCAGCGCGATCCGAGTTCTACCTTGTCTGTGCTGGCGAGATCTACACCTTGATGGTGTCTCCGAAAAACATACCGGGGCAGACCATTCGTCTGTCCACGGGCGCAAAGAACCGCATTAAAGAAAATCAGGAACTGCTCTCTCCCCTGCCGGATGAAGAGCGGGCCATCTATCTGACCATGGCCGCTCTGCAGGACGACATTCCGGACAGCTTCACGGTGACCCGCAGTGAGGCTGATCAATGGCATGGCCGCAAAGCGCCTTCAAAGCCAAACACACAATTGGCGTTACGCCGCACCATCCGTGTGGATGGTCTGGGCCTGTCATTGAAGGAGTTCCTGGTGCGCTCCAACACTGGCACCACTTACAGTGAAACCGACTTCCTGAGCACTGCTATCGGCGAATCCATTTTCGCAGTAACGATCGACCCAATTCGCCTTGAACCCGGTCAAATCGGCCGTCTGTTTGTGGTTTCCAAGGAGGGCTTCTAATGACTGCCTGGTGGTCCGGCCTAAGCGCCGAAGACAAGCTGAAATGCCGAAAATACGGCATAGCAGGCGGATTGATCATGATGCTGCTGTTCGTTTACTACGCATCAGGCCAAGAAGTTGAGGTTGTTAAAGAGACCAAAACGACAGATCTATCTCTCGGCTCTGATCTGCTTGAGGACGACATCCGCGCCAAGGTGGACCGTGACCTGAAACAGGTCGGGGAGACTCAGCGCGAAATGGACAGCCGGTTGCGTCAATACGAATCCGTATTGGCTGCCCTTGAAAGCTCTCAGAACACGCTAAGGGAACAAGGCGATCGTGCTCGGGAGGATGAATTGATCAATCCTCTAGCCGATCTCGAAGCGCCCGCTGCGGGTGAAGTCTCTTACCCCGAGCCACCTAGCTATGTACCCGGCTACACAGGCACGGACCAGTCCCTCAACAACATACCGGTTGAGCCCCGTGTTATTGGCGGCATTGGACGGGCTCCTGGTGCGGAATTTCAGGCTCAGACTCGCGCAAAAAAAAAGAACTCGATCTACATGCCGCCGAGTCACATGCCAGCAATTCTGCTGACTGGTATTCGAGCCCTTACCTCAGAACTCGGTGACGCCAATCCGGAGCCGGTGATGCTCAGAGTACAGGCTCCTGCCGTGCTTCCTAACAGCGTCAAGGCCAATTTGAAGGGCTGCTTTGTCATCGCGAACGCAACGGCAAATCTCGCGCAAGAGCGGGTGAACCTCCAGCTCGTTAGCCTCTCGTGCATGAGCCTGGATGGCACGGCCGTCATTGATCAGCCTGTAAAAGGATTCGTTGCGGACAGTGACGGGGTGCGAGGCCTGACCGGACCCGTGGTCTCCAAAATGGGCGCTCACTTAATGCGAACCATCGTTGCCGGGCTTTTTGAGGGCGCCGGGGCCGGTATCAGTAGCGCAGCCGCCACTACCTCAACATCCGCCCTTGGTACCACTCAAATTGTCGATACCGACTCCATCGTTCAGTCCGCCGGTGGCCAGGCTCTCAAGTCCGGATCTCAGGCTGTCCAGAAGCTATTCCTGGACCTCGCAAAACAAACAGTTCCGATCATTGAAGTGGGCGCCGCAAAAAGGCTCACCGTTGTGATTCAGAAGGGAACAGACCTCGACATCATGGAGAAAGGATAATGAAAACATTGACCGTGTGCCTGGCTCTCAGCGTCCTCGGTGGGTGCTCGCTGGTGCCCTATGAAAACGAGTTCTCCTGCAATCTCGAAGATAATTTCGGGAAATGCATCAGTGTAGAGGATGCTTATGAAGAGGCTGTTACGGGCGTAGAAAAGTACCCCCATATGGTTCGGGCCTCGGAGCAGAACCGGCAGGCACGATCCGAGCGCCAAACCCAGAGGTCCGGCTCACAACGGGTCAAAGAACAGCCTATCGGCGCATCAGCGAGAAGCGTCGAGCGTTTACCGGCCACTGCCGCTGGTGTTGCAATTCCGCCGCCCGCGTTAGCCTACAGCGGTTACCGCGATCAGGTCTATGACCAGCTTGGAACGATGGTGCAGGCTCCCAAAACGCCGATGATCAAGCCGCCTCGCGCGGTCCGCACCATGATCTTGCCCTACTCTAGTGAGCTCCAGCGCAACCGGCTATATATGCCGCGCTACATCTACTCCATC
Source organism: Marinobacter sp. SS13-12 (assembly GCF_030227115.1). Classification (NCBI taxonomy): domain Bacteria; kingdom Pseudomonadati; phylum Pseudomonadota; class Gammaproteobacteria; order Pseudomonadales; family Marinobacteraceae; genus Marinobacter; species Marinobacter sp. SS13-12. Next base: position 122,866 of record NZ_JASSUA010000005.1, read on the forward strand.
GTCGATGAGCCGCGCTTTGTAATGGGTCAGTATCTTTATAAGAAGCCAGAGCTCACCGATTCTTTACTTGATCAATATCAGGGAGGTGCCGAATGACCGCTCAGGAAAAGCACAGCCCTTTTTCGAAAATCTGGTCGTTGATTGTTGGCGATCACGGCGGAGTTACACATAAGGAGCTCGAAAAAGAGCTTTCTCGCGACAAATTCTCGGACTTTTTACCCTGGGTAAGTTTTGATGATGAATTGGGGGCGTTCCGGACTCTGGACAATCGGTGTGGGTATTTATTTGAGATTTGCCCTCTGACGTTTCTCGGCGGCCGGGATCTCAAGCAGCTGGAAACCTTCCTTTCGGTCAACTTTCCGAAGCGCACCCAGATTCAGATCCTGCTCGCGCCAGACCATAACGTGAACGGCATTCTTGAAGCGTATTCGAGAAATAAGCAGCGCAAAACGCCGTTGCTTCAAAAGTCCATCGAGGAGTACACACAATTTCTGAGGGCCGGTACCAAGGGGATGCGTTGTTATCACGGCATCCCGGTTCGAAACTGGCGCTCATTTGTGTGTATCAAAACCGTTAAACCGCTGTCCAGCGAAGTGCTATCAATCGCCGAAGAGACGCTGCAAGCCGCTCATCTGGCACCCCGACGAATGCAGCCGGAAGACCTCGTGGCCTGGGCGCGACAGTTTTTCAACGACCCACAGTCTGACCCCAACGGGAATTTCGATGATCGCTTGCCGATCCGAAAGCAGATCATCAGCTCTGACACCAAAATCGAGTTTTATGGGGGAGAACAGCCTTTCCGTCTTGGAAAGCGTTTTGGGCGAATTATCACGCCGAAAGTGAACGCCAAATCCATCGACACCTTTACGACGAATACGCTTACCGGCGGTGTGATGGGCGCGGCCGACGATCCCGACCAAATCACCACCCCGTTTATTTTTAGCTTAAACATCGTCTTTGAAGACATCAAAACGAGTCTTCACCAAAAGGCCAGCGCCACCATGGCCCAAAAGGGCACCGGATCCTTCGCAAAGGCAATTCAGAAACGAACAGAAGAATTTTCCTGGGCCTTGGACAAACTCGAATCCGAGCGCTTTATGACCATCATTCCATCCCTGGTCATTCTGGGCGACACGGCTGCCGAGTGCATCGATTCAGTGTCCCGAGCTCGCCGGCTGTGGGAGTCGAAAGACTTCGTAATGCAGGAAGAATCAGTGCTCGAAAAACCGATGCTGATTGCCTCCTTGCCGTTTGGCTTATATGACATCGATAAGAACATCAGTCTCTTGGACCGCCACTTTTACGCACCCCTGAGCGCGGTCGCCCGCTTCATGCCAATTCAGGGAGATTTCAGGGGCTCCAGTGATCCTGCCCTGCTCTACGTGGGTCGCAAGGGGCAGTTAGTGGGAATGGATGTTTTCGACAAACGCGCACCCAACCATAACTTCCTGATCGCCGCTGGCTCCGGTGCGGGCAAGTCATACACCCTCAACGACCTGTGCAAAAACTACTATGCTTCCGGGTCTCTCGTTCGGGTGACGGACATCGGCTATTCGCTGCAAAAGCAGTGCGATATGGTCGGCGGTCGATTTATGGACTTTGGCAAAGAACGGATCACCATCAACCCCTTCAACTCCAATTCCAAAGATGAAGATGATCGCAACGCGGATCTCATGACAACCGCGAACATACTCGCGGAAATGGCGTACTCGGCGTCTCGTCAGCCTCTCCATGAAACCGAATGGACGCTGATCAAAGAGGCCGTTCGCTGGACCTCCGATCGAGGCGACATTGTAAATGGCATTGACGCGGTTCAGCATTACCTCAAGACCTATCCCAAAAACGCCAAAGAACAGGGCGAGCCGCTGGCGAGTGCCGTTGCCAAGGCACACGAGCTGGCTTTCAACCTCCACGACTTCACCACAGCAGGCGTCTACGGGCGCTTCTTCAACGGTGCCGGTGGCTTCGATATTTCCAATGACGGTTTTGTGGTCCTGGAGCTTGAAAAGCTCTCCGGACAGGCAGAATTGTTCAATGTAGTGATCATGCAAGTGATGAACTCTGTCACTCAGGATCTCTACCTGTCAGACCGCTCAGAACAGCGCTTCGTCCTGTTCGAGGAAGCCTGGCGCTACTTCTCCGATTCACGGGGCGAAGAGAACAATCGCCTTGGCAACCTGATCGAAGAGGGATACAGAAGGGCAAGAAAATATTCCGGGGCCTTCGGTATCGTGACCCAGAGCCCGTTGGATCTGCGGAAATTCGGGCCGGTTGGGCAGGTCATCAAGAACAACGCGGCCTTTAAGTTCTATCTGGAGTGCGAAGACTACGCAAAAGCCGTTGATGAGGGGGTTCTGGACTATGAAGGGTTGGCCGTCGATCTTCTCACCTCAGTGAAGGCCAACAAGCCTAAATACTCTGAGATCTTCTTTGATACACCTTTTGGCCGCGGCATCGGCCGACTCTCTGTGGATCCATGGAACCACTGGATTGCGACGTCAGACGGCAAGGAAGTTGCGAAGTACAACGCGCTGATAGCTCAGGGAATGACCCCGGCCCAAGCTGTCTCCAAGCTCTCGGGAGTGCCATTGTAATGAAGCGCTGGCTCCTGGTTGGTTTGATCACGCTGGCGCCTTCGATCGCACCGGCCGATCCTGCATCCGTGACCACGGCCGAAGATACGGTCAACAACGCCCGGAGTAGCTACGGGAGCGCCGAATCGATCCAACAAAACTTCACAACGCCCCTGATGTCTGCCGACTCCATGAAAACCTTTGACGGCAGCAGCTTCACTTCTCAAATCGGTTGCTCCGGGTCCCAGAAGTTCCTAGAAATTTTCGTTGCGCCTGCTACTGGAGGAGATATCGGCACACTTACCGTCTCCCAGGATGTCGATCTTGATGGCACTACCGACAACATTTTTGCGCCATCCGTCCCTATTTCCGGAGTCTGTGCCAACGGCGCGCTGTCCTGCGACCCGGGAACCTGGGATAACTGCAACGCCCTTGCCTGGAACGTAAACGGCTCGGGAGAAATTGGCATGGTGCCAACGGCGCTTGAAAACCTGGGCGGGTGTTATTGCGTTAACGATAGCTGCGGCACCGGTCTGGTAATGAGTAATCTGGATAAAGTGCTTAACGACTTAGGAGGCGGTGCCACCGGAGCACTGACCTCCCAGCTTGATTATCTGACCGTATCCGAAGTCGGTGTTACAGGACCAATGATCAAGTTTTACGCTCAGAAAGCGGGTGGCTGCGCCGCTGGATCTCCGATGCTAAAAGCCTACAACAGCAGCCCGGGCAGCATCGCCAGTGACGCCTTTGCGGCGTCTAGCACTGATTCTAACTTCACAATGATCACCACATCAGCAGCAGCCACAGCGAATACATCTTCGCTCGCAACCTGCAACATCGAGCGGTCCATGACGCTCACCGAAACAGTTTCCGATAGTTATTTTGACGTGAAAATTGCGTCTCAAGGCAGGAACTATGTGACCATTGAGTTCGATCTCAAAACAGGCACCTGGAGCAAATCCAGTCCCAGCGACGGCACCAACCTCCAAGCAATCGTTCCAACACTCGACTACGACGATCTGTGCGTGACCAAAGGAGTCTCAATCAGTGCCGCCGGCTACTCACTCTGGAGCGGCGCGACAGGCATGTGGGGAAATTTCGACACCACAGTTAGCTTTAGTATTCTTCAAGCACCCACCTGCCTTAATGACATGGTAGGTCGAGTTAAAATCCAGGACACGGCATGGAGCAGCAGCGCCAAATATTGGCTTGGCGGAAATTTCCGCTTCAAAACTCTCGATGTCCAATGTGATATCTCACCGGACAGCATTAGCGATGGATGCGTCGTGTATCGCGACGATCCTGCTTGTGATCTGAAAAATGAAGATGCTGATTCGGTAAACACGATTAACGAATTTGTGAGCACTGGCCTCTCTCCGTTGCCATCGACGCGAACGTTCACAGCCAGCTACTGCAACGTACCTGTGACCCGCGATTGGTGGGAGAAGAGCCGTACCTACGAATGCAGCACTCCAGCGTCATACAATTTTGACGATGCTTTAGAGAGAGTCGATAACGTCCAGACAACCACCAGTTCGACAGGCTACCAGGATTACCTAAAACAGCCGGGCGGCTCGGTTCTTACGCCGTCGGGCTCACTCTCCACGCTTGAAGAGGTAGCGGTGGACTCCTGCACTCAAGCGTGTAAAACCCGCAAACCCAGGCTTGCCAACGACGCGGTTCAGGATGGTGTTGTTCGAGAGAACCGCACCAGCCCGACCACATTTGATTACTTCTATCACGAATGTTCGAGCGGCACCTGCCCTGCCGGCCCCGGTGAAACCGTGGTCCAGGCCTGCGGGTGTCTCAACGAGTTTAATGAAGCGGCCGCCACAATTCAGGCTGTTCGCATGGCCGGAAGAGACACCATATGCACAACTGGTATTCCAAGCTCACCCTAATTGCGGTGCTCCTGATCGTTAGACCCGCGAGCCTTCAAGCCGCCAATTGGGCGTGCGGCCAGGACCTCAATATGGATGGGGAACTAAACACTGCCGGCGAAACAGCGTCGTGTTTTAGCTCACCTGGTGGCGAGCTGTGTCCGATCTCGGCAGTTGATTGTTCCTCAAGCAATACGATGGTCTGTAACAGTCCTGTTCCGATGACATTTGATGTTAAAGCCGCCAAACAAACTGGCACATTCATTCTGAACTTCGATTTAGTTGCAGGCACCTTCTCCAGCGCTCCAGGCGTTACAGCAGAAATCCCAACAATCGATTTCGACAGCGTTTGCACGAACAGCAACCCTGTTAATTTTACCGGTGCCACCGTCTGGAATTCTCCCAGCCTGGCAGGCACGAACTTTCCGGGCGCTACAGCTCTTACCGTTCTCACGGCACCGAATTGCGGCAACGGCCTCCAAGGTTCCGTGCAGATCACGGACACTTATGCCGGAGCAATGACCACTCAAACCGGCGGCCAATTTTCCTTTTCAACGACCTCAGAAACCTGTGCTCTTGAGACTGCCTACGCTTGCCCATTGGGTAACACCTATTCCTGCATGGCTAATTCATCTGGCACGCAACAGTGCAGCCCTAATGCTTGCGTCGATCTCGATACTAGCCCACCGCTGGCCGACGATATCGACACTGGCGTTTACTCAAACGATGGCAACGTGGCGGCTGACGGGACTTGCCTAAGCCAGGTGATGATTTTTGCAGGAAGATCGATGCGCTGTGACAAGGCGGGAGTTAGCACGGCGTTCCAAAATTGCTGCAAAGCTACGGACAAGATTTTATCCGACGACACGGGGGGTTCCGGCTCCCCCACTCAAGCCATTACGCAGCTTTTCGATGCTGTCACACAGGGCAAATCCGAATATGAGGCAGCCCTAGCCATTGGAGCGCCAACGCTGGTTGCGGGCAATGCCGCAGCCGAGAAAGTCAGTGACGTAATGGGCGATTACGGGGCTCTGATCGATCCAATGGCAATGGCCGGTGCAGTGATGGACTACTTCACGCAGTCTTGTGACCAAACCAGCACCGAGACTGGAATGCTAAACGGATCAGGGTTCTGCTACGAGGTTGGTGAGTTCTGCCGGGAGGAATGGGCTTTAGTCGGCTGCGTTCAAAAGTCAAAAAGCTATTGCTGCTTCAACAGCAAGATGGGTCGCATCATTCACCAGCAAGGCCGAGCCCAACTCAGCACAATTTCAGGATTCGGCACCTCTGAAAATCCAAACTGTCGGGGCCTCACGCCTGAAGAATTCCAATCCATTGATTTTTCCAAGATCGATTTCAGCGATTACTACGGCGATTTGGTACCAGACACAATGACTCAAATAGAAGGAAAGGTTTCCGATGGCATTACGGACTTTTACGATAATAATAAGTAGCCTTCTCGCTGGTCTTGTGGGTGCAACGGAGACACAGGTTCTCGGACGAACCTATGAAATCGTTGAGCCGGATGCACTCGTTGAAATCGAGAACAAGGTTGCAGCGGTAGATTGGCAAGCTGTTATGAGCGATGGGGTAGCTCGAAATGCCGCTGCAAAAGCGGTTTCACTGCCTCGAGCGCAAGAGGATCGAGCCCGGTACCACATTCCGTATTACGTGGCTGAGTTTGATGTTAAAGACCAGAACGGCCGCGTCATTTATCCCAAGGGATTCCAGTTCAATCCGTTGGAGCACGTTCGCTTGCCTCAACGCCTGGTGTTTATTTCAGATAAGGATTTGGAGTGGGCTCAAGGCAATCTCAAAGCAACAGATATGGTCATGATCACATCAGGCGACTACCGCGATATAGCGGTGGCGCTCCAGCGTCCCGTTTTTATCCTGACGCCTCCGGTTCGTGACCGACTGGCTCTACAATACGTCCCATCAATCGTGACCCAGGAGGGCAGTACCCTCCGAATCGAAGAGCATTCGATTAACCTCTAAATTCATATAGTGCTATATACGTGCATATACTTTTAGGCTAGACTGACGGAAAGTTTCCGGACGTCTTTTGCCATGATGATCTCTCGTATAGTTGCGCTGTGTTCTCTCCTGTTTCTGGGCACATTATTGCCCCAGGCCGCACTTGCATCGAAATGCCCGTCCAGCATGTTGAACCCGATATCGGATGTTTCCTGGCAGTGCATCTTTCCGATTCGGATCGGCGGACTCAGCATTGGCAAAGGCGATTCCGGTATGCCGGATCCCGGCTCAGACACGCCCTCCCCGCTTTGCACTTGCACCACAGGTGCTATCAATCGTTATGGCATAGGGATTTCTATGTGGGAGCCTGCCCGTCTGATCGATACGGTTTCCGATCCCTACTGCATGATGCCTTTGGGATTCAAACTGATGAACACCGGCGGCAAGCTGGGCGGCGCTCACATGCAGGAAGATGGGCAGTCGAAGACGTTCCAACAGATGCACTATTACTTCTTCCCGGCGTTCAGCATTTTAGGCCTCTTCTACGACATACCCTGCATTGCCGAAAGAGAATTTGATGTGGCGATGATGACTGAGCTCGTCCCCACCTGGAACAACGAAATTCTCTCTCTGATGATTCATCCCGAATCCTTGTTGTTTGCAAACCCTGTCGCACAAATGGCTTGTGCGGCCGATTCGGCAGGGGCTCTGGTTGGAAGGCCCGTTAACTCCCTTTTCTGGTGCATGGGCTCTTGGTCAGGGGCTTACCCACTGGCCGGATCCATCACCGGCACGGATTATGTCACGGCCAATGCCGGGATTGCTGCGCGAGGGATTTACTTCATGGCCCGCATGGGCCTGCTCAAAGAATCGTCATCCGACGGCTGCTACACAGCTCCCGTACCCATCTGGTCCAAAGACAAATACAAGCTTCAGCTGATGAAGCCCGTTCGGGACGATAGCTGTCGGCCCATCGGGCAGACCGGCCTGTTGTGGAGTCATTACAAGCATCCGCCTGCCGGCGGCGACAACTTTTCATGGATGGTGTTCAGGAGGCTCAACTGCTGTGTTTCGTACTAACGCTGATCGTTGCCTAGTGCTGGCCTTGAGCCTGACCGCATCGATGGTCATGGCCAACGAGAAAGAAATCCCAACGTTGCCAGACCAGATCGATATTCCAGAAGAGTACCTGGCGGCCGCCAAACGCGCGAAAGACCAAGCAATGAACTCCGAGGTTATGCGGTCTCGGGTGTCTGATGTGATGGAAGAGGTAAAAAGTGAACAGTGGCAAGCCCGCAAAAACGAATTTCTGAGTCTTTTGAGGGCCGATGCCGGACTGGATCCTGTCGAGTCTGACGACCCAGATAGCGAAGGACCAAGCTCTCGCCCACTGCTCTTTATTTCGAGCTCAATGCCCGAAATCACTCTCCGCAATTACGCCCGCGATCTTGAGAAGGTCGGCGGCGTGATGGTTATGCGGGGCATGATCGGGGGGCTTGAAAGAACACAACCCACGATGGAATTTATCTCCAAGGTGCTTCGCAGAAACCCCGCCTGTGAAGGCCCTCAATGCGTGATGCGCTCTCTCGATGTGGTGGTCGATCCCATCCAATTCAAAAACCACGGCATTACGAAAGTGCCAGCACTGCTTGTTGAACCCGAATTCGATTTTCAAAGCTACTGCGAGAAAGGGGCGACCCCTCCAGGCATGGGCGTTCCTGTGGTTTACGGCGACGCCAGTCTTCGAAGTCTGTTGGAGCATCTGACCATGATGGACGGTGGCACACCAGCCAAGCCACTGCTGGCCCGAATGGAGAATCAAAATGCTCAATGAAAAAGCGAAAAACGTCATTCTGACAGTAGTGGTCGGTATTCCACTCGCTATAGGCGTTTCCTACGCCTGGGATCACATCAACGTCACCACATCAGAATCCCTCGATCATCGCGTGTTCTGGCGCACTTCGGAGCGTCCAGGCCCCGGTGACTATGCGTCTTTCCTGCTGACCCACGAACTGGCCGGACCAGAGCCGGTTTTGATCAGTAAGAAATTGGCCTGCTGGGCTGGTCAGGAGATCTCTCAACAAGGCCGCGAATTCTTTTGCGACGGCGAGCCGTTGGGGCGAGCAAAAACAAAGACGCTCACGGGTAAGGCGCTGCCCCTATTTGCTTTTTCTGGACCAATTCCAGCCGGGAAAGCCTGGGCCTACGGCTCTCATCCGGACTCTTTCGACAGCCGTTATTGGGGCTTGGTGGACGTGTCTGCCGCGAAGCGCCTGAAAGCCATTTTCTGAGGAACCAATCATGAAACGTAATTTGGCGCTTTTGGCTCTCTGTCTAATCGGTTTCTCCGCAATGGCGGTTCAGCAACCGGACCAAGATACCCAGATCAAGGGGTACCACTGGTATGAAGAGCCGGTTAAGCCCTCTGAGTCTGAGGATCCAGAGAAAGCGGAGCGACAGCCGCTCCCACCGCCGCCATCGGCCTCGGAAATGATGGATATGCACCCCGATGATCTCAAAGCCATGCTTGAAAACTACTTGAAAGAAGCGGTCTGGCTCAGGACACCTGAAAGTGTGTTGTCCTATTACCGAATTCAGGACGTTGTTCGCCGCAAAGCAGCCGGTTTCACGGCCGTCTCGAACATGGTCATGTTGCAAAACCCGCAGCTCAATGGCGCATCGCAGTATCCAATCACCGCACCAGGTCGCAAAGCAGAACTGCAACAACGTGCGAGTAATCAATCGAAGTACCTCGGGAATTATCGAGGACAGTATGCGTTGGCACTGTTCTCAACCGAAGAGTGCCCTTATTGCTCTCCGCAACGGAACATTCTCAAACTTGTCTCTGACCGCACGGGCATTGAAACGACTGAGGTGAACATCAACAGGAACCCGTCCGCTCAAGCACGCTTTGACGTTCAAGTAACGCCGATGGTGATCCTAATTGAGAGGAACAGCGAGAGATGGATGCCAGTGGCTGTGGGTGTCGAGTCGGCGGCAAAAATTACTGCCAACGCCTATCGTGCGATCCGTTATTTACGCGGTGAGACGACGCCAGAACAGTTCCTGACGCCCGAATATCGTCAGGGTGGATTCTTTGACCCAGGCGCGCCAAAAGAAGGGGCATTATAATGAAAAAGCTTATTCTCCCAGGCCTTGTTTTGGCGCTTTGCGCGCCGCCCACAGCGATTGCTGATTGGACTGATGACTGGTTTGCATCGTCCACGTCCAGTGGCGCATCGAGCTACAAGAACCAGCAACGAGGCTTCTACTCTGCAGGGTCCTACTCTGCCCGATTCAACGTTTCAACGGACCCTCTTCTCACGATCTCTCCCCCCAGGGTCTCTGCAGGCTGCGGTGGTGTGGACGTGTTCCTTGGCGGGATGACGATGCTGGACCCGGATTACCTCGTCGATAAGCTCCAGAACATGATTGCGGCCGCTCCCGCAATAGCCTTCGACACTGCCATGAAGGTGATGAGCAAAGAGCTTTCCGAAACCATGAAGAGCTTCGAAAAAATCATCAACGATCTAAACGGCATTCAAATCAATGACTGTCAGTTTGCCAAAAAACTAGGTGAGCCAGTTGGTGATTTTATTGGCAATGCTGCCAGCAACAGACTACGAACACTGGATGCGAAGGTGGGAACCGCACTGGGCTCGGTAACAAGCTGGTACGAGACCACAGAAAATCAAACCGCTTCCAACCAGGAACCGACCGAAGATATAAAGCAGCTTACTGCAGACTGCCCAACCCAGTTTAAAAACATCTTCACAACCGGCTCACTACTACAGAACGCAGCCGACGAATTCGGGTTCGCCTATGTCGATACCATGCGTGGATTCGTGGGCGATGTAATGATTAACGCAACAGCCGCCGTCAAAGCACCGGTTATAGAGCCAATTAGCTCTTGCCCGAACAATGACGAATCCAGTGTCGATGATTTTGTAATTGGTAATGCAGAAAAGAAGGTGCAAACCGCCGGCGGACCTGTTTGCGAGAAAGATTCTGCTACACCGGGCGGTCTTCTCGCCCTGGTAAGCAACCAGATGAATGCCATTGCCACCAAAATCGAAACTAAAACGGCTTTGACGCCCGCCGAGCAAGCATTCCTGACCTCATCCCCCATTCCCATTCTGCCCATCATCGTTGATTCCATCGCCTTGGGCGATAAGGCCATGGCGATCGCTCTCACCGAGGAAGTCGTGGCCTACGCCTATGCCTTCTACATGGTTGACGATTTGTACAACACCATCGACAACATGATGCGGGAAATAGATGCGGTTATGAATAATACCGGCGCTACCGGACCGCAATGCGATCGAACGGTCTATGCCGAGGTATCCGATCATCTTACGGGTATCAAGAAGGACGCCTACCAATTCCGCATGGCGGCTCGAAATAGCTACCTGAAAAAGACCGAAGAACAGATGGCACACATTGCCTTTACAGCGGCTCAAGCAAAACGCCAGGAAGAAGTCCTGCGCCGGAACGCTGAGGACATTACCCAATGAAACGCATTCTCCCGCTTCTGGCTTTAATGTTCGCCGTTGCGTTGCCCAGCACAGCACTTGCGCTCGATATGGATTTCTACACCTACGATGGGTTCACTGAGACGGTAAACGCATTCAAGCGAATATCTTTGGTTTTCGCCAATAACCAGTACACCACCTTGTTTGCTGTTGCAGTGGTCCTGGGCTTGCTTCTTGGAGGCTTGTTCACGGTTGGTAAAGGAATCATTAACTTCCAGCAGTCGGCAACTGGCCTCAGCCTGGCATGGCTCATGACTACTCTGATCGGCGTCGCTGTCTTCAAGGCCTTGATCACACCAACCGGCACTGTCCACGTGTATGACCCTGTTCGCAACGCTTACGAGGCCGTTCCAGATGTTCCAGATCTGATCGTTCTGGTGGCCGGAATGACCAACAAAGCAGAGCGGGCCGTTCAGGAAATAGTCGATGCTTCCGCTGCGCATCCTTATGGTACAGAAGGGATGGGGGTAGGTTTCGAGCTCCTTCTCAACGCCACCACCGACAAAACGTTTTCGTCGGACTATTACCTTCAAAAGTCCATTCGTCAGTATTTCAAAGATTGCTCGAAGCTGGCGTTAGTTCTTCCCAGTTATGCCGTTGATCTGGCCGAAATCAAAAGCGGCACCGACAATCTTTTGAATCAGCTAGAAGATATGAAGTCCCCCGCCATGTTCACAACCATGTACGCCGCTGGCGCATACAAAGCCGGCACCGTCATGAGCTGTACCGATGCCTTTGACAACGTGTTACAACCAGCCCTAAATGCTGCTCCTACTTTCGATGAGCATCTTAATTCGGTCTGTACCAAAAGCGGCTTTGACGTTGCTGTTCCCGCCCAGAAAACCGCTTGTGAGACCAAGATTCAGAACATGAATCTTAATGTCTTCGGGGCGGCTGCAGCACCACCTACCCAGCTGCTACGCAACGTTGTGATAAGCAATGCGATCGCCAGCGTTATGCTCGATGAAAACCCCGATGCGGGGATCCGGGCACTTACGAATCGCTCGATGATGAACAACGGCCTGGGTATTGCGGTGAGCGCCAACGAATGGATGCCGAAAATTCGAGCCTCAGTGACAGCAATCGTATTGGGTCTGATTCCAATTCTGGCTTTGTTCATCGTCACCCCACTTTTCCCAATGGCCCTGAAACTGATCGTGGCACTGCTCGGATGGATCATGCTGTGGGGCGTTATGGATGTGATTCTTGCGCAGATCGCTGTGGACCAGGCTTACGATGCGGTAGACGAAATAAAACGCCACAACATGGGTCTTTCCGCGATATTTCTCGCACCAGAGAGCGCGACACAAGCCCTATCTCTGTTTGGGAAGGCCCGCGGCATGGGCATCACCATTTCCGCCTTTATTGCAGCAATGCTCTTCAAGATGTCGCCCTACGGACTTACCTCGCTGGCTGGCAATTGGTCCGGCCATGCCGATTCGGCTGGCGCTGATGCCGCCGCCAAAGGCCAATCGCCTGTCGAGAGCATGAACCATCTGAATGCCCTGGCTAGTGCTCGCGGATCTGCGAATCTGATGGCTGAAGCTGGATGGGACAATGTTTCTTCTGTCCGAGAACTAGATCAATCTCACCAACACTATCGAAGCGCTGAAGTAATGTCTCAGCTTCGAAGCATGGGTTACAACACCCCCACTGATGGCGGTAAAGGTTGGGGCGCCATAGATGGTGGAAAGATCTCCGGTGAGCTTGAAGGCACGGCAGAAGTTGCAGGCGGAAGCTCGCCGGGACAGTTAGCTCAACGTTCCTCAGACACAGCTAGACTCGGCACCCTCAACACGACAGGTTCTGCAGATGGAAGAGACGAAGCCGCTCAAAAGCGCGGGATGACAACGTACTCACAAGCTGTGATGGATACCACATACGGTGTGATGAATACAGGTTCGGAGCTTTCCACAATGGCAAGCATGGCCGACCGCATTCAGCAAAATCACGAAGGAATGAGCGATGGACAGGCGTGGATGGCTCTTTCCATAGCTAAGAACGCGGGGCTTTTAGGCCAACTTGGTGCTACCGATTGGCATCCAGTCCAAGTCGAAAAAATGGCGGAAATCACATCCTCCATGAATTACGCCCAGACAACCGGCGTCATGGAGTACATGAGGGATAACAACCTGTCAGTGGATGAAGTCTACGAATCTCTTGGCGCTATGCGCGCCGCAACCGCTCACGGCGATCATGCAGCTCTTCAACATATTACTCCCGAACAATTTGCTACCGCTCGTGGATTTGAAAACGCGAAACATATGGCGAATACCTCGGCTGAAATGGGCGCAAGAGCCGAAGTTGCTTCGGCAACAGGGCTTGATCTCAACGAACAAGTATCCCGCGAACGCTTGGCCAATCTTGGAACCTACTCTTTTACGCAAGATGAGATGCAGGAACTAGTGCAGAAAGGATGGTTTACTCAGGAGCAAGTAGACGCAAGCCCGAATGGAACCAGAGTGCAAATGTCTCTGGACTCCAACGGAAATGTCGTCCATAGCGGAGCACTTTCCGGCCACAGCGCGACTAGCAACAATTCAATTACCGAGGACAGCCGACAAACCAAAACAGATGCTAAAACCATTGATGTCGGCGAGAGAGTGGTGATCCCGAGCATTGGCAAACTGGCAATGAGCAAAGATCCCGAAGACACCAGACATCTGGCAGATGTCCTCAAAGAACTGAAGGGTGATGGTCAAGAAGGCGACCGATTTAATGTAATTGGCCAGTTAGCCCAAATGTTGAGCTCCGTGAATTCTAGTTCGATAAGTGGAGATTTTGGAATTGGAACCCGCGGAGAAGCAGGTGTATCAACCGGCGTGCTGGAAAACGTTGGCTTAACAGGCTCGCTTGTTGGGTATACCAATAAAGGTGTCCAAGAATCTGAAAGTGCAGACATGCAACGAGAGCGAATTTCTCGGATGGCCGAACAAACCTTTGACATTCTCAACGGAAAGGAAGTTCCGCCCGGCGAAGACACTTATATGGCCGCTGCAAAGCACGTCCAAAGCGAATTCCAGACATACTATGGCGAGGAAAAAGCTGAGGCCGATACTGCATTCAAGTTCCTCTCGGAACTTGATAACCCCGAGTCGCCATACCCCGAAAAGGATAACGGCGTTGATAGGCGGGGAAGAAAGCGATGAACCTGCTTCGCGTATCGCCTCTTCTGATTCTTGCGATGACAGCATCTACAGGCTTTGCTTCGCCAAACATCGAGCAATGTTTTTCGGAGGCGGCGGGACGCTATCAGGTCCCAACTCGTCTTTTAAAGGCAATCGCTCTGGTTGAAAGTAACAACCAGACCGACGCTATTAACGGCAACAATAGCGACGGTTCCAGAGATTATGGGTTGATGCAGATCAACTCCCAGCATTTAGAGCGGTTGCGCCCCTACCGCATAACCGCACCCGTTCTGGTTCGCGATCCTTGCGCCAATATTCATGTTGGCGCCTGGATCCTTGCCGAAAACCTCGTCACCACAAAAGGCAACCTGTGGGCCGCTGTCGGAGCCTACAACGCCGGATTCTCAACCAAACCAAAAGTACAGCGAGCTCGCCTGAATTATGTGGCGAAAGTCCGTAATGCACTTCAACGTATCGGAGAATAGAAAATGGAACCGGAAAAAAGCACGGAGCAGACCTTGATTGAGGCCTTTACGCAGCAGCAGCGGGCGTTCGCGGACGCAATAATGACCGAGACGCGAAAGACTCGCCGAAGTGCAAACTGGCGAACTTTCGCGTTCGTTCTAGTGGTTGTGTCTATCTTTGCCACCAATATGCTTTACAGCACCGGGATCGTTGGTGGTACCACCATCCCCAAAGACGGCAAATATGTTTCCCTCGTGCGCCTCGATGGACCTATCGAAGCAGGACAGGCCAATTCATTCCAACAAATCGAAAACCATCTCTACCAGGCATTTCACGACAAAGAGGCTAAAGGCGTTCTTCTGGTCATCAACTCACCCGGCGGTACGCCTGTCCAATCCCACAAACTCTACAAGTACCTGCTCGATCTAAAGGAAGAGACCGGTAAACATTTGGTAGTCCTGGGGGATGACATGCTGACTTCAGGCGCATACATGGTCGCAGTCGCAGCCGACAAGATCTTTGTGAATCCTTCCACACTCACCGGATCAATTGGTGTATTCCAGCAATCATTTGGCTTCAAAGATCTCGCCGACAAAGTAGGCGTTCATGCACGGACTATCGTTGCCGGAGAAAATAAACGCAGACTGGACCCTTTCCTTGACACCGATCCAGAAGATCTACAAAAGGTTCAATCGGTACTCAACGACATTCATCAACAGTTCATTGCTGTGGTGAAGGATTCTCGTGCAGACAAGCTAACCAGCGATCAAAATTTGTTTACAGGAGATTATTGGACGGGACACGAAGCTGTCGAGCTAGGATTAGTAGATGGTATCGAAACCTATCACGGAGTTCTTGAAAGCGAGTTCGGTGCTCAACATGCGTTGGACTACACCCAAAAACCGGGACTTTTTTCGAGGCTGCCAAGGGTTGCTGAGGCATGGCTGGAAGATGCCACGCTGAACATTCTCAACAGCGCTACTAACTCAATACCACGCCTTTAATCACCCTTGCCAGTTGCAGGCCTCACACAAGTGCGGCCTGACACGTCCGATTGCGTCACTATCGGTTCAATGTTTTTCCCATCGCCAGTGACCGAAAAGGGAATTATCGAATGGTCGTGACACCATAAATTGGCCGCTCGGGTCGCAAAGCGGACATTCAGATCAAAGGCCGAAGGGCTCGCTTTGAGTTATGTTGATTTGGAAGCCAACACACCAGCTGCGCCCAAGTAGAACGACGCGACGATCTTATTGGCCCATTTGCTCCCCCGCAAATGCTTGCCCAGCTTGGATGCTCCCACTATGTAGGTCGCGTATATGGAAAAAGAAATCGCCATTGCGACTGCCACCAATGCTACCGCTTGAGAGATATAAGTGCCGGAAGACTTGATGAATAGCGGGTAGATCATCAGACTCGCCAGCAGTGCTTTAGGATTTGTCAGTGAGACTGCCATTGCGCTTAGCATCATTTTGCTTACGGTCATTGTCTGAGAGGAAACGGTTACAATATTTACCCCGGACCTGAACGCCTTTATGGCGAGATACGTCAGATAAGCAACCCCACACCACTTCAGCAGTACCAGTGCGCTTGCATGGCGTTGTATCAGTACGCCCAATCCGGATAACACAAGTATCCCGTGGACGCAGGTTGCCAGCATAAAACCCACTGCGACTGCCAGCGACTTCCGTGCGCCATACTTAAGGGACTGTCCTACGGCAAATGCAGCGTTCGGCCCAGGCAGAGCCAGGATTGACGCGAAGGTTGTAGCGAAAGTGATTAAAAGTCCCCAATCCACTCAAAACCCTCCGCTTTTAACCCGTTGTATTGACCGTCGTGGAGCGACATTTGCGTCACGATAAATCCAGCTCATCAATCAAGTTCGCCAGTCGTCGACGCCCCTCTTTATCAAGGGTTTTGAGCGGCAGCGGTAAACACGGAGACTCGGCAATTCCCTGCAATTCCGCAGCAGCTGCGACAACCCGCAGGCTTCCTCCAGATTCGTTGAACAATTCCCATAAGGGCTGTAATCGTTTCGATAAACGTGTCGCTTCCTGCGCGTTCCCGGCCTGAGCTGCGCGGGTAATCGCAAGTGCTGCAGCGGGAAACACACCCCCGATTACTGAGTACCAGGCGTCACATCCGGCATTCAGACCAGTCGCGGCGAAGGCATCTCCGCTTACACCCAAAGTGACATTTGATGGAATGCGTGCTCGAAGCGCTTCAACCCGCGACCTTGCTTCAGTCGGGTCCTCAGGCACTCCGGGAATCTTAATTGACGCCACGTTCGGAAGAAGCGCGATTTGTCCGTGGAGCTCGTCGCTGAAATGAAACTGCGTAGTGCCCGGATTGTCGTAAACACAAAGCGGCACCGACAGCGCCTGCGTTACCGTTTCATAGAGGCCAAAAACTTCGTCAGGAAGCAGTTTCTGATAGGACATAGGCGCTAGCAGTACGCCGTTGACGCCAGCAACGTCTGCATCTTCAGCCAGTGTAAGTACATCGCGCGTACGCAGTGCACCAATACCGGCCATCACCGGAACATTCCCTGCGTGCTCTACAGCGAGCCTTACTACACGCGCACGCTCAGCCATGGTCAGATAGGCATAGTTCCCGGTGGAGCCCAACACGCCTATCGAATCGACGTTGGCAGTAACGAGCCGTTCGATTAATCGAACAAATGCCACCTCGTCCAAACCGCGCTCATTCATAGGGGTTAAAGGAAATGCGCTGAGGCCCGAAAACACAATGAATCCTCCGAAGTCGTGGAAAAGGCGGATGCCTTCCTCTTTGAATCAGCCTAGCAGAATGGAGGTCAATTAGTGCACATCCGCTAGTTCAAATGCGGCCTGCTGGAATGAACCCTACAAACCGGTGCTTTCTCTGATCCTGAAAAGAGGCGTTTGGTCCCCATCCGTTATGAACGTACGATCAAACGCCATCAAGCACTAAATGCACAATAAGCATCAGAATTCCAACAAAAGAAGCGGTGAACAGAAGCCCTCCCAGAATAAAGGGAAGCGGGCTACCGCTGTTGAAATCTTCCTGATAACGGTGACTTGATTGGACACCGATCGCCGCTCCAAGGATACTTTGTAGAAGCTTTAAAGGCCTGACGCCATTTCTTCGCTCATGATCTCTGCCAGTCATTGTATTGCCCCCGTAAATTTACTGTTTTCGACGAGTTTCAGTGCCGGATCTTCCACTGATTGGAGATGGAAACGGATAGTATTGGCCTCAGTCTTCAGGGACTCAGGGGCAACTGATACAGAAACCGGTAACTCGACCCTTTCTCCCGAACCCACGGATCCTGTGGCGGTGGAGCTCAGTTGCAATCCATCCAGACCTGACACACTCACGTTGTAGCTCTGGCTTTGTTGGCTTTTGTTGAGAACTTTCAGGACGTAACTGTTCTCAATCTGACCTTCCGCGTTGTATCGAAACAGACCACGATCCTTCGCAATATCGAGGGTGACCAGAGGTCTGGATAGAATGGTCAGGGATAATGCCGCGACCATGGTGAGCAGAGCGACGCCGTAACCGATCATTCTTGGCCTGAGGATACGCCGGCCACCACCCTCCAACTCTCTTTCACTGGTGTAACGAATCAGACCCAGGTCGTACCCCATCCGGTCCATGACAGAGTCGCAGGCATCGATACAGGCCGCACACCCTATGCACTCCATCTGCAGGCCATCGCGGATGTCGATACCGGTAGGGCACACCTGAACGCACATCTGGCAGTCGATACAGTCACCCAGCCCCTCCGACCGATGATCCGCCCCCCTCTTCCGGGCGCCTCTGGACTCGCCGCGGGCCGCGTCGTAAGTGATAACCAATGAGTCCCGGTCCAGCATTGATGACTGGAAACGTCCATAAGGACACATATGCAGGCACACTTTCTCCCGGAGCCAGCCCGCGTTTATGTATGTCGCAGCCGTGAAGAAAAAGACCCAGAAAAGAGCCATACTTCCTATGTCCATGGTAACCAGGTTGGGTACCAGTTCCCGAATGGGTGTGAAGTAACCAACGAACGTCACAGCTGTTACAAGGCTGATCATTAGCCAGAGGCTATGCTTCTGCACGCGTTTGAGAAACTTGGCGGAGCTCATGGGTGCCTGGTCAAGCTTGATGCGCTGGTTTCGGTCGCCCTCGGAGACTTTTTCTGCCCACATGAAAATCCACATCCATACACTCTGAGGACAGGTGTATCCGCACCAGACCCGTCCTGCCAACACGGTCAAAAAGAACAGCCCGAATGCGCATATGATCAGGATTGGGGACAGGACAACCAGATCCTGAGGCCAGAAGGTACTGCCAAATATGTGGAACTGTTTATCAGAAAGGTCCCATAACACGGCTTGGCGATCGCCCCAGCTCAGCCATGCCGTTCCGAAATACAGCGTAAAGAGAATTACTCCGCCAAGGATTCTTAGTTGCCTGAACGATCCCTTAAAACTACGAGTATGAATTTTATCCATTATCTGGGAGCGGCCAGAGCCGGTATCGATATTGCGAAGCGGTATATTCTGGCTCATCACTCACCTCCTCTGCGGCGAAAATGCGGCTCTGGCGTTGCTATGGAGCGCGCATAAATCATGTCGAAACCGGCCAGCCCTTTCAGGGCATCTTTCGCCGACTTGTCCTGACGAACCGCGAAGGAGGTAAATCCGCACTGGCGCATGGCGGCCAACTGGTCTCGAAGTACCTCCCCCACCGCACGCAAATCACCGCTAAAACCCATCCGCTCACGAAGCAGGAAGGCTTGCGAATAAGCGCGGCCATCACGAAAACTGTGAAACTGAAGGGCAATGAGCGGCAACGTCTCTATCCATTCCGCCAGTACTTCCGGATTATCCTCGGGATCAAGCAAGACAGCGGTTTGTACTTGCTGGCAATCGGCTGTTTTGCTTCGCTGAGGGTTCTCCAGCCAGGCTGCCAGTGGCAGTATCCGGTGGAGCTTCGTCTGGCTGCCTGATAAGTGTTTGCAGTTCTCCACGATTTCCCAAGGGTCGTCGTCGATTAACGTCGCCTGTCCATCAATGAGGCCAATCAGATTGATCATGAGCGGGCCTCCGGTTTTTTTGCGGAAGTGCCGTAGACACTTTCTTTGAATGGGGCGATGCCCAGCCTCTGCACCGCTTCGTTGAAGGGCTCGTCAACCTCGCGATAATCGAGATAGGTGGTCAGCAGGCGCTCGACAACACCAACCACCTCTTCACTGCGGAAGGAAGGGCCAATAATCTTACCAAGTGCGCTGCTGTTCCCTTTGGAGCCTCCGATGGTGACCTGGAAATACTCCTCCCCATTCCGGTCCACACCCAAAATGCCTATGTTTCCAATGTGATGATGCCCACACGCGTTCATACAGCCGGATATGTTGAGGCTGAGATCACCGAGGTCGTGTAGGTAGTCCAGATCGTTGAAGCGCTCCTGGAGTGCAGAAGCCAGAGGAATGGAGCGTGTGTTCGCCAGACTGCAATAGTCGCCACCCGGGCAGGCTATGATGTCTGTCAGAAGGCCGATGTTGGGCGTCGCCAGGTTCTGTTCTGTCAGAGCCTTCCAAAGCCGGTACAGATCCTTTTTCCGGATATCCGGTAACACCAGATTCTGCTCATGTGCAACTCGAAGCTCCCCAAAACCGAATGTCTCCGCTAGCCCCGCGGCTGCTCGCATCTGCTCCGCGGTAATGTCACCGGGCGCTGTGGTACCGCCGGACTTAGTGGACAGCACGACGCACATGTAACCCGCCACCTGGTGAGGTCTGGTGTTGTTTTCAAGCCAGCGGGCGAAGTCTTTATCACGGGCAAGCCACGCCCCCATGTCGGGGTCCAGTGCGTCCAGCCTTTCATAATATGGTGCAGAAAACGCACCGGCGACTCGCTGGTATTCCTTCTCCGTAAGCTGAGCACTGCTGTGGCGGACTTTTTCCCATTCTCTATCCACTTCATCCCTGAAGGCCTCCAGTCCCAGGGAACGGACCAGAATCTTGATGCGGGCTTTGTACTTGTTGTCTCTACGGCCATGCCGGTTATAGACCCTCAGAACAGCTTCGACGTAACTGAGCAAGTCCTTCCAGCACAGATCCTCACGGACAACCTGCCCAAGAATAGGGGTGCGACCCAGTCCGCCCCCAACAATCACTCTTAACCGCTGGCTACCCTGGGCGTCCAGATACAGATGCAACCCAATGTCGTGGGCCTTCGTTGCCGCCCGGTCCTGCTCGGCCGAAGCAATTGCAATCTTGAACTTACGGGGTAGAAACAGAAACTCCGGGTTGATGGTTGACCATTGCCTTAGTATTTCTGCCAGCGGACGAGGGTCCATCACTTCATCCCGCGCAACCCCGGCAAACGCGTCAGTGGAGATATTGCGCACACAGTTGCCGGATGTCTGGATCGCATGCATCTCATGGCTGGCCAACCATTCCAGGATATCCGGCACCCGTTCGAGTTCTACCCAGTTGAACTGGATATTCTGCCGCGTTGTAAGGTGCCCGTAGCCGCGGTCATAGCGTTCAGCGACGGTAGCAAGTGCCCGGAGTTGCTTGGAAGATAGGGTGCCGTAGGGAATTGCCACCCGGAGCATATAGGCGTGGCGTTGCAAATACACACCATTCTGAAGCCGCAGCGGCAGGAACTCTTCTTCTGTCAGCTCGCCGTTGAGCCGTCGTTTAACCTGGTCCCTGAATTGATCAACCCGAGCCTTAACCAGCTCACGGTCGTAATCATCATACTTGTACACTGTCTCTCACCCACAATGGTTCTATTTGGGGAAGAGGTTATCCAGTTCCTCTGGATCGGTGCAGGCTCAATTTTTTTAATTTTGATAGGGACAGATGGGTAATCAGGTTAGATTCAGTAACTCTGGCAGCTGATTCAGGGCGCGAATCCTTCGATCGTCCCATGGGTGGGAATAGCTTATCCTAAGGCAATTGGCGAATTCGCCAGATGCGGAAAAAAGCGGACCAGGCGTTATTACAACGCCGGCCTCAAGTGCCTTGCGGTAACACGCCAGCGTGTCAACGGTTGACGGCAGCTCCAGCCAGACCGCCAAGCCGCCCTGGGGCGCCGTCACTCTTACTGGCACCGGCCAGGCATGCAAGGAGGCCAGCAATCGATCGCGCTGTACTCTCAACAATTTCCGTTGCCGGCGCAGATGTGCAGACAGCTCCCCTTCTTTCATATACTCGGCCACGCCTTGCTGTAAATAACGGCTGCTCGCCAGCTGAGTCACCATCTTCAGATGCAGTATCCGTTGGTGCCAGCGCGCCCCCGAAATCCAGCCCAGGCGCAGGTCCCTGGACAACACTTTGGAAAACGAACTGCAGTGGATCACCCGGTCTGTCTCATCCAGGGCCTTGAGCGTGTCGGGTACCTGGTAAAATCCTGACTCGGCGTATATATCGTCTTCGATAACCGCCAGGTCGTGCTTTTCGGCCAATGCCATCAGGCGTTGGCAAGAGGCATTAGACATCAAGGCCCCGCCGGGCGTGGCGAACGCCGGTGATACGATGCAAGCCTGAATGTCCCAGCGCCCCAGCGCTTCTTCCAGGGCGTCAAGGTCCATTCCGGTTGACGTGGAGGTTGGTATTTCCAGGACCTGCAAATCAAGCTGTTCCAACAACTGCAATACGCCATAGAACCCGGGCGATTCCACCGCGACAATATCTCCAGGCCGGCAGCAGGCCATAAGCGCCAGAAACAGGGCATGTTGACAACCAGACGTTATGCACAACTCGTCCGGGCTAACCAGCCATCCTCTTTTGGCCAGCAGAAGCCCAAGCTGCTCCCGTAACGCAAGGTCGCCGGCAGGCTTATCGTAATATTGAAAGTCTGCACCACGCTGCCGCCGGAGTGCCCGCCCAATCGATCGGTTAAGGCTAACGATGCCAGGTGGTAAATCGCCGGCATGCAGTTCTGGTAAAAGGTCGAACGCGGCACTTCGGCCCATGATATCCAACAATAGATCACTGACGTTGACGGGACGTGGCGCCTCGATACGGGAGGTCATCCTGGGCGGTTCAGTGGTTTTAGGTACCAGGGTAACGAAATGGCCTGCCTTTGGCCGGACTTCCAGCAGTCCCTGTGCCTCCAGTCGCTGCAGGGCATGCTGAACAGTCGCCTTGGACAGCCCCTGCTGCGTGCAGATCTCACGGATGGATGGCAAGCGATCACCGAGCTTCCAGCGCCCATCAATGATGCCCTGCAGCAACCATTGTTCCAGTTGCTGGTAGCGGTAAGTTTCTTCGCCCAACAAAACTCTCCCACAGCACTCGGTTCGTGTCTGTTGCAAACAACTTCAAGGCATAGTGTCGCAATGCCACTCGTCTGGTTGAAGTCAGGGAAAACTTAGATCACGGTTTAGCTTTCACCAGATGATCTACTAAGTGACGAGCTACCACAGGAAGATCCTCGTAACTGCGCATACCAATGACAAGCTCGCGATGTGCCCATTCGTCCGCCAATGGGATCAAGTGCAGGCGGAGGCCACGTAAATCCCGATAGAGGGTTCGTTCTGGGAGAATTCCGATACCCATACCATAGTGAATCATCCGGCATATCGCATCGAAACTACGGACTTGGATGCGCATTCTCAGAGGTCTACCGGTTTGATTAGCTTGAATATGAATCAGTGAATGAAGAGATGTATCCTGCTGGAGACCAATGAAATCATATTCAATAGCTTCGTGAAGAAACACCTGATCTTGACCTGACAACGGATGATTTTCGGGAGTGACTAACATCAACTGGTCACGCTTATAGGGAATTATCTCCAGGTCGCTTGAATCCACGTGCTTAGCGAAAATTCCGATATCGGTGAGGCCATCTCGAACGGCTGTAACAGCTTCTGTACTCGTTCGTTCCTGTAGATCGATTTTTGTCTGCGAATACTCACGAGTAAAGGTGCTCAAATCTTCGGGTAAATATGCAATGACGGCAGAAGTGTTTGAGTGGATACGTACGTGCCCACGAACACCTTCTTCATATTCATTGAGTTCAGCGTCCAGACGAGCAACATTTTCGAGAATGCACCGAGCGTGATGAAGCAGTGAGTGGCCCTCAGGAGTGAGTTCAACACCTCGCGACTTTCGGTAGAGTAGTTTTGCACCAACCAATGACTCTAAGTCACTGACTCGCTTGCTTACAGCGGCCAGCGCTAAATGCTCTCTGTCGGCAGGTGCAGTCAGTCTCCCTTCTTCAGCAATAGTGACAAAAAGCCTCAAAGTGACGAAATCAAAACGTCGCATATTTTCGTGGCTCCGTAGCAACAACGATATATGCATTCTATAACGCGCTGGCTATAACATAGTAGCGGTAAAGTGGAAGGCCAGATTTTCACGGATGTATTGCTAAAGGCAAATGTTCGCTTTTGTTTAGCTGAGGCCCTTGGGTAGCCTTGGTCGCAAAGCGAACGTTCAGATTTTGGGATAACGCCCTGGTTTAGCAACATCTATGGAGCGCAGTGAAATGGGAATCCGGTGAAGATGCTAGCGTCCTACAACAATTTGTTTAATTTCCAACCTAGCGAGCCTGTGAGTTTTGCTTGATGAATAGTGCGAAAGCTTCCACTGCTGCATTAGTGTATGGCTCAATTTTAAACATCTGAATCAGAGAACCAGACTGCATGCGTTGAACCGATGTTTCCGTTATCCGAACCATCAAGCAATCACAAACTGCGGCAAGCGAGCCATTGGCAATAACCTGTGAGGCGTCATTTTCAGCGAGAGCCAACTGAAAGGAAGGGACGGATTGCTCTGAAAAAATCATCATTGACCCTCTAATTTCCTGCAACTTCCCCTCAATGTTTCGTGTTGGCATCACCAGTGTGTCGACCTCATCATGAGAGATTCGGCCGTTTTGCAAATCAGTCAGAACGTCGGAGATACCTCCCGTGAATAGCTGATAACCATCGCTTTCAAGACTGTTCAAGACTGCGCCGAGAAGCTCTGAATGCCTCTCTTCCATAGCACCTTGACGCTCGATTACCTTTCGTTTTTCTTCAACTAATGACTTTAACTCATTTGATTTATTTTGGTAGTACGTTAGGTAACTGCCACTATCCTGATCCAAGGCACCAAGAAGACGTTTAAAATCGACTGTTGAATAACCTTTATATTTATCTCCAGAGGCTTTCTGAGATAAGTCGTCATAATCCTTAGTGATATCAAACAGCGAGCTTCTGTCAATATCAATAGTGCCGTCACTAGCGATTCCCCTACTTTGGATGCTGTTTTTTATTAAGTTGAAATAGCTCGGTAAAAACGACGCGCCATCACAAATGGTCTCATCAACCAACGCGGACGATTTTTCACATTTCTCGTGAACAGAGTTACTTTTCAATATATTGAGCGCCTTCTGAGCGGTCGATAGATTCAAGGCATTTAAGGCAGATTTCGCAGCATCACTCAGCGGAGGGGCAAATGTTGACAATCTTGAATTCAACTGTTGTATCTCCATTACTGGTTCGTAGCAAGACCAGCTCCTGCCAACAGTAAACTGGTTCTGATTCGAGCGATTGGTCAGAGAGCAATCGGAACGAACAAGTTCAAGTAACTCCATGTACTCCTTAACGGCAGTCGAACATGCATCTGTGGAGCAGCTTCTCTGAAGATAAACTGCCTGGTTTGAGGGCTCATAAGGATTTAACTTGCCGCTTTCCAGACCCTCTTTCATCTCCTTCAGTTCCGTGAGTTTTGGTAGATAAGACTCAAAGCTCTCTAGAAACTTAACGCCTTCTTTTTTTCCTGACTGGCGAAGTGCATCTTTGCATGCATCGAGAGTATGTTTGCCGTAACAGGTCATATGGATAGCGCCCAAATTCATTGCACCTTGACGCAATTCCGAAGGCGCACTTGGTCCTTGCATATAAGCCATGTATTCGTTCAAAGTACGCATGGAAATAGGTTCTGCAATAACGCTTGACGTAAAAAAGTAAAATAATGCGATAAAGATAAATTTTTTAATAAACATTTAAAACCTACACGCCATGTGACTAGTTAAATTATAGATCATCGTTACTTCGATTCAGGCTGATCGTGAGGTTTTCGCAGTGTCTGTTTTAGCAACTGTTGTTGTAGTAGTAAGTTTGACGCTTCAGTATTGAAGTTTATTCTATGAAGATAAGACATGGCCACTGTCACGGAGAAGAAGAAAAGATTTGTTAATACGGCAGCTGCCAAAATAATTGAGGTCATTTCCGTTGATAGATATCGATAATCAATGCTCACTAAATTAATCAAAGTGCCTAGTGCAACAAAGCCGGAAAACCATCCCAGCACGGTAACCACTAAAGGTGTTTCATAAGTGGGAAGAGAAAATCCTAATCCAGACTGGGAATTTTTTATTTCCCTTTGTTCTGGGGATTTACCTAATGAAGTAACCGCTTCACTCGAGGTGTATGATGTACTTAGCTGAACCGGAGGTTTTAATATCTGGCCTTCGTAGGAAGGAGCCGCATCGCCACCGACATCGATAGATAGTTCAGACTGTCCAGGATGTGCGTTAATATCATCGTCTGACACTGGTTCTCCTTCAACAATCACCCAATTATTACCAGTCAAAACATTCGTGGAAACGAGGCGCTCCTGAGACTCTATGATACCGCTCGCTATTTCCCTGGCAGTAGGTAAAGACTTTGCTTTGACGCCCAAGGCATATAGCTGAGGCCTATCTGGCGATGACAAGACGAATCGGTAAGTCGCCATAGAAACTCCACGTTGCAAATGTAAAATGAATGTTGATTATGAGAGACTTTAGTCGTTTATTGGCGAGAATGCCGCTTTCGTGATGCGAGCCAGCTCCAGGTGCTTCTGGAACCCCAATGAGTGGTTCAGTGATTGGGGGGGGGCAGGTCACTAGATACCCGGTCAATTTTCCGAAACGATAGTAATCTCAATCTTGCAGTCTACCGAGCACGAACGCCTCTAAAATTTTTCGAGCTTGAGCTTCCATCTGAAAAAATCTGGCGAATAATCAGCTCGCCTCGGTTTGGCTGGTAAGACCACAAAATCTCAGCGTCTCCGTTTCTTGTCCGCCACGGCCCATCCTTCGTCGCCCAAACAACCGAATCTCCTGATATTTTGCAGCGAAACTCCCAAAGGGTATTGTCTGACGGCCTAACATATGAAAGCTCAGTGATACCAAAGCTATTAGTGCCTCCACTACTGATGCTCGAATGGTATGGTTTCCCCATAACTGCTGCGATTGTGCCTTTACAAATATTAGCATCAGATATGATAGAGCGCCGCTCATTCTCGATGATGCCGCTGACAACAAAATAAAACGCACCAATGATCATAGCGCATACGATAATGGTCAGACCAAAGAACTTGGGCCATGACAACTCTCCAAGTGCGTCGACGATACCGCGCTTATCTCCCGTTTCTTCTTCCGACATCAAAGCTTCCTTCTAACTATCAAATTTCCCCGACCTCAATCAGCACGATGATGGCCTTGACTCAAGAGTTCCAAGAAAGCCTAACACTTAAGCATTTAATGGTCGTGCGCAGCATGACCTTTAAACGTCTGTTGGACTAAACCCAGTCGGTGGTTTCAATCTAGACCTGAATCACAGTGCGAACCCTTTTGGCCTTTTAACTCGCTGAGGGCTGGCATTCTTCAGGCTCCTTAATAAAGCCCGCATTTGCGACTGGTTTGGAGCGTAGTGGGAAATCGATCCTATAACATTCGCTTGTTAGCAGCCATGATAGGCGACCCCCCAGAGCTTTTCTTGAAACTCTGTATTTGGTGTGCTGAGAATGAGATTTTCTATCATGGCCTCTACAGTGGTAAAGGCCCATAGGGCTACGCTTTTCCTTAATAGTAAATCGATCGAATTGCAGTTGAAATCGTTTGTTTTGATTACCTTGGCAGCGACGAGATGTTGAACAAATTTAGGATGTTCATCTTTTCCCCTACTCTTAGGAGAATACTTTATTTGGTGTTGTGTGACGTAGGTATCCGGCTTATTATGCAAAACGAAGTTTCGAATGCTAACCAAGACTTTAAAGTTTTGATATGGCTGTTTGCCTTTATGCTCCGAAGATCCAGTTAGATGCAGTAGGGCGCTATGATATTTGCATTCGATTGACTTTCTATTTTTTACCATTCTTTTCATCATCTCCGCATATTTTATGAGATCTTCGTGGTTTCCTTTTAGGTAATGAACTATTTCATAGGACTCATTTATAAAAACCTCAAGTGCCGCACTGCTGAACATTATAGTAATCAAAGAATCATGAGGACTATTTTCTGAGTTTTCGAGTGATGACTTGGCAATATCAATGAGAATATTGGTATTTGGATTAAACGATCTTGTTATTGCCATAATAATAACCACTCTAATATTTGCAACTGGTAATAGTAATTGCGCAGCGTGCTTTATCATTGCAGAAATTTAATTGAGTCATTATCACTGAGGCTGATTCATCAATCGCGTTGCACACAAATTTATAAAACAAGAGCTTAGTCGAGCATGGCCATCTCTGCCACGTAATCATTCCGCGCCTGCAATTCGCTTCGCCATCCAATGTGGATGGAATGGCTGTACTTGGCCTGAGGCCCTGGCGGAAAGCCCTGACTCGAATGCTCGCTTTTGTTTAGCTGGGCCCGGAGTATGCCCTGGTTGCAAAGCGACGTTCAGGTTGGAGGGTACCGCCTTGTTAGGCGCCTGCTCGGACCAGAAAGTCGGGAGGCCGCTCTAACCCTCGCCCTTTTGCACCGCCTGTTCGGCTGCTTTTTTTTTGTGCCAATCAGTAATTAGGTGCTCAGGCTCATCTGATAGGCCAAGGTTTTTCATAATTTTCTGGTAAATTTCATCATCACTTTCATTTTTACAAGAGAACTTATCTTTTTTATCCTTCAGAATTCTCGCGGTATTTTTTAATATGCAAATACTCTTAAGCAACCCCAAGTAATCTCCAGGGTTTTCATTGGTTTCAATTCCGTGTCTTTGTCTAAGCATGTTTATTTTCTGATTTATAAATTGAACGGAAACCAAAATGTACTTTAATGCTTTTCGCTCTTGACTACTTACTTTTGGAAATATTTCGACGTAGTGTTTTTCGAGAACATAGAATTCTATTGGCCTAACGATTTCAACCGGAGATATATCGTTAACAGTCGCCAATTTTGCATGGCACGAAACGTAAATTTTCTGATAGCCTTCATATGTTTTTGAAATGTAATAGCTTGACTCATTGATAAAGTCGTCGAGCTCAAGATACACATTTTCAACCATTATTCTGACTCTCGCGGTATCTTTTCGATTCTCAATCCACGGGGCTAAGTAAGCTCCAATTAATACTCCGAGAATTCCAACGCCGTACTTTAGTAGTATTTCCAACTCCATACTCCAAATGTCTGTGCTACACATGCGCCTAACCGCAATTCGGCAGCGCGTTTTATCATTGCAGAAATATGGCTGCATCATGATTACTGACTTTTAACTATCAGTCGCACTGCGCATAAATCAATAAAACAATAAAACAATAAAACAATAGCTTAGCTGATCATAGCCATCTCTGCTATGTAATCATTTAGTGTCTGCAATTTGCTCCGCCAATCATACTGGATGAAATGGCTGTGATTAGCTTGGAGACTCTGGATGAAAGCCCTGACTCGAATGTTCGCTCTTGTTTAGCAGAGTTCAGAGGATGCCTTGGTCGCAAAGCGGACATTCAGATTGGAAAATCATCCTCGATGCTCAGCGGCCGGTTTGGAGGCGCTCTACGCCGGAAGACCGGTCCCGTGGAGGTCCGTTAGGGGCAGAGCCGAAATTTTCCAATTCTGGACGGATCTGAAACGGGGTCAGGGTCAGAATTTAAAAGTTGGCGGGCCAAAAATCTCGACGAGTGGCCTATTGCTTGTGTCTAGATTGTGTCTACGATGTATCTCTCTCAAATCATGCTAAACGATAATCCCAAAGAAACATCACGAATTCACCGCGAGAAATCAAATAAACTCACGACTGGAAAAGACACGGACACCCCTCCAGAATGCCGCCCAGGCCATTCGAGCGATACAGAAAAAAACGCGATTTCACAATGCCTTACAAACCTGTATGAGATAGTTGTGTAGCCTTAATAGCTACATGGTGGCCACAAGCTTTTAAACATGAAAACAGGCCCGTGAGAGTCCAGAACATCTCACGCTGCCCCCGAACAAAGGGCGATCATGCTGTGGCCAACAAAACAACGCGAGGGAACGGTAAAAGAACATGTGGCAGACCAAAGAGAACACGTACAGAGGTGCTGCATGCGCGCTCTCGCTACTGGCAACTCTGACGCTATCTGTAACGGGATGCGGTGGTGGGGGTGGTAGCTCGCCAGAGGCCAGCCAAAACAGCTCGCCAGTCGTCCAACCATCACTCGACAAAAACTACCTCTCGATTGGTGAAGGTGTCACAACATTACTTTCGGGAAGCCTGGAAGAAGCAACTCTTGAGAGCTATGACGCAGGCTCGGACCTTGAGCTCAACGTTGCTTTAGTGCCTGAGAGAAACGGACTTAGCATCGAGGCTCCTCATGTTGATTCGCCCAGGGTGGTAACCCTTTTGCTGGTTTTTGCGAATGGCGACTCCACATTCCATGAGGAAGTGTCCGTTCATATCCGCAACACTTCGGCTCAACAGCTTGAGCAGCAAGTCCGAAACATTATTAATGACAGTTTATCGCTTCTTGGTCTTGAGCAGGACCTCGCGCTTTACCAGTTCTCAATCGATTTCGCGTATCTTAACGGCTTGATTCCGAACTCAGAAAAGACCCAGCTGCTGAATGCGTTCACGCCAGAGCGCTCACCTGCGCATCTCTTATTGAAATCAGAGCTTTCCAAACTCGCAACAAGCTACTCGGATTACTCACAGGGACTGCTGAAAGACTCTGAACTTGAACAGACAGTAGAATCAATCAATGAACTCGCCAGGCAGCATGGCCGTTACGGCATCGACCAGCTCGCCAGGGTATCGCACTTCAGCGAGGTCATAGTCCCGACCCTGACCTCCGGCTCCATGGTCTTATCTGACGAAGCCGGTTTTTTCTCTCGCTTTGTCGGCAACCCTGAGTACGGGACATGGCAGGACGACCGTTTCGAGCTCACCCCTCCCTACGACAAAGTTTCCAGTCTGATAAGAAGCAAACTTTCACAGGACATTCGCTGCGATGCCATTTAACTCCCTATTGCGGTCACTGGGTTTACTGTTTTTTTCACTCACCGTCAGTGCCAGTGACGCACCTCGTCAGGTACATAAAGATTCTCAAGTCCAACAACAGACCGACGAAAAAATCTCATTTGTTGTTCGTTATGCTGAGGGCGAACTTTCAGCCCAGAGCGTTGGAAAAAAGAAGCGAACCAACGTGGTGTCCGTTTCCCCCGAAGATGCTGATGGGTATGCCGCCTACCTTGAGCAGCAACCCGGCGTGCTTTCTGTCGAAAGGGATCTGCCCGCCTCAAATCCCCGAATGCCCAAAGCACCGATAACGCTCCCGCCTGGCGTGATGAGCGCGCAATCAATAACAGATTCACCTAATGACCCGGGATTCTCAGATCAATATGCCTGGCAAGCACCGACAGATGCTTACCCTGGGACGCACGACATCCTTGCCGCCACGCAGAAGTCCATTCAGACCCGAAAGGTTCGCATTGGGGTAGCAGATTCCGGTTTTCACCAGGTCTCTGACCTGATCTACGCCGGAGGATACAATTTTTCAGAAATTGACGGTCCCGGAGCGGACTTTTACACCCCACAAATTGACCCGTCCTGCACTAACAGCCACGGAACAGCCGTGGCGGGAATTATTGCTGCAACGACCAATAATTTTAATGGCGTTGCTGGCATTGTAGATACCGAGCTTTATGCCGCTCGGGTGATGAGCTGCGGAAGCGGCTATCTGAGCGATCTCGCTTCCGGTATCTATTGGCTTGCAGGTCAGCCTACTGGCTCCGCTCCCACGCTTGCCGAACCGGTTGATATTATCAATGCTTCCATGGGTTCTCAGAGCTCAACCTGTCCTGCCTACCTTCAGGATGCTATCGATTTCGCAGTGTCCAGAAACATTCTGGTTGTTGTGGCCGCGGGCAATGAATCGATGGATGCAAGCAATTACACACCAGCAAATTGCAGAAACGTCGTTAGCGTTGGCTCCATCGACCGTAGAGGCAACCAGTCCGATTTCTCAAACTACGGAGCTGAAGTCGACGTTGCAGCGCTGGGTGAATTAGTTCGCACGTTGAATGGTGAAGGGAAGATCAGCCTCTGGTTTGGAACATCATTTGCGACTCCAAACGCTGCCGGCATTGCAGGCTTGTTGAAACAGCAGTCACCAACCCTGTCTCCCGATAGACTCGCCCTTCGTCTCAAAGAGGCTACCCGCTACCCCGAAGTCTTGAGCAGCAGCTCCTTCAAAGGCGGAATAATCGATGCAAATTTAATGATTACACAGTTCCAGCGAGAACTTTCCGAGACAATGCCCGATTTCAAACCTGCTCTGGCAAAGGCAGAGCGGTGCCATCGGTCAGCCTACCTTGATACTTCACCCGACCCAACGAAGCTTGAAGCCCTTTACGAACTAACCGCCGACAATCTGACACTGAATAATGATGACGAGTACTTTACGGTTTTTCAGTATTCCAAAAACCAACTGATCGAAGATGCAAAGGTTGTTAATTCGTCACGGGAATCAAAATTCCTGGTTCAAAACGTAAATCCTGGCGAAAACCGCTATCTGTTTGATATCTGCCAAAAGGATGGCACTGGCTGCGTATTCGGGCGTTCACTTGAGCTCATTACCGATGGAACAACGACTATGGCCTCGGCATGCGGCTCATGACAAATCTTCCGGGCTTTAAATGTTTAAGGCCGCAATTTCGAGTTAAATTTTCCAAGCGCGAGCGGCGATGTTCGGCCACATCCAGACTTTATGCAACGGAGTGAATGTCCAAAATCAGACACGGAGGACTTAGCATTGCTGCACCCCCTCTTGATTTTAAACGTTATTAATCAGCCAACTCCTTACTCAGGCCGCGTATAATAGCCTCTAGATCAGAGACGAAGCTGCCAAGTGTTTCAGGCTGCAAAGTCTTTCCGGAACCCGCAGCATTTTCAATATCATCTGCCATTCGTGCAACTTCGTGACTTCCAAGCGCCTTTAGCGCTGATTTGAGGCGATGTGCAATTTCACTTATTCGATACTTATCAGACTGTTCAATTGCTGCGTCAAGCGCATCAATATCTTGCCTCGTGGAATCGATAAATCCGCTAACCATGGGATAGACCGACTCTCTGTCACCAAATAAATCAATCATCTCCGAAAGATCATAAAGTCGGCCGTCTTCATGATGTTCGCTCCCGGCTTCTGTCATTCCCCCTGTGTCTTGTGAGATATGTTCGGTTCGATCGAATTTCCTGCTTTCAGGCAGGTACCGCGTGATCATGCCTTTCATCGTTTGCAGTTCCACGGGCTTCGACAGGTAGTCATCCATTCCAGCTTCTTTGCATTTTAGGGCTTCACCAGAGAGCGCATTGGCTGTTAGTGCGATAATGGGGGTGCGATCCATATCTTCCTCTTTTTCCTGTTTCCTGATCGCACTCACCAGCTCATAGCCATCCATTATTGGCATATGGATATCCGTAAAAACGAGCACATAATCGCCGGTCTGCCAAGCAGTGAGACCTTCTCTACCGTTCTCAGCAATTTCACAGAAATAGCCAAGAAGCATCATCTGCTGTTTGATAACTTGCTGGTTCACCGGATGGTCTTCGACGACAAGGATCAGTTGCTCGCACTTAATAGCTTCAGCCCGGTTCGCAGGAACAAGAGCACCCTCGGAGGCAACTTTGACTTCAGTGTCTTCAGATACCGCCCAGCCTGCCACGTCCTGGAGCGCACGAACGACATCGCTGGGGAGAAGTGGATTCCCGGAGAGGTTGAAAACGTCCCTACTGGGTGCCTCTCCACCCCATTCTGGGAGATCTTGCAAGAGCAGTGTTTTCCCATTGCGATTCTCACTGATCCAATCGGCCGCAGAACCCTGAACTTCGTAACGTGTTTTGAGAAGATGTTCCGAGATGAGGATGACATCAGAAGAGTCAGTCTGAAAAATCCCAAGCAATGCCTGCCTATCTTCGGCTTCTGCTGTCTTGTTGACACATTGCACACCCCACCTCTGGAAGTAAGCCGTTATAACTTTGCAGGTGAAGGGACTATCGGCGATGAGCGTTACCATCATGAGTTCGGGAAGCCTGGGGGCGGAAGCTTCTTCCACAACATCTACCACATGCCTGAAGGTCACCGTCGTACCCTTCCCTTCAACACTGGTCATACTGATTTTCGCGTTCATTAGCTCTGCAAGACGTTGACAGATAACCAGCCCCAACCCGGTGCCGCCAAATCTCCGCGTTGTTGACTCTTCAGCCTGGACAAAGGGCTGGAAAAGCTTCTTCTGGTTGGCCTCGGAAATACCAATACCTGTGTCGCTTACCCGGAGTTTTATAATCTGCTGTCCGCTGGCGTCTATAGGACCGGCCTCAGCAAACACTGAAACGTGCCCGGACTCGGTATATTTTATGGCATTGCTGATCAGGTTTGACAGGATTTGTCTGAGTCGAACCTGATCTGTCTTGGCAATGCGGGCAAGGCCCGGATCGATCCAGACCCTGAAGCCGAGCCCTTTGTTGTGAGCCGCTATCGCCTGGGAGCTAATGGCGGATTCGACAATACTGGCGATATCCGTGTTTGAGTATTCAATGTCGAGTTTGCCAGCCTCAATCTTCGAGAAGTCCAGTATGTCGTTTATGATCTGAAGCAGAGATTTAGCGGATCCCTCGATGACGTTGATGATTCGCCGCTGTTCTTTTTTAAGCTCTGAATGGGTCAGTAGTTCAAGCATGCCAAGAACGCCATTCATTGGCGTCCGAATTTCATGAGACATGGCGGCAAGAAACTGGGATTTTGATTGGGTAGCTCTTTCCGCATCATTTTTTGCTTTCTCAAGATCCAGAGTTCGTTTTTTCACCTCAAGCGCCAGGCCCTCACGCCTCCTTTGCTCCGAGATCCTGAGCCTCTTTTCCTGCTCGCGAGCGTACTTCTCATTCTCCGTGGACAGCCTTTCTGCTTTCAGGCGCTGCGTTCGTTCCTGATTTATCCGGTCAGCCAGACCTGCTGAGAACAGCAGCAGTTCCAATATGGTCCCGACTTTCATGATGTTCGGAGCCATTGAGTAGTCCACCAGAATGTCACGAGCACCCAGGGACGTCGCAAGCACTCCCATTAATAGGGTACCCATACCTGTCACGAAAAATATGGCGGGCCGATACCCTTGCCGCCACCTATACAAACCGACCAGAAGGACACCGAAAGCAGCAATTCCGCTGCCAGTCGTAAAAATTCGCGTAACCATCTTTATGTCCATAAACAAAAAGGCGACAGACAGCACTGCGAATGAATAGAACATCAGGTCAAGCAGCCGGGACAGGCGGGGATTTGTTTTCCTGACCTCCAGGTAGTGCACACTGAAGTGAGTCAGAAACGCGGCCATGATAAAGCCGAAAACGTATATCCGTTTGTTCTGCCACTCGAGACCTGCTGAAAACAAAGGACTCAGAAGCCCATCCAGAGAGGCCATAAACAAACAGTTGAACAGCACATAAGCAAGATACTTAATGTAGATGGCATCTTTGATAAAAAAGTACAAAAACAAGTTATAGAGAAACAGACCGAGAGCGATGCCGTAATAAAGGCCCATCCATAACTGCGACATGCTCGTCTGCTCAATAAATTCAGACGTTGAGTAGACGTACATGGGTATAAGCAGCGAGCTTGTTGACCTGACCTTCATCAGGACTTCAACCTGCTCTCCCTGATCTATCAAAATCTCGAAGACATGGTTTCTTGTGCGGAGCGAGCGGTCATCGTATGGATACCTGTCGCCGCTTGCCAAGGTTTGCCTGACGGTATCACCAGAAATCACGAACACGTCAAGATAATCTAAGGGCGGATAGGGCACTTCCAATATTATTCGATCGGAATTTGATCTGTTGAAGACTGGAAAATAAATCCAGTACTCACTGTCTGAATATCCAAATTGAAATCGCGTACCTGTGGATTTCTTAAAGCCGTCACGCCGCTTAATTGCGAGAGCATCCTCCGGCGTGAGTGATGAAGAGCTGTTTTCATAATAAAAAGCATCGACGGCGACATTCTGCCTTTCGCCGTCAATTTCGACGGCCTCTACCTCCAAACTAAACGGGAGAGACAGAACCACCAAAATCCAGAGACAATGCGCAGACAATCTGTTCCGCATGAGTGACCCTCAAACTGGTAACGGTAGCGTTATCGGTTGAGATACCACTCGATCGAATCCTTTCCCTTCATCGGCCTGCCGGTGTAGAAACCCTGGCAAATATCAACGCCCATACTCTTCATCAAGTCCCACTGTTCCTTTGTTTCAACGCCCTCGGCAACAGTCTTCATTTTAAACTGGCGAGCAAGACTTATATTGGATTCAACAATTGCTCGGGCATTGGGATTGCTCACGCTATCCTGAACGAAGCTCAGATCAATCTTCAGTTCGTTAAAGGGAATTTTGCTTAACTGCTGGATCGACGAAAAACCGGTACCAAAGTCATCAATTGAAACATTCACGCCGTTCATCCGGAGACGAGCTAAACATTCAGTC
Organism: Marinobacter sp. SS13-12; assembly: GCF_030227115.1. NCBI lineage: Bacteria > Pseudomonadati > Pseudomonadota > Gammaproteobacteria > Pseudomonadales > Marinobacteraceae > Marinobacter > Marinobacter sp. SS13-12. The sequence continues at coordinate 159,095 of NZ_JASSUA010000005.1, forward strand.
ACCTTCTTTGTGTCGCTGGATACTGCGCTTTCCGTAACCTCTACAGTTATCAGTTCCGGTGGAACGCCATACCAATCAAGAAGTCCCATGATGCGCTTAGGGAGGTCAATGTCCGTCAGGTTACGCACAGAGAAATTGACTGCGACATTCACTCTTTTACCGATGTTCAACCAGGCCTTGCACTGGCGCACCGACTTTTCAAAAATGGCCGCCATCAGAAGATCAATTTCGGAAACGGTTTCCAGCAGGGGTATAAACGAGGCTGGGTTGATCATTCCGTGGGTGGGCGAATCCCAGCGGGCCAAGGCTTCTGACCCCACCCAGTCCCCGTCATCAAATCCTACCTTGGGTTGAAACCAGGGGGTAATTTCATCGTTCTCTAAAGCGGAAATTATCTGGTCAAACGTAAAGATCTCTGCATCTTCAAGTACTGCCGTACGGGCTTGGTCTTCACTAGCTGCAAGTATTTTTTTAAGGGCTTCCAGTTCAACTGGTTTCTCCAGCTTTCCCAGGACAGTAAAGCCGTAGGATCTGGCCATGCTCTCAACAGAGCTAACTATTCCCGCATCAAGTGCACTGGTAAATACAAGACTGGAAAAGATGCCTTGTTGGCTGGCATGTCTGATGAATTCAACGCCATCCATGCCTTCCATTTTCAAGTCACAGAATATAATGTCAGGCTCCACCTCTTTCAACAGATCCAAAGCCTGCCTCCCATCAGCTGCTTCCCAGACCTGCTCGATGCCAACTTTTTCCAACGCTTTCCTGAAATACTTCACCTGAAACTGATCGTCTTCAAGTATCAGCACCTTGGAATCCTGCATCATAATTTTCGTCCTTTTACGTCGGCCTCAATTGTGGCAATTTTTGTCGTGATCCTGTGAGTGGCCTAACTATTGCAGCGTCGCTGCTAAGATCATACTTTTTGCAATGCAAACATTTGAGGATATGACCTTTTTAGGTACTCGTAGCTTTTCGATGTTCAATTTAGCGATACCGGAAGAGCCTAGTGGAGCCGAGTGGCCCTGTCACCACGACATTGCATCGTTTTATGTAGCTTTTTTGTATCGAAGGCTTCGGAGCAATTTTACTTTTGACGCACAAATGTTTGGAAAGTAGACGCTGTAAACGCGATAGATCGTTGGGCCTCCCTACCGTTAACACGAAAACACAGCGGCTACCTTCGAGTGGTTACGAAGCGGCCGCGCAAAGAACGTCCGGCGGCCACCGGCCGCGAACTGCTGCGTTTCGTCAAAACACGATTCCTCGGCTTGAGAAAAATCCTATCTTGATCCGTCGGTTATCTCTTACCAGTTCAAGACGAGTTTTTCGTCCAAAACGCGGCTAGGTATGTCCGGCGGTATCGCCGGTCTGCCGGTCCTACACGAGACCTTGTAGCTTTCACATTTCGACATCTTTGTCTTCACCAACTGCCGAGCAACCATTTCACAAACCGGAAATCGACCTCGCCCTATTTAAGAGCCAACGATGTGATGTTTTGCCAAAGCTCACGTGGATTTGGCACCCGCTCACTCACACACTTAATTGACCCAAGCTCATTCTCATTCGTTTGAAACTAACAGATATCTTCAACATTCGGGGCTGTCGATCCGAGAGCTGAGGCAGGAGGCAGGAGGCAGGAGGCAGGGAAAGCTTACACATAGGAGGATGAAGGGTGGTCATTACTAGAAAAATATGGTTACAGAATAATTCCTCGTCTTTACAGATGGTTGGCGATTGATCTGCTCTAATTCAAGAACAGAAAAACAAACGCTTTGTTGGGATAGCAAAGAAACTGGCGCTGGAGCTTTTATGCCGAAATTAAAGTACTCAATCAAATTGATGCCATTCTTGATGGTACCCTTTCTCGTAGCCTGCGGCGGAGGAAGTTCAAGTACAGCGACAGATGATCCGACTTCGGATGCTGTCACCATTTCAGGCCAAGTCATGGATGGATATCTTCAAGATGCCAGGGTTTTCCTCGATTTGAATAACAATGGACTGCGTGACGCCTCAGAACCCGAGACTCGCTCAGGGGAGAATGGCGAATTCAGCTTTTCAACGACAGAAACCATTCCAGACGATGCTACTTTGATTGCAGAAGCAATTGCTGGTGTTACGATTGACCGGGATGACGATCAGGCGGTTCCCCTCGGTTACACTTTGCGATCGCCACTGGTCACAAATCCGGATGTGGTCTCCGCCCAAAATGCGAATGATGCCCAAGACATAGATTCCTATACCTCAATCATTTCTCCTCTGACCACCCTGATTAGTAGAGAAATGATCGCCAATGGCAGAACCTTCGAGGCGGCTGCTGATAAGGTCTCTGCCGATCTTGGGCTCAGCATCGCGCCAGAAAAAAATTACATGGAGCTGAAAGCCAGCGACGATCCTGAAATTGCAGGCAATGCCGAGCGCGCTCACCGCATTTCCCAGGTATTAGCACGCATTCAGGCAAAGCAAGAGGCCCAGTTTTCCGGATTTGATTTCACCATTGGCGGAGCGGACAAACTCTCTTTCCTCAATACGCTCACCGAAAACATACAGGCCGTTATTTCTTCGGTAGTCGCTGATGTAAACCTCTCGCTTCAGTCAGAAGATCCTTTCGATCCGGATTCTTTAGCAGAGCAATCAGGTAGTCAGCTGGTCACCACCATCGTTGCCGGTCCCGATACCTCATCGAATATATACAGCGGTGAGGTGACGTATGTCGGCTTCGTTAAAGGCGCTACAGTCTTTGTCGACCGCAATTTAAACGGTGAACGTGATGCCGGCGAGCAGTTCACGGTGACAGATGAAGACGGCAAATTCGCCTTCACGACCGGACTTGTACTCGCGGGAACTGAGATCGTTGCCAGGATCTCCCCGGAGACCAGCATCGATTCGACCGGAGCGCCCATCCCTGGCGAATTCACGCTCTACAACCCCATAGGGCTTTATCTGGATAATGACGCGTTCGAGTCTGGTTTAGGGATGCTCATTAATACCCAGCTCAGCCCGGCTTTAAACCTTGTTCCTCGCAACCCGGACCTGGAGGCTTCTGAATCTCAGTTTGCGGAGGCTGTTGGCACCGATCGGCAGAGTCTTCTCTTTTATGCTCGGCAGGCCCTTAGCCCTGATCGAGAAATTGCTGATGAAGGTTGGAAAGTGAGCCGAATCAATGCCGAAATCGCCGAGCTTTTTGTTCGTCTTGATGACGTGTACGGCGAAATCGATCTTGAAGCCAATAACCTGACGGACAATCAATACAGACTTACCCTTCGCTCTTATGTCACGGAAAACCTGCCTGAAATAGTGTCGTTTATCGAAACTTCATCGGTTGAACAGGTTGTGCCGGGCGAAGTTCTGGATTCGATAAACCTCGACCTGATTATTCCGGGTCTCTATGAACTCATTAATCCAGAAGATCCAGGAACTGAAGATCCCGTAGACGAAGAACCGGGCAATGAAGACCCAGGCAACGATATCGTACGTCCGGATTACACTCCCGGGCTCCGCTTATTTGCCTTGAGTACTGATTTCACGCAATCGTGCGCTGTATCTGGCGAGCGTGTTGACATCCATGATGGCGAAATGAACCTGGTAGAAACGCGCAGGACGGACAGCTCCGGAGCCGTTGATTTAAGTGATGTTCCGCAAAGTCAGTACGTAACGGTGTACGGTGCATCTGTTGGAACCGACAACGTACTTGTAACTTACAGCTCCAGCTATGAAATGAGCTTTATCGACGCCCCCCATACCCTCCAGCTTCAAGCTGAGCGTTTGTATGATGGTTCGCTGACAAACTGCGAGCCACTGCTCCTCGCACCGCCTGAAAATCCTGACAACTTCGAATTTGATATCAGTGTTTCCAACGGTGGAAGCTTTGACTTCATCGAAGGGTCATCCTCTCCTAATGGTTACGTGGGCTTTTCACAACAACCGACAGATGGCGTTCTTCTGGCATCGGCCGCTCAAAGCAGCGTTGCAACCATCCTGCTCTTGGGCAAAGAAGTCACAGACGGCAGCTTTAACAGCCTGCCAACTTCCTATTTCTTTCAGGAGGATGTGGATATCAGTGACGGACTGGTTCAGGCGACGATTGCTAACCCGGTTGAGAGCATCACCAAGCCTATCGAGCCGACCCTTACTCAGATTTCTTCTATGTTGAAGCCTCTTGATTCCAGGCCACTTCTTAGCTCACTTTTTACTTTTACGGGGGCTGAGGAGGCCAGCACAAGGATCTCCATACCCACGGTCATTCAGGGTCAGGGTATACTCCAGATTACGCGCCGCTACCGAGAGGATTCATTTCCCAGCACTTGGGTAAATCAGGTGTATGAGCCTCTCCTTAACGATGGAAGATCACTGACTGCTAGTGCCTACGCTGGTCTGAGTCCATTCTCACAGGTCGGCTCAGACTCCGATGCCAATGCCATGAGTTACAGCATAGGAGATGTTCCGTTCGATGCCTTTGCTCTTCGGTTAAACAGATCAGATGACGTTTACCCGTCAGCCGACTCAGATTTGGCGAACCGTAGCGAGCGATTTGAGCGGTCGGTTGTCACGAGCAACATGAGTGGCACGATCAACTTCCCCGACATCGTTACGGATGATGTTTATCTGGGAACGAGTATGGTTTTAAGCGTATTTTCAGCCGAGAATGCCAACAGTCTTCCCTACCCACTGGCTGAGCAATACGGCATAACATCAGGCGTCATGCCTGTGCTCGGCCTGGATCTGGAATACGCAGAGCAGCCAGAGTACCGAGGTCAGTCCGACTACAATGACTTGACCCAGGCCTTTTTAGAACGCCGATTCATCGAGTCATCGTTCCAGAAACTTAATTACAACGATCCGCTCGTATTTAATGCTCAATAATGAAAGTTGAAGGGCCAGCCTTCCGGGGCGGCTCTTTTTCCTTGATACAACATATATCTTGCACGGTGTGCACCTGGAGAAAAAATGACCTCCGAATCAATTGACAAACTCGAAGTAAAAGCCGACTCGCCTGACTTCTTCGACAAAATCAATCAATCTGCCAACCCTCGGAAATTTTTATTAACCTTTATATCTGCCACGCTTTCAACATTTATTCTTACAGGCGGATTAATCTACTTAGCCTTCACTTATAATTAATAAATATAAGGAAATAAGATGTCATTTATTCCGAGACTAGAAGACTACAAAAATATTGATGAAGTGACGGTTAAGTCAGGCTCCTATTCGAAAACCTATTACGGGCTGGATGCACAATACGCTGCCCTTGGAGATGCTCAGAGAACTACAGGGAAGCTCCTTGTCATAGTTATCGGATTCTGTCTTTATCTAATTTACGAATACATCCTCAAACCTATCCAGTCAGGCCTTGGTTACCTAGCACAGTTCAACGTTGAAACGCTGAGTGATGGCGCCTCATTTCCGACTATTCCTGCATTTATCAACCTAGTTTTCATCTCGGCCCTCGCTTACTTTTTTATATGGGCTCTGTCTTTCTTCAATAAGTTCCCGAACTACGCATCAAGAAGCATCTTGGCGCTCTCAATCAGTTTCATTATAGCTCTGAAAGATTATTCATTTTCTCTTTCGATATTGGGACCTCTTGCATCAGGCTATGAAAATCCTGGACAGATCTTTGTGCTAATGGGATGGTTTGGAATTTTAAGCTGGACAGTATTCATTATCGTTCGATTTTTCCGTTTCCGCTCATCTACAACAAGAAATCAGTCGAATAAAGAACAGTCAGATGACCTTACCAGCCCGGCAGATAAAGCCCGCAAACGGATCGCCATATCAGCGTTCTTAAATCGACGAATAACCCTATTCTTTATTTACTTTTTATTACTAATAGCTATATTTGAACCTAACTTCTGGCCACACATCCCTTTCGAATCCATGTTTTGGTCGGGCACTGCGTATAATCCGGATTACAACTCAACAAAAGATCTGTACTATGCAAATCTAGACGCTACGCCAAGCATTATATTGCGAACCGTTGCATCTTATCTTTTCTTGCTGTTTCTGGTGATCACGCTTCAAATAAGGTCTGCACGCCCCATGCATTGGACCGCGGGCTATACTGGATATATACCCCCAAAATACATTTATGGTGTTGCTCTGATCGGTGGCTTTTGCGCGGCGGTTTTTGCATTTACTCCGTACAATTACCCGGGTGAACAGAGCCAGATATTCCAAGCAGTTCCACCTATTTTATTTATTGGATTTTCTCTCTTCCGAACCGGCAGACAGTATTATCGCTTCATGAAGTTGGCCAGGGCGCATCATGGTCATTAAGGAATGCCGGTGGAGCAAGCATGTTGGTGCGCTATTTTCGTTGCGACTTGGCGTTCTATCTTTTCTGCAATCCTATGCAGCTGTCTCTAGCTCTGATATCGAGCCCTCAAGCCCGATACGCATTTCCAACGGGCCACTGTAGGTTTTATTCAGTTAGTTTCTCAGCGGCCTCTATGTCTTCTCGAGTCAAATCCAGCGCGTCTCCAAGATCGTTAAGGTGATGATTGCAAATGAGCTTTTCTGCCTCTGGCAAAAGAAGTTTTGCTGCTGGGAGGTCACCGGCCTCAACCAGGGTTGTTGCCCGAACGATGAGCAACCAAGCTCGGCGAGAATACCTTGCAGGGTGTTCTGCCTTATCCATTTCGATAAGTACCAACTCACCGTCATCCAACTCTATGCGTGCTTCCGGGTAACGCTCTAAAATCCTGAGCAAACGCGCGGACATGATCAGTGATTCGATTCGCAAGTCTAGCCGAGTTTCAGCCGGGAGTAGTGAAGGGTCAGCGGTAAGCTCTTTTGCTTCTCGCCAAAGCACAAGAGAATTCGAAAGGTCTTCAGCTTCCTCCAGGGTCTTAGCCAGATTACCAAGACTAATCGCGTAATCTTTTGCCCAACGCTCCGGGTCCAACTCATAGCCTTTGCGGCGGATCGACAGGGCTTGCTCGTAAAGCAGCAATGCCTCCGCTGCGAAACCTTGCTCGTCATACATAAACGCCAGGTTGTTCAGACTTGTTGCATAAGCTTTCGCCCAGCGCTCCGGATCTGCCTCGTAGCGCTCACGGCGGATTGACAAGGTCTCCTGGTGAAGAAGTAAGGCCTCTGTTTGATTGCCCAATTGCTCCTGGATATTCGCTAAATTGTTCAGGCTGTTAGCATAATCCTCCGCCCAGCGCAGCGGATTTGACTCGTAGCCCTCTTGGTAGATCGACCTGGCTTGCTCTTTCAGCGGCATTCCCTCCGCTGCGCGGCCTTGTTCATCATACGTAATCGCCAGATTGTCCAAGCTGCCAGCAAAAGCCTCGGCCCAACGGTCTGGATCCGATTCATAGCCCTCCCGGCGGATCGCCAGGGCTTCCTCATGCAGAGGCAGCGCCTCCGCGGCGCGGCCTTGTTGATTATACATAATCGCCAGGTTGCCCAGGCTGTTAGCGTAAACCTCCGCCCAGCGCTCTGGATCCAACTCATAGCCCTCTCGGCGGATCGAGAATGCTTGCTCATACAGCGGTAGCGCCTCCGACAGGCGCCCCAGCCTGTCATAGACAACGGCCAAATTATTCAGGCTGGTCGTGTAAGCCTCGTGCCAACGCTCTCGATCCGACTTATAGCCCGCACTGAAGATCAACAGGGCTTTCGAGTACAACGGTAGCGCCTCCAACGGGCTACCAAGACTGTCAAGGGTAGAAGCCAGATTGTTCAGGCTGCTCGCATAAGCCTCCTCCCAGCGCTGAGGGTCCGAATCATAGCCCTCGCGGCGAATCGACAGGGATTGCTCATAAAGCGGCAGCGCCTCCGCCGTGCGCCCCAGCCTGTCATAAACAAAAGCCAGATTGCTCAAGCTGGTTGCGTAAGCCTCTGCCCAGCGTTCTGGATCTGCTTCATAGCGCTCACAGCGGATTGATAGGGATTCCTTGTGCAAGGGAAGCGCCTCCGACGAGCGACCTAGAGCATCAAGGGTAGAAGCCATATTGTTCAGGCCCCGTGCATAGGCCTCCGTCCAGCGATCCGGATCCGACTCATAGCCTTCACGAAAGATAGACAGGGTTCGTTCTTCCAGGGGTAGCGCCTTCGACGGGCGACCTAGCTTACTATGAGTAAAAGCTTGATTGTTTAGGTTCGTTGCATACCACTTCGCCCAGCGCTCCGGAGCTAACTCATAGACTTCGCTGAGGATCGACCCAGCTTCCTCATAAAGCGCCAGGGCATCCGACAGGCGACCCAAGCTGCTATAAACAGACGCTAAATTGTTTAGACTGCCAGCATAATCCTCCGCCCAGCACTCCGGATCCAATTGATAGCCCTCGCGGCAAACCGACTGAGCTTGCACGAGCAGCGGCTGCGCCTCCGACGGGCGACCAAGCCTTTCATATGTAAAAGCAACACTGTTAAGACTGCCTGCATAATCCGCGGACCAACGCTTTGGGTCCGCCTCATACCCTTCAAGGCGTATCGACCAGGCCTGCTTAGCCAGCGGCAGCGCCTCATAAGGGCGACCCATCATGTTAAGGGTATAGGTCAGATTATTCAGCCTGATCGCATATTGCATCGCCCAATCACCAAGCTTCGAAGTCCTCCCACGCATCAGCTGGTACCAGTAACGACCAAGAGCCACCAGAAACTTCCATCGCTCAATTTCCAGCGCACCTTTATCCGTATCACTGCAGACGCCAAGTTTGGACTGAGCAGAAAACCAGACGTTGCCGCTGGCTTCGATTCGTTTAACCAGTTCACCAATCCCCTTTTCCAACTCCTCCGACGTCGGCCAGGCCTTGGTGACCAGCTGGGTAAACCGCTCCAGCAAAAACTGCTGCAGCAGGCTGTGTTGATGCACGTACCGGCTGGTGTTTTCCTCCAGCCGACGAATGATTTCATAGCCCCGTTCCAGCAGTTCATACTGAGCAGGCGTGAGACTGCCCTGCGCCTGCGCCTGAAGCTCTTGGAGGAAGGGTGCCAGATCCGGATGTTCCTGCATCGACATCTGCTGCAGGCTCTTGAGTACGTGCCCGACCAGGCCGGTCTGAAAAGGGCTACCTAGCAGGGGCGAGAAGAGCAGGCTGTAACGAGCGGTGCCGCCGAACTCCCCAAAGTATTGTTCAATCAGGTGCAGACGTTCTTCCAGGACCGCATAAGAGGCCAGATTGAACCGGGCGCCGCCAGCGTCCTGCCCGCTCTCAACCAGGTAGCTGGCCTGATAGGTGTCTGTGAGTTTTCTAAAGACCGTATCCAGAGACTCATTAAGGCCGGCGCTCTCTGGTGCTTTGAATTGATAACGATGGTTGCCCAGAGGTTCGATCAGCCTGGGCAGCTCGGGGTTACGCTTGTAGAACTGCGAATCGCTGATCACGTTCAGGGTTTCAATGGCGAACAAAGTGATAACGTCCGGGGCACTGTTTTCACCAGCCAGATTCCGGATGACGCCACGCGCGAACTGATCGGCCTGCTCTCTGGTCATGCCAACGTAAGTAAGCTTTATGAGGTTGGCGAGCATGGGCTGGTCCATGCCTTTCAGATTGAGGTGGCTGGCCAGTAAGAGAACTTCTTGCGGATCTGTACTGAATGGAGCGGTATCGATCAGCCCCAGTTCTGCAAACAGCTGATTCCGATGGCGATTCATCGCCGCGTGAGCTCCCGACTCCATCGCGGCGCTAAAGCTATCCGAGCCACGGGCAGTGGTAATGACGTACACCGGCAAGTCGGCCGGCCATTCGTTCATCAGGAACTCGGCGGTGAAGTCATCCATCCACTGCAGGTCGTCAATTAACAGGATCAGAGGGCGTGGATGGCTCACCGGCTGGCCTTCCACTACTGGTGTGCACTTGAGCGCCAATTGGCATATTTCGTTAAGGGCCAGCCGCAGCAGTTCATACTGCTCTTCCTTGTGATTGGCCTGGGAAGATTGGCCAAAATCCTCCAGACGCAGGCTGAGCGTGTCGTCCTGCTCGCTCCAGGATTTGGCGCTGCGCGCGACTTCAATGGCCGAATCAACGCCCACCAGTCTGGAAATCATCCTCCCTAGCTTTGCCCGTACCCGCTTCTTGGCTTCCGGATCGTCCGACCGGGCATCATTTGCAAGGGCCTTGGTCCCTTCCTTTACCTCTCGGCCAGTTCTGGCAAACCAGCCAACGCTTTCCTCATAAATCAGGTTAAGCCGGCGAAGCTCATCCACAATTGAGTTCTTGAGCGAGGCCAGGCCTGTGGCCTGGGTACTGTGCCCTGTCTGGTTGAGCATTCTGAGGGTGGCAATGCTCAACCTGGCTGGATTACTGGTGTCGGAACGAACCTGCTGGATGAAGCGGTTGGCGAGGGCGGTTTTGCCGGTGCCAGGTTCGCCCTTGATCAGGGCCCAGGTCTGTGTCCCTAAGCTGTCTGGTTCCTTACATATCGCATTCCAGTCCTGCCACAGGCTATTGAGCTCGGCCTCCCGGCCCACGAATGTGCTGGCGCGGACGGCCGGTACGGGAATGTCGGAGTCCAGGCGTTCCAGAAGGCTATAACGGGAGGCCATCATGCGCAGTCTTGAAATAGCTCGCAGTTTTTCTTCGGTGGCGTTGTCTTCCACTGTGTCGTGGGGCTGTGGGCCGGTAAAGGTGAGCACCACGCTGATGCCAGCGGTCTGAACCCTGCTCTGTTCCAGATCATCCGTGTGGTTCACCTGACGCAGGTCTTTTTCCAGCGAGACGAGCATAGCCAGCAGAGCCAGGGAAGCGTCATCCAGTTGCAAGGGATCTTTAACCACAATGACTTTGGGCGCGCCATCGGTGGTCACCATAAACATTTGAAGTGCTAATTGCAGGACCTCGTGGCTGGTGACCTTTTCACTCAGGCGGGGTGCCAGCTCTTTCAGTCGCTTGCGGGCGGGCCGGGAGAGATACATCTCGTTATCCGAAGAGAAATGCCCAGTAACTGCTTCCGCGCCTGTTTCACCCACGGTTTCCAGAAGATCGCCACTCTGCTCGGCCACCGTTTCTATCCCCGTCTCAAAGGCGGAAGCCATGAAATCTGACGCACTGCCTGTCCACTCGGCCAGGTAATCCATCATTTTCTCGGCACCCACATTCAGGCTCTCGCCAACCGTATCTCCTAGTCCACCCCCCAGAGCCTGGCTCAGGCCAAAGCCGGTCAGTTTTTCCAGTATTTCCCGTTTGTGGATGTCATCGAATTCCTCATCCAGGCTGTCAAGCAACGCGCTAAAAATGGATATGGGGCCCTGGCTTTCCGTTTCACCTACCACCAGAACGTTGGTTTTGCCGTCTTTCGCCCCGACATCAAAAACCTTGGCACTGGCATCACAAACCGTTCTGAACGCATTGGAGCCCTGATTCGACCAGGTAGCCAGATCACTTTGCAGAACTTCGATCAGCAGCGCCTGCTGCTTGGCCTTTGTGAGGTCTTTAACCAGGTTGGACAGACGGTTTTCAGGCATGGGTGCGCTCCGGCGTCTATTACCTATTAATCGATCGAGGCGGTTTGGAAGTCATCATAATCAAGGCTCTTGACGGCGGCGTTCACACTATCGTCAAGCTCTGGAATTTGAGGAAAAAGAGCCTCAACAAGCTCGAACATCGCAACTCTTTCGAGCTGATTGACCATAAAACCGCGGGCGAGTGATTTGAGATCAGCACCATTGAGTTGCTTTGGTCCCTGGATCTGCTGCGCCAACTGGAACGCTGGCGTTGAAATGCCGGAACGCATAATGCCCTCTGCACTAAACATCCAGTCTGCAGAGCCCAGAAAGGACTCTGGAACAAAGCCCCACTCCGAGTCAGGTTCCGGTATAGCAAATAGCGTACAATTGGAAGTTCGCTTAACTCTCAAGGCCTCTGATGCGAGCGCAAGGGCTTGCTGGTCAAATTTCATTTCGCCTTTATCCGTTCTCATGCTTGTCGTCCCAGCCGTAGCTCATGATTTTTGGATGATTTTTAATAAACTCCAAAGTTTCTGCGTCATTATTAAAGCGTCCAGTTTCATAGATAAGGTCCAGAGCTCTCGATATTCTCAGAAAGTTAAAATCATCATGGAAGTCTTTAATTTCTGGATGAGCTTCGACCCATTGCTCCTGGGTTATAGCTAGCAGCCAAAACAGCGGACGCCACCAAGCATAGAAGAAATCACAGTTTTTGATAATATCCTTGCTATTTACTTTGAACGTGAGAATTGAGAAAAAGTTGACAAGTTCATCCAGTTTAAACCTGGCTTTCTGCTCTTCTTTTTTAAAATCTTCCATCGATTCACATTGAAATATGTCATTTAGCGAATCGTAAAATTTTTCATCAAAAGGAATTTGACCAACAACGAAGAGCCTGCTTACAACGAAGTCGCAGTAGCGTTTATCTCGAACACACCCTATCAAGACCTTCATTGAGTAGCTTTTGATCGTTTGAAAATATTCACTGCAGAATGTCTGATACAGGTCGAGGACGGCTTTCTCTTTGGAATCTGCAGCCATCATCTGGTTTGCTTCTGAGGTTCGACTCAGCTCTTCCCTTGTGTCTTTAAGCTCCTCGATCTGAAGGTAGACAGTGATAATCACGCCACCAAAAGCCAGGCCGGCAAAAAGAGCGTTCAGGCTATTAAATACATCGTTGACAGGCTGATTTGTGAATTGACTGATCTCCGGTGTAAGTGAAAAAAACCACCCACCAATCCATATCCCCAGAATTATGAAGATGACTGGAAAAGCAATTTTGTACCCTGTCTTTTTATCCATTTCTTAAACCAATCCCTTAGTTCTTTGCAATTTAATAAAATTGAGTCAAGAGTCTCTGACTTGCTGCCTCCCAATCAGTAAGCCAACCACTGCTTATTAATGTCGGCGAACAGGTCATCAGTCATCGGATTTCATGCCTCGCTATTGTTTTTGTTGCGGCTTCGGCGAGTCGCTGCGACTCAACTCGTCTTTCAGGCGCTGCTCCTTGAAAGCCAGCATCAGACTCTCATCTCTCTTGCCGGTTAAATGGCAGCACAGCTTTCTAATCTTCAATTTCCACAAGTCGCTGCGGTTGCTTTTAAGTCGAGACATCAGAATTTTCCGTGTTTGGCAGGACGAGGTAGTGCACCGGAATTCATGACCAGGCTCACCTGGGCCTGATGCTCATCAACTAACTCCTGATAGATTTCACTCAGTTCTGCCTGGGTTATCTGTCGATCGCGAAGGGCGTTGCTTATTTTTTCTGCCGTATCCGCCTGCCGCGACTCCAGTTGGGAATAGGATTGGATAAGGTCCTGTTTCTCTGGCTGCCAATCCAGTATCGGAAGCGGCCCCAACCGATACCCGAGACTTTCGGCAAATGCTTTTGCTAAGCCGCGGCTCTGGTCCAGAAACAACAGCTTGAGGAAGTTCGGAACTGACAACAGGGGGCATCGATCGGATTCCAGGGCAGCGCCGAGCACACGGTGAGAAAGGCCGTTGAGAGATGAACCCTGCTGCCTCAGGTTTTGCAACTTTACTCGGACATTACACTGAAAAATTTCATAGCGTTTCCTCCAGTCTGCATCGGCATCAACAATGCCGCCCCCCTGCCTGGCGAGACACGCCTGCTCAAGCTTGAACAATAGCGAGAGGCTTTCACAAAAATCTTCGTAGATTTCTCTGAGTAAAGATTGGCGGGCACCATCGACCGTCTCCTTCGTTGTCCTGTTGATAACCGACACAAGAAGGTGTTGTGTTTCAGCTAGTTCACCGTTGCGATCACTGAAAGCCCCGAGCAAGTCCGCCTGAGGATCCTCGGTGAACAGGGGCAGTGGTGCAATCAACAAATCCAGTTGCCGGCAGATCGAATGGAGTACAGGTTTGTTATTGATGAGATCCAGAACACTCCAGAACTCGTCCAGTCTGAGGTGATGAGTATCGGTGGAAGGAGTGAGTGCATTTTGAAAAGAACCGGCAGAAGTTCTTACGGGCCGCCCTTGCTGCAACATATCCCGATGTAACGCCGCAGCCTTCCGACCACAAGAGTTCAACGCGGTTCTAAGCTCCAGAGATACCTGATAATGCCATTCGTCCAGCGTAGCCCAGGTAAGCATAGGTACCCCTATTTAGTCCTGGGTAGAAGTTCAAATACCTGCTCTATATACCTTCGTTCCGCGTCCACGATCCGGCGGGCAAACATTTCATTTGCCCCATTCCCCATGTCAGCAGGACACGTGGCAGCAATTTCCAGGCATGCCTGGAAAAGCTTCTCCCTCTGGTAAAGAGAATCGGTTGTTGCCTTTTGCTCATTATTGCGTCTGCTAAGTAGCTCACTAGCCACCTCAAAAAAGGGCCAGAGTGTGCTCGGATCCGGTTTTTGCGCGACAAATGTTCTGTCAAAAATGTCGATATCTGCCTGTGAGACGACTTCCATTCCTTCAGCGAGTTCAGCAAGCGCGCGGCAGTGCTCCTGTATGATCACCTGAAGCTTTGCCCGCTCGGGGATCTGATTTCGACCATCTGCCCACATAACCTGAACAACAGGAATAACCGGGGCAAGGTAGATCAACGAGGGAGGGAGGTCGTGCTGCGACAGCAACGCTGCAAAACGGGACTGCGGCATTCGTGAATTCCTTTGTGAAACTGGCCAACCCTAATCGCACTTGATTAACGAAGGTTAACACTAGAGCACATAAGCTCCATTTCAAAGCTGAAATCCTGTTCTTTTTCAAAAAACTACAATTCGAATAAAAATTTTGACCAACTTCCTTTCTGAAAAATTGAATGGTATTTCAACACCAGAAAGCAAAGAAGTCATATCCTCCTGCCGGACTACCTCGAAAATGGCGAATAGAGGCCCTTCGTCATCCAACAAAAGACAGTCGCATGTTTTGGATCTATCGCTAGGAGGGCCAAATGAGCCGGACTCTACCCCGTTACTGCTCCCTTCTAAACGTGCCACGGGTTCTACCCCGTTCCCACGGACGGTTTTAAAACGGGACTTCCCATCGTGGGGCAGTACAAAGGTCCGCTTTCCAATGAAGCGTGCCTCTTTAGCGCGGGCTTACCAATGTTCGCTTTTGTTTAGGTGCGGACAATTTATGGTCACACTACCACGAAAATAACGGCAGACTCCCTTGGCCGACAGGAGGAGGCGAGGGGCACTAACCTTTCCACTCACAGGCTTTTTTTAGATGGGGGATCGACCGTTGCATAGCATCCGTTTCCTTCCAATCACGCTCGTAGAGAATTTCAATTTCTACCGCTTTATATTCACGATAACTAAGAAGGTCCCCAAGTTCGTAAACAACACAGGTGCAAATCTGTTGGTTGACCATTTCTTCGATGTCATTCTCAAACTCTAATTCAGCCAGGCAAACTTGAGCTAATTTGTACATGCTCGTAACCTCCCTGACCGTCTGCATATCATAATGAACGTCGTTATCGACAATATTCGCCGTACGGCCAAGACTAGGCACTACCGCGGTTCCAAAAAAAAGAGACACTACCGCAGCTTTCATAAGATATTTCATAGTGAATTCCGCTCTTTTTTCGATTCCTTATTGACCGCATCCTCAAGCGTGACTTGAACAATGCCACGAAGCACACCACCCTGAGTGGCCAGAATTTCTCTCGGGAAGATCACGGGCCAAAAACAAAATCCGAAAAATCCTGCGCCAATCACCATAATCATTGGTGGTAATACCACTTCAACGCTTCCTACCATGAATTCAGGATTGTTGTCGGCGCTAAGCTCAGGCGTCACGAGCAGAATCGTCAAAACTGCGGCAATGACGCCTACCGCACGGATAAAGCCGCTCGCGTAATGGCAGAAAACACTAAATCCTAACGCCAGCGGTACTGCCAAAAACACACCAACCACAGCCGCTTCATTAATCCTCAGGCTTGGAAACAGCAACGCATCGGTCACAAACCACGCCCAGAGCGCCATCCCCAAGGTCGGAGCGATAACACATTTCATGAATCCCAGTGTGTAAAACATCGTTTAAATCTCCCTCTAAAGCGACAAGCCCTTATCTGGTCCGCCTTTTCCTCGTCCCAGAGTCTTGTCGACAATTTCCTTAACTTTATGCGTAACCTTTTCCATTCTGGTCTCTTTCACCAGTCCATCCGCCGCAAACATTTTGTCGACGCTCACATTGCGGCCTTCTAGCGCACTGGTCTTCTCACCAGTACGTTCCTCGATGCCCTTGCTCAGTTTCGCTTTATCATCAGTGTAAATCCGAGCATCTTCTTTCGCTCGTGACAGGCCCACATAAAACGACTTCTGATTGATCAGATTCCGACGCCAACTTTCTGCTAAAGCCATAGCCGATCGATACGTCTGACCCTGGGCCGAAACGATCGTGCTGGCGTAGCCGTGATCCCAGTGCTTCTCTTTGTTCAGATCCAGGGTCATTCGGCGGCCGTCCTGAAATTTAACAATAGCCGTCGAGCCTTCCATCCGCTCTACTTCGCCCTTGGCACCATTTTTCAAATCCCGATCCTTGTCGGTTTTTGTCAGCCGGATTTTGTCGCCTTCAGCGAGCTTCTTTTCCTCTTCACGATAGACCTCGACACCATGTTTGGCGCGACCGGCAACCTTATCGGGTCGCCATTCGACTTCTCGCCCCTCTTTGTTCTGATATACCACTTTTTCGCCTTCAACACGGAGGACTTTCACCACATCATTGCGCTCAACCTCAAGGGTTTTGAAATCACGGGAAAACTGCACCAGGTCTCCTTTCTGATAACCCCGCGAACTTCCCTTCTCCATCCGTGTCAGGCCCAGACTGACCAGCGCCTTGAATTCAGCCTTGTCCTTACCAAGCTCACCGTTTTGTTGCAGCTTCTCTCGGATCCCCTGGTTAACCACACCACGGGTTTCGTTATCGGGCACCATCAACAGAGTCTCGGAACGATCTTTGGCACTCATGCCGGCATAGTCATCGATAACGCGATTAACCAACGCTCCTCGGTCAGCCTCTTCGTGAATCCGTCCTGCGACGTTCTTCATGGCCTTGGCCGCATGGCCTATCATCGCGTCTTTCACGGCCTGCAGGAGCAACGGACTGTTCTTCTGCCGCTGAATCTCTGTCATCTGCGCCGTCTTCATTCCACCTCGCACCAGCTGGGCAAATGGCTTACCCCACTCCACGGCTCCAATCTGAGCATGGTCACCAATCAGCGCGACACGAGCGCCTTCTTTTCTCGCAAAGGTCAAAAGATCGGCCATCTGATTCGCGTTCACCAGAGAGCCCTCATCCACTACCCAAAGCTTCTTCTGATCAAGACCCTTGCCGCCCTTACCCTCTTCCTCTCTGGCCATCGTAAACAAGTGGCTGGCAAGCGTTTGGCTTCGAATTCCCGAGCCCTCCATTAAAGAGTCACTGGCTGAGCCAGTTGGCGCGAAACCACGAACCGAATAACCTTTGTTTTCGGCAACCTCTCGCACCGCAGACAGCATGTAGGTCTTGCCCGTCCCGGCATAACCCTGCACCCCTACAACCCGATCTTTGCCATTCAGGATCGTCTCAGCGGCCTCCTGCTGGCCCTTCGTGAACCCCAGAGACTGGCCAAATTCCTTCACTGCCCCTTTACCGGAAATCGGCTTTAATTCGTTCTGACCCGTCTTCACCAGATCTACTATGTACCGCTCTTTCTTCAGCGCCTGTGGCGTCGTCAGATAGGCCTCGTCCTTATCAATGCCGGTGGCATGAAGCAGCACTTTCTCCTGCTTTAAATCGACGATCGCTTTCTCAACATCCTTAATACTGTGATGGCCAATACCCCACGCCAGCGTCATTTTTGTGAGCTCACCCTGAGAAAATACCGCCTCGCGCTCAGCCAATTTCTTATAGGCAAAAATGGCGTCGTCCTTGGCCCTTTCCAGTGGTGCCTTATCCAATTCCACTTTGGCCTCCGGTATTTTCGGAACGGATAGGCCCGCTTCCTTCAGCTCCCCGCTCCAACGATCCTGCAACACATCCTCTGTGGTCGATTGCTTGGAATCACGAGTCATCAATGACGCTTGATCCATCGCTTTCGCGCCCTCAAGGCCGCGCTCTTTGGCGGCTGCCTCGATGTCTTTGCGTCGTTTGGAGTAAAGATCTCGCAATTCCGGAGAGACTTCTGCGAGCTCAAACGTGCCGTTCTTACCAGGAACGACGGTGTAACCCAATTCATCCGCCTTGATGGCAAGCTCCGACCGATAGACCTGACCTGCCGCAACGTTCGGGTCATACATCTTGCGACTCTCAATGGAGCGCCAGAGCCCATCGTCTCTTAACGTGGCATTCAGAATCACACTATGGGTGTGCAATTGCGGATCCAGAGCGCGACTGGTGGTGTGGGTAAACGTCGCCGCCGCCAGGTTCTCGGTACGCACAAACTGTGACACGCCATCAGCCGTATTCCTCGCCCCAACCAACTTGTCTTCCACGTAGCCAAGCGCGGTTTTAACCGCATCTTTGTGCGCTTCCATCAGGCGCTCATCGCCGCCCATTAAAGCCATGATCGAAACGGATTTTGGTGCCGAAAACGTAAAATCCCAACCAGGCTTATGCTCTAATCCACCATTGCCGTCAGATCGCCCCAGCACATCGCCAGTGGGCAATCGCCCTTCCAAGGCGTTCTGGAATACTTTTAAATCCACCTCGCCTTCCAGGCCCATTAAAGCCGCTCCTTTACCGACCCATTCGCTCGGGATCGCCTCCTTTTCTCCATTCTCATCTTTGCCGTAGTAATCGGCATCCTTGTAGTAAGAACCGGCTTGTTTCGCGCTTCCTAGCGCCTTGATAGAAAGCATCAGAGAAGTGCTCCATCCACATAGTTATTGGGCTTCGGCTTGCCCGTAGCTTTCGTCTCTGCGTCCTCAATCAGATCTATCTGACCCGATTCCACCTTCGCCGCCGGTACTGCAACCGGTATCGGCCTCAAGTCCCTCGGCACAAAGCCTTCAGCAATCTTTTTGTATGCCTTCCTCTTGAGCTTGAACTGCGCCACTGGGAAAGACCGACCAAGCTTCAAATAACCAACAAGATCCGGCAAAAACTGAATCTCTGTGGGCAAGACAATCGGTCGAACATGGCGCTGGCGATTCAGTGATACCCCGTCCCGAATGTCGTTCACACCGTAAGAAATCCCCTCATTTGTCTCCAACTGCTCGATGCTGCCCAGGCCGAGACTGGCCCACTTCGCGGAACGTTCTTCATTGAATCGGAAGACCGCCCAGGTGGAGCACATACCGGCCAGCGTATCGGCCTCATCCCGCCCATAAATCGAAACCATCTGCGGGTAACTTTGCACCCCCAGCACACCGCACCCGCCAAACTTCCTCGACTGCGCCAGGGTGTCGGTAATGGTGGGCAACCGGTTCAGACTTGGAAGCTCATCAATGAGCAACCAAATTCGCCTGTCCCGACACGGCTCCATCGACAAAATCGCGGACGATGCTGTATCCAACCAAGCCGTGATCAGCGGCTTTACTACGTCCTTCTGATCGTCTTTGCGCGTGATGAAGATCCACTGGTCCCCGTCATCGTTCCTGACCCATTCCTTGATTGAAAAGGTATTACCGCCGTCCTGCAGGTATTTTAGTGGCCGCGTGTAGGTCGCCAAGACAGCCCGGACAGATGACGCCATTTTTTCAGCCCCTTCAGACAGAATTGACGCACCCTCAGTCCCTTTCAAAAAGCCTATGATCTCGTCCAGATCAGTGTTTAGAATCTTATCCACGAGCAACTTGTTAGACCGCTGTGGGTGATCAGCCAGCTTTCTCGCAATGGCCGCAAATACAATTCGCGCCGCAGTCGCCCAGAACGGATCGTTAGACTTCTGATCCGGAATGAACGAGGTCGCCAACTGATCAAATTCGTAATCCTCTTTACACTCAGTCCAGACATCCCACGCTCGGCCCCGTGCATCAAATGGACTAAGAATGACGTCATGCCCCTCTCGGTAGAATGTCTCCACCATCTGACCGGACGGGTCATACACAATGGCCCGCTGGCCACGCTTGCGAATGACCTCTCCCATTTCGTTGTAGGTCACAGACTTGCCGGTACCAGGCGCACCGACAATCAGAAAATGCGCCGGCTCCGACTCTTTCGGAATGGGAATTCGCGCAACCGTCAGCCCATCCGTTTTGGCGCTCCGCTTGATCTCTTTTGTGAGCTCTTTGGGATCCACCAATTTGCCGCCCCGCACAAATTCCTCGTTGGCAAAGTCCTCTCCCGTGCTATTCAAGAATCGCCAAACCACCAGGCCAAAAATAGCCAAGCCAAGAACCCCGAACACGACGCCATACGCCAGCGCCGTGGTGCTTTGATCGAGCGCCCGATGTATCTCTGAATTCCGCAGAAAACCCACCGCAGGGATCGCTCTTCTCCGGCCATCCGGATAAGTAATCGAGACGGTCGCATCCTCGATCTTCAGGCCTTCATATTTCACATAGGCCTCCATATACCCCACCGCTAGAGATCGCTCTATCGGTGTCGTCTTCATCCAGTAAGTCACTGCGAGAGTCGTAATGAACAGAATCACGCACAGCCTGGAGAACTGGACTACGACCTGCCAGATCATCCGGAAGTAATGGATGGTGGTCTGACCGCCCCGCGTAAAGTTGCCGATATTCGAGCCCCTGAAAATACTCATCTATATAACCCCCATCCTTGCGAGCATGGAGCGCGCATCTTCTCGCGCCTCCTCAATAAGACTTTCACTTTGGTTGCCGGCAACCCTCTGAGTAAGACACAGCGCCTGCACACCAATCTTGATTAACGCATCTATCTGGGCCTGGGTGCCTTCACTGGCAGCAACGCCACGCTCAATGAGGATCCGCCACATTTCAGCTTCGGTGGCGATCCCTCGCCTTTTGGCTTCCTGTTTAACAAACGCAATCGTGTCTTCAGACACTCGAATAGAAACAGCTCTCACGGTAGGGGCTCCTTATAGCTTTATATCTTTTCATATACTAATATAAAGCCCGTATGCGCGCCAGCACTACTGAAATCAGGGCACGTACTCGGAAGTGCATACCGCATCGCCCGCAGGGCGTATGCGCTCCATCCCTTGTGCCACAAGGGATGGAGTAAAGCAGCGCAAGCTGCGTAGGGTGTGACGAAACCACGGCGACCGCGTCGCTGAGGCCAAACCCCTGCTCCGTCCTGGTGTTTTAGGCATCAGGATCAAAATCAGTAAACCATGGGTAAACCACAGGTAGACCAGGAGAGTCCGAAATGAGTAAGAATTCAGTATTTATTAAGTCACGGGAAGACACCGTAACGGTATCTGCAAAGGTGCCCCGCTCCCTCAAACTAAGGGCCGATAAATTACGCGACAGTATCCAGGAGATTGACGGCGAACTGTCGTTTGATCTGGCAATGCTGATCCGTGATGCCGTAGAAGAGGCCGTGGAAAAAGGCGAGAGAGAACTAGCCAGGTTACGAAAGACGGTAAAAGAAGAGACAGGCGCAGCATTCGGATCCGCAAACAAAGAACCATCGGCGGAATCCCTATGATCGGCGCGGCCGCCGTCCAGGTGGTCGCGCCCCGCTATAAATTCAGACACAAAAAAAGGGCCTTTCGGCCCTTTCCTCTTCGCCCATTCAGGCGGCTTGCTCCTCCTTCTTGCTCTCATGCTCGGCCAGGTACTCAAAGCACAAATCGTGGGCCTTCTGGGCCAGAGTCGCGGCCTTAAAAAGCGCCTTCTTATCGAAGTCCAGTATCCGGATCCAGTGCGCCAGATAACTTTTATGTTGTAAATCACCCTGTAAACCAATGCGACTACACATCATCCAGCTACCCAGCTCGGCCACAAGCTCTTCAAAGGCGTAGGCATCAGAACCAAACTTACCGATCAGCTCCCGATCTAGCCGGCTCTTGTGACCAGTCGCGTGAACCATTTCATGCAGTCGGGTGCAGTAGTAGTCTTCGCCCTTGGCAAACTGCTCACGGGTCGGCATTTTGATGATGTCCAGCGAAGGGATGTAGCAGGCCTGATCACCGCCGTGGCGGGTCTCAATTGGAAACGCCTGACAGATCGCCTCTGCATCTTCAATCGGGGCCCAGGTTGGCTCTGCCTGTGGCGCTTCAAAGCCGTCGAACTGCTCACGGTTGAACACGGTGAATGCATTCATAACGGCGTAAGATTCTTTCTCGCCAGTGTCGCGGTTTTCCTTTTCCATCGGCTTGAAAAAAATGCAGGTGGTGCCCTTCTCGCCCTTGCGAACAAAAGCGCCTTGTTGCTTGCCCTGCTGAAAGGTCATCCACTCGTTTGAGCGATAGCCCTCTGCGCGTGCGCGCATGGCCAACAAAAGAACGTTCATACCGTTGTACGGCTTGCCTGTTGTGCCATTTACCGGCATCGCAAAACCGTTAGAGGTCCACGGACAAACCCATGGTTTGGTGCCCTCTTTCAGAGCCGCCAGAAACTCAGAAGTGATTTCTTGATAAAGATCGCGCTTTGCCATGGTGGGAAACTCCTAACTCGCCTCGAAATCCGGCGGCGAACCCGGTGCCAGTTGCTTACTGACCATGTGATAATTATCGGTTTTCTCTGGCCTTGTGTCAATCTCTTTGTATACTTCTAAAAGACTAAAAACCGATAAGAATCAGCACTCTTTGTGCATCTTCGTCTAAGGCTTCGCTTGTCTTTTGCACTGTGATGATCTTGATTGTCCGGAGACCGCCGGGATCGGGCAGAGCCCGACTTAGATTTAGCGCGGCTCTGCCGCCACATCGTTGCTGAAGTCTGACCAGGCCTCCCCCTGTCGTGAGATCCCGACCGCCCATCAACCGCACCCGTCGAAGCAGACGCCGGGGCGAGCCTTGCAAGGTGGAACGCAGCGCAGCGAGTAGACCTTGTAAGGATCGTTCCGGTGTCTGAGGGTGCAAAAAGGTTGATGGGGGGTCGGGATCGATCTGCGGGAAGCACTTCACCCCGCTTTAAGAGCGTGTGGCACAGCCACTCGCTCCTGGAGGATCGGTAAACAGTCGCGCAAGCGTCTGTTGATCCGACACCGGGAGCCCGCTTTCAGCGGGCATCCTTCACCGGCCGGAGGTCGGAAGCGCGAGGGATATGGAGGGCGCCAGTCCCGCAACGCGGGATGAGCGAATAGCGAACCCGGAGAAGCCCGCCCCGAAGGGCGCGCCCAGGTTTACGCCTTACTGAGAATGGTCAGTCACTGGCAAGATAAGCATCCACCCCCTCATCGAGATAACTCGGCAAACGATCCTCGGCCTGTTCCTGGAGTAAATCATTCTCCAGAACTTCATCGTTTGCACTAACAATCCGAAAATTCGGAATCACTTCCACATTCGAACTGTGAGACTTCCACTCACCGAATGCAGCGTCCTCGATGGTCAGCAGAAACTTGCCCCCCTCTAACGGCAACTCCCGAATCACGGTGCCCCGTTTCAAAGGCATATCGCCAACAACCTGCCCTGTGTCCCGCAGAAATCTTTTGGTAAACCGAACCTCTTTCCCTCGAAAACTCATGCCGCTGTCTCCTTACGTTGTTGAATCTGGGCCACCAAAGCCCGGAATTGTTTGCCAGACATCGGCCCTAATCGGGCCGGTTTCTGCTTCTTGAAGGCTCGAATTACCGTTCTTGCCAGATGATCACAATGACGCATGGCGATCCCTCCCCGCCCCTCGCACGGCCTCCATACCACGCTTCAGGTCTCGCGTGCTTTCGCACAAATCGAAAAATAAATAGGCGTAACGGCGAGTCACAAAATCACCTAGACTGTCGCGGCGCTTTCCGGCCATACCGAACACCGAATAAGTCGTTGCGGTTTCACTACTGATCGTCACCAACTCGAAAGAGTCGTACATAGCCAGATCCTGAACGCTCCGCAGATAAATCAACGTATCCATTGGAATCTCCTTACCCGCGAGGCAATGCCTCGCGGGACGCGGTGGGTTCAGGCAATGAGCCGTTTAATGTCTTTGGCGAACGGCGAATCCATGGCGTCGAGCCATAGCCGGTTGTAGGCGGTGTAGAACACCGGATCACCTGTGAAACAGGCGAGGCGGGTAAACGCCACCAGCGACAGCGCCATCCCTGCGGTGGCCGCATTAGCTCGAACAGCCCCCAGATTGCGCGGGTTGAACAGCTTCACCCGCTCGGTGATTACCGGCTCCATAAAAAACCCTGCGGAGTCAGTGCCAAGATAGAGCCACTGCGCGCCACGAAATTGAGGTTGCCATTCGGCCATAACCGAAAACACGGTTTGCTCGATTTCAGCGCGGTACGCGCTCAAGTAATGGGGAAAACGGGTCTTGCGGAATTTGAACACGGACGCCGGAGCGTCTGACAAACAGGGTGCGATTGCACTCATGGTGGGTATCTCCTAACTCGCCTCGAAACCGCCGGCGAAACGCGGGGACCAACACTCGTTGACCACCCTCTAATTATCGTTTAACGCGCTTACATTGTCAACTTTTCAAGCATCTTTTCAGCGTGTTAATTGTCGGTGTGGAATCTTTCCCGCCACCAATGTAATCAGCGGATTACTCATGCTCCTGGGCCACTCCAGGTGCAAATAACTGTTTTTAACTACCGAAACCCGAACGTCCAGTTTTGAGGTAGCTACAAAGGCTGTACCGATGACAGCAAGGCTGATCCCGACCGCTTTCATTTCTTGTTTCACAATTCCTCTCCTTGAGAAAGTGGGGGCCAAACATCGGCCCCCGAAGGGTTACTTGATGTGGAGTTCCAGCGTCCAATCCTTAGACACAAACCGGAAATCCACCTCGGAACCCAAGATGGTGGCCAACAGCAGCACGGCGATAATCCATTTTCCGTACTTGACCAGTTGCAGCTTGGTGTTCATTTTTGTTACCCCATCGCCTCGAACCACCGGCGAGCGTGGCGCTTAGACTATTCCCTAAGTGCACGATAATAATACCATTATTTTGTTTTATACGTCACTCTTTGTGTATACCTTTGAGGGATAAAAAACGAGCTTCCACGGCCCAATTCCGTCTAAGGTTTTGCTTGTCTTTTGCACTGTGATGATCTTGATTGTCCGGATGCCGCCGGGATCGGGCAGAGCCCGACTTAGATTTAGCGCGGCTCTGCCGCCACATCGTTGCTGAAGTCTGACCAGGCCTCCCCCTGTCGTGAGATCCCGACCGCCCATCAACCGCACCCGTCGCAGCAGACGCCGGGGCGAGCCTTGCAAGGTGGAACGCAGCGCAGCGAGTAGACCTTGTAAGGATCGTTCCGGTGTCTGAAGGTGCAAAAAGGTTGATGGGGGGGCGGGATCGATCTGCGGGAAGCACTTCACCCCGCTTTAAGAGCGTGTGGCACAGCCACTCGCTCCTGGAGGATCGGTAAACAGTCGCGCAAGCGTCTGTTGATCCGACACCGGGAGCCCGCTTTCAGCGGGCATCCTTCACCGGCCGGAGGTCGGAAGCGCGAGGGATATGGAGGGCGTCAGTCCCGCAACGCGGGATGAGCGATTAGCGAACCCGGAGAAGCCCGCCCCGAAGGGCGCGCCCAAGTTAACGCCTTACGACAATTGATCAAACAGAGCCTGCTCTGTAGTCTCTGTTCACATAAACCTATCCGACACCAGTAAATAACTATGGCGTCAAGACAGATTGCTTCAACGTTTAGTTAATTAGTTGTGAAAGTTGAAGCGCAGCCACGGATGGACGACCAATGAGTAGTTTCAAAATACCTTTTGGCCTCAGAAAAGAACGGCTAGTCGAGGTCGATGATGTCCCTTCAGGTTTAAGATGTGATTGCGTTTGCCCTGGTTGCAAAAGAGAGTTAATCGCAAGAAAGGGCGAGGTGAATGCCCATCATTTCGCCCATGCTCACGCCAAAGATAGTGATCTTTGCGAATACGGAACTGAAACCGCGATTCATCTGATGGCAAAGCAAATCCTCTGCGAAGAAAAAAGGATATTTGCCCCAGAGACCCTTATTGCAAGGAAAGACGTTGATGATCGAGGCAACAGCCACACGGCGTCTCGCGTAGCTCACAGCAAAGGTTTGCTTATCTTCAATGAGGTAATCAGTGAGAAATCGTTTGGCGGGACGATCCCTGACATCCTTGCAAACGTGGGTGGCGAACAGTTCATTATTGAGATCGCAGTCACCCATTTTTGTAACAAAGATAAGATTTCCACGTTTCGAGAAAAGCATTGCAACGTCCTTGAGGTCGATCTTCGATCATTCACGAAAAGCCTCCCGACCAAGGAGGATTTGCGATCCTATCTGGTGCAAGAAGAAGCTACCCGCGAGTGGCTCTCACTCAAATCGTATACAGATGTAGAAAAACAAGTAGAGGAGGAACTGCAAGATAGGATTTCGGCGGCCAATGAGCGAAATAAGGCCAAAACTGTGACCCACATTGAACGCCCGAAACTCACACCTCAACCACAAGGACCCCACCATCGGTCCAAGCTAATTACTTACAACAAAGCCGATACAAAGAGTCGATGGTTCGCCTGCCCGACCTGTAAGAAAAATCAAAAAGCGTATCCAGATTGGCAAGATCGCCTGCCGGAAGAGGTTTTTCTGTTTTCTTGCTCCTAGCAAGAAGCGCCTTGGGAAGCAACTCAAGTTCCCTGTCCATTCTGCAGTGGGCTCGTCAGCATCCCATGAAAAGCGGCGGGGTGAACTGGGAGTATTATTGTCTAGACCAGTAAAGCGGACAGAGAATGGGAATAAGAAGCCGGCTTGCAGTATCCCCATCAAGCTTTTATACTCTCTGTGTGGTTTGCGATAGTCGGTGTCCCGTTAAAAAGGGTAGCAACCATGACACCAGTTACTAGTACTGGTTTCCACCATAGGTGGTCATAACCAAGATGCCCGGCAGTGATACTTATCAGCCAAAACCCCGCTTATGCGGGGTTTTCGCTTTTCTAGGGCTTGACTACGCCCTTTTTCTTGGCAAATTGCGAGAGCAGTTGACGAAATTTCTGCCCACCGTGGTTTCGAATGTCCACCGGGCGATTTTGGCGCCAATGCACGCTTCTGACCCAGAGTTCGAAGGCCGGGTCTTTCTTCTCCCGGTAATCCAGTCTCATACAGATATACCAACCATCGTGAGCGACTACCCCGCTTTTCTGTTCCTGCCGATAAATAATTTCTCGGTCACCCGCGAGACACTTCTGCAAGCCAAGATTTTCGATGATCATTGGAAGCGCCTGGCAAAAATCCCACCGAAGTTTGCAGAAAACGCGTTCCTCGATGGTGCCGTCCCTTCTGTGTTGCGTGTCAATGATCTGGTTGGCAGGTTCGTCTTTTCGTTCGCGCGAATAGCAGTGGTTTGAAAAAATCACCCTCACCGGAACGGAAAACGGCTCGGCCTCCTTGTCCGGTTTTATTTCGTAAGTCGTCACGAACGAGCTAAAGGCGGATAACGCATACGCCGTGTTGGTGTCCGGATCCGTCCAGGTTGTTTTATCGTTATTGAAGGCCATCAGAGCGCCTTTTGATTCCTGCCTTGTTGGGTGTCCCTTAGCCGTGCATAGCCCGACAGCCAGGGGTGATGCAATCGACGGATAGCTTCCCACCCGTCTCATGAAAGGGAGTGACGGAGGGACTTGAACCCTCAACCTCTCTGCCCATACGCTAGTCAATGTCAGTTAACTCTCGCGTGTCGAAAACAGAACGCTCTGTCCGTTTGAGCTACGCCACTGAAAACTCGTTGTTCAGGCTTGTTCTTGCCTTCCGGATGGGGCTGGAGGCGCCGGCACTTCGTTCGCCTGCTCGGCTTTCTGCCTCTCCCTATACGCGTGAAAATTCTGGATATCACCGTAAGCACCAATCTCAGTTACTCGGTCGATAAACCGTGCGTAGAGCTGGTCTTGCACCTTGTTCTGGGACCACATCCATTCAACCGCTGCGTTCGGATTAGTCAGAAGCACGTAGTGGTAATCTCCGGATGGACCATTCTTGGGCAACAGAAAGTTAAGATCGGCCAGTATCTTCATCTTTTTGCGCCATGTATGAACAGCTCGCTCCCCGTGGAATCCGGCTTCACTGGCGAAGGTGTTCGGATTTTCAATGGTCACCAAAGGATGATCTGGCGACCTCGCCCACAGACAAAACAACGTATGGCCTGCTGGGGTCCCTTTGGTCTGGTTATCGATTGCCTGCATGGCAATCGGCAAAGTTCGCGGTACGGTGCTAAAACCGTCGTTCCTGCCACGCATCCAGATCAACTCCGGCGGTATGTTCGGAAACAATACGTCCATTTGCCGTTGCGCTCTTTCCGCCATCTTTGGGCGCCTTGCGCTTGCTTGCTTTTGATTCGCCATCGCTGTTTTCAACCTTGTTTGTCATCGAGTAATGCCATTGTTGGCTTATCCTTCAGCGACTACAACGAGTGATTAAGAGCATTATCCAACCACCACTGAACCACCCGAATTGACAATACACTATTTTTAATAAGCACCATATGATGTATTTCTATCGCGGTAAATGTCTGTTATATGAGTGGCTAGATTTAGAAATATTTCATTTTTTCCAGAGACTTGAGCCAACAATGCGGTGCTCCCCGTCCTCGCGTCCCTTGTACTCAATGTGCTCACCGTGCTCAAGGGGTTGTTAGGGGGCGCGGGACCTGCTCAAGAAGAAGCTTTCCAAGCTACCTGTCCGGATTCAAATGGATCCGCTACAGAACTTAATCGTTGCCAATGCCTGTTGAACCACAGATCAATCAGGTCAACGACGGCTACCCATTGCAACCATAAAAAATGGATAAGAAGAGGTGCTCGCCAGCTACCTGCCGCCGGCATCGATCTGCGGGAACCACTTCACCCGCTTTGAGAGCGTGTGGCAACGCCACTCGCTCCTGGAGGATCGGCAAACAGTCGCGCAAGCGTCTGTTGATCCGACTCCGGGGCTCCGCGATCAGCGGGGATCCTTTACCGGCCGGAAAGGCGTGTCCAGGTTAAGTAGTATCAAAGACATTAATTGGCATCGAGGCTCTTGCAGGACTGACCCTTGTTGAACGACTGGGATTTATTGGGCCCAATGCGGTAAGCCGCGTTTATGAAAGGGGGCAGCGCCATTTAGAAATCAGCTATAAAGCTGGTTATGATTTGAATCGCGCCGATGGAAGCACCCCTGGCTTGTACGTGAATTTTACCGTTGAAGACGACAAGACAACGCACCTCCGTGTTAAGTCTTTTTTTCAGAGTCAGCAGATCCTTTTCCTTGGACGATGACAGAATTGGTGAAAACAGCCTTGAGAACCCAGACCACATAAAATTGCTTGAAGGTCAGATTCAGAACGGTTTCAAACCGGAATCTAACGTCGATAATTCGGATCCCGACAATAGGGACATAGCAAGGATTCGGGCTATTGGAGAGTTTGTGTTGAGGGCCAGCAAGCTGCTCTGCCGCCAGTATTTCAGGAAATAATAGATAAAGGCCGGAAGCCTCTCAGCCTCCGGCCCACGCCCCAACCTCAGTCCTCCATGGTCTCAGGCCGCATCTGTGGCGGTAGCCACCCTTTGGATTCCTCAAGGCCGTCCAGTAGCTCAGCCAGATCACGTTTCTTGGCGGTCGCCATACCCGCAGCCAGGTCGATGCCTTTCAGCTCTTCCAGAATATCCAGCAGCTTTTCGCGGTTGACCCGCTTGAAATAATTGTCCTTGGTCGGCTGCCACAACGCGCTCAGATCGAAGCTGATTTGTTCCTTCACAATCTCAGCAATCACCGAGCTGGACGACCGCAGGGACTGAGCCACACAAAACACTTGAATAGCGAGCTTGTCAGGCATCGGCAACGACTGAAACGCTCGGAACATAGCCGCCTCGCCCTGCTCATTCAGCCACGCCAGATTAAGACCGTCCCGCGCTGTCTTAATCTTTTCCGCCGCCTTGGTGTCGGCAATGTCTTTGGCGCTGAAATCGGCCCACTCAACATTGATGTCGCATGATCTAAGGTAGCTACCAGCGACCCGTTGAAGAGCCATGTTGAACACCGACAGATCGAAACACAGTTCCGGCGAATTCATGAGATCGGCTTGCAGTGCCTGCAAGGCATAGGACCTCAGATCACTCAGCAGAGCTGCGCTGTCCTCTGGCTTCTTGGGTGTGTCAGCTTCACCGCTTCCATCTTCGCCCTGGCTTTGGCCTTTGGCGTCCTCTGGCTTAACGATCCCTACTCGGTATTCCGGCTCCCCTTCCCGATTGATAAGGATCACGACACCAGTCCCCGCTTTCTGCTCAACGGAAAATATCCGAGAGTTTTCTTTTTGCGCCTGCAAATCGCCCTCTTCCTCCGTCAGCCGATCATGAGCTTCCTCGTCTTCCTCGGTCCATTCGTCGTTGGGTTTTTCATTCATGGCGTTCAGCACACTATCGATCTCAGCCAGTCGGACGTTCACCGCCTCCGGCAGATCAACCTCAATCTCTGGCTCAACGCTCTGCATGGCCGCAAACGGCGAAGACCAGAAGCCTCCAAACAGGTGCTCTACCCACCTCCAGCCTTCGACCTTCTTCTCAGCGATCAGCCCCTCCATCTTGGCCTCGGCCAACGACTGCACCAGCTCGGGATCGTTCAGGTAAACCACATCCTGGAACAGATCAGACGCAACACTGCCACCGGCCTGCTCATACGCTTCTAAGCCCACGAACAGCGCCACAGATTCGGTGCTTTTCATGGTCTCAGGGAGCAAGCGACTGCGAACCGCCCACGCGCTCAAGTGATAACCCTCTTTCAACTCGGCAAACACGGCCGCCTGCTTCTCCTGATCGTCAGACACGGTGAACGCCATAACCACCGATTTCTCCAGTTCACGATTTCGGAAAGCCGCCAAGATCACCGGAGCCACACCGCCCAGCTTGAGCAACTTCCGAACATCAGCAACGCTGTGCCCGAATTTCTTGGCAATGTCCTCGGCGCTCAGGCCCTGCTCATTGAGCTGCATGTACGCGGCAAACCAATCGGCGTCGTGCATACCTGCTTTCAGGTTTTCGGCCATGGAGGCCTCGGTGGCATCGCTCTGATCTTTCACCACGCAACGCACCGGATAATCCTTTTCAATGTCGCCGTTCGCTGCCAAATGCTGCAACGCAGCCAGACGGCGACCGCCGCCAACCACTTCATACTTACCCCGCTTCTTCGACTTCACCACAATCAGGTTCTGTAGGAGCCCCTGAGAGCCGATTGAAGCGATTAACTGCTGATCCTCGACCTCCGCCGCAGATACCTTGCGAACGTTCTTCTCAGAGATCGTGAGGGCGTTCATTTTGATGTGCTGTTCCATGGTGTCAATTCCTCATCGATTTGGTGTTTCCGGACGGAAACCGTTGGGGGCTCTCGCCCCCGCAAGGGTTAGGCGGCAATCAGCCGATCAGGGAGGTCAATCGCGTAAGAGCGCTGGCCGTAGGAAATGGACAGACCAGAGTGATCGTCGTGAATCCGCCAATCCCGTCCGCCCTCGACCAGTTCGCGCAGCAAGGACAGACGATCAGGGCGGTGGTCACGGCCAAAATTCCGGTCGGCATCCGCTTTGTAGTCGTCGGTCAACTCCCATTGGGTTTTGACGACCGCATCGGTATCCCGAGCCAGCAGACGGACAACGTGGGGAATCGTCCATTTGGCAGGTAGTTTTTGCAGTGGGTTCACTCGCTGAGCAGCGAACGGGCAGAACTCGATTTTCGCATCCCGCTGATAGCCCCAAAGCTTCAACTGGTCCCGCAGGCGGATGTGCTTGGTTGGCTCACAGTTGAATGAGGCGCAAACCTCCAGGACCTTTTTCAGCGACCAGCTACAGATCGCCAGAAAATCGATCACATCGCCCTCATTGCCGCCCAGGCTAAAACGGTTCAGGGTCTTGCCTCGGCTCATGGCCTCGGCGTTATCAGTGATCACAAGGTTGAAATCGTCTTTGTGCAGACCGTAGCGACGAACGTGGGCGGCAGGCTGAGCCACAAAAATGTCACGCAGTTCCAGCGCCATGATCCAGGCAGCACGGTTTTCAAGATGGGGGGTAGAAATGACTTTCAACATTGAACAATCTCCTAACTCGCCTCGATAACCGGCGGCGAACCCGGAGGCCAGCACCCCGCTGACCATGTAATAATTATCGGTTTATTTTGCTATTGTGTCAATCTTTATGTATACCTTTAAAAGAATAAAACCCCATAAAAACAGTTCTCTTTGCGCCGATTGGTCTAAGCCTCCGCTTGCCTTATGCCCTGTGATGATCTTGATTGTCCGGATGCCGCCGGGCCCGGGCAGAGCCCGGAATCAACTCAAGCGCGGCTCTGCCGCCGCATCGTTGCTGAATGCTGACCAGTCCCCTCCCCTGTCGTGAGATCCCGACCGCCCATCAACCGCACCCGTCGAAGCAGACGCCGGGGCGAGCCTTGCAAGGTGGAACGCAGCGCAGCGAGTAGACCTTGTAAGGCTCGCCCTGGTGTCTGAGGGTGCAACAAGGTTGATGGGGGGTCGGGATCGATCTGCGGGAAGCACTTCACCCCGCTTTTAGAGCGTGTGGCAGAGCCACTCGCTCCTGGAGGATCGGTAAACAGTCGCGCAAGCGTCTGTTGATCCGACACCGGGAGCCCGCTTTCAGCGGGCATCCTTCACCGGCCGGAGGTCGGAAGCGCGAGGGATATGGAGGGCGTCAGTCCCGCAACGCGGGATGAGCGA